>JAFWUG010000151.1 GCA_017524185.1 Bacteroidales bacterium
CAAATCTATCAGACCTTTGGTGGTGAGGAGCTCTATCCGAGCGTGGAGGAGAAAGCCGCCATGTTGCTCTATTTGGTGACCAAGAACCACTCCTTCTGCGATGGCAATAAACGCATTGCTGCCACCCTCTTCCTTTGGTTCCTCAACAACAACCACATCCTCTATCGCACAGACGGTTCTAAACGATTAGCTGACAACACTCTCGTTGCCCTAACCCTGATGATTGCCGAGAGCAAAACAGAGGAAAAGGATGTGATGGTGAAGGTGGTGGTGAACCTGATTAATCAGCAGAACGAATAACGCACTTGCTAACTGCCTGCATGGCTGTGGTTTCGGGTTAATGACATAAAGGCATACGTTTTATAGTCATAATATGAGGCTTTGCTTCCCCCATGCGTGTGGTTTTATGATGCAAAAGAAAACAAAAGCCTGTGCGGGATTGGGGCACAGGCTGTAGATAAATGCTTTAAATTAGAGTTTCTTTAGTTCTGAAAACAAATCATCAATTATCTTAATTGTATCATCTTTAGTCAGTTCTTTTCCTTATCGTTATTACTAATAACTTCACAAGTTAATACTTCGGTCATTTTTCTTTCAAATTCTTCCACTTGAATTATTTGGATGCCGAAATTTTTTTCCAATATTCGCGTGATATCTTGTGATGGAATTTCTGTTAGTACCATAAACATACGCTCGGACATTACATTCAACTTTTTTGCAACCTTTGAATACTTGTCGATGTAGTTTTGGTATGCACCAGTTTTTGCTTCAATCCAATAAATATTCCCATTTATCAGAAATACAACATCTAATTCAAAGTCATCACCATTTGGCAATATGATTTGAGGATTGATGACATAAGAATATTCAACTTTACATGGTAATCTATTAATTACACTCAATATTGTTAGTTTAACAAAATACTCCAGCCAGTGCCCTGTTAGAAAATTTATAGCCATTGGAATCCTATTAGGTGTAGCGTGAAGACTATAGCGCGGAGACTTTAGATATTTGTATTCTGATAAAAATGCTATCTTGTACAGCATAGTGCATAATTGACAAGAATACGAAACTGAAGATTGAGAGAATGTTTTCATGTCCAAGTGAAAACCAGCAGAAGAGTTAAGACTTCTTTTTATTTTCTCGTATACAACCTTTATGTCAGAAAACCTACTTCCCATAAATTGGGATAGATTATCGAGTTCCGAATTTTCTTGCTCACGTTCAGGATATGTTTTAACAGCTATTCTATTCTCAGCTAGTTTTTCAATCAATATGTGGACGTCAACCTCTTTTTTCTCGTTTTTTAAAATTGTTGGAACTTCAGAATCTTCTTCAAGAGAAGATATTTCATTATTCACGTGTTCAGCAACAATACTTAGTGAGGTGTTCGTTTTATCTTCAAGTATTAACGCTATTTTTTCTAATGCTGTAGCAATTCTTTCTAATAGTATATTTGAATCCTGCATAATTATTCACTACTGGGCACTTCTCAAAATTTCACTTTTTCAAATTACCGCCGCCGATGCGAAGTCCCATTTCCACCGACAACCAAAACCCCGGAGGGGACCATTGCCACCTCGGAGAACACAAAAGTAGCGCATGTTCACCATCCCTCCAAATTTTTTGACAAGTTTGTTGCATCTATCTATATATCTGTGTTTTACGTGGCATTTTTTTTCTACATAATCCGCAGTGCTGCTCGCAGCGGCATAGGCTATGCACCAGCACCGTGAGCTGGTTGTACGCCGTGCTGGTGAATTGATGGTTACGGAGCGCTTCGAGCGTAGCCTTGCTGTTGAGCCATTCGGCTTGGAAGCCCTCATAACGGCACAATATTTTTCAGTCTCTCAGGAATACAACGTCTGAAGTTTATGTACCTTTGTGGCCTGATTGTTGCCCCAGAGGCAGCATGTAAATAACTATAAATCAATACACAACACCTAATAAACGTAAGGTTTTTATGGAGCCAATATTTAAACCGCAGCTGCTGTCGGTGTTCAAACCTGGCTATTTTAAGGAGCAATTCACCAAGGATCTGTTTGCGGGCATCATTGTGGGCATTGTTGCGCTGCCGCTGGCCATCGCCTTTGCCGTGGCTTCAGGCGTGTCGCCCGACAAGGGACTGGTTACAGCCATTGTAGCCGGTTTCATCATCTCGGCACTTGGCGGTAGCCGCGTGCAGATTGGCGGCCCCACGGGAGCCTTCATCGTCATAGTGTACGGCATCATCGAGCAGTATGGCCTCGATGGGCTGCTGGTGGCCACAGTGCTGGCGGGCATCATCATGGTGCTGTTCGGATTGCTGAAGCTGGGCAGCCTGCTCAAGTTTATCCCCTACCCGCTCATCGTGGGCTTCACCAGCGGCATTGCGCTCACCATCTTCTCCACGCAGATTAAGGACGCTCTGGGGCTGGATCTGGCCGAAGTGCCTGGGAACTTTCTGGGCAAATGGGCTGCCTACGCCAGCAACATAGGCACAGCAAACCTCTACGCGGTGGGCATCACGGTGGCCACCATACTGATTGCGGTGTATTTTAAGCGCATCACCACCAAGGTGCCTGGCTCGTTTGTGGCCATCATTGCCATAACCGCCGCCGTGGCCGCGTTCGACCTGCCCGTAACCACCATCGAGACGGTATTTGGCGATATTCCAAGCACATTCACGCTGGCCGCACCCAACTTCGACCTGAGCAACATCGGGGGCTACATTGGCCCGGCGCTCACCATTGCGCTGCTGGGCGGCATAGAGTCGCTGCTATCGGCTGTGGTGGCCGACGGTATGGTGGGCGGACAGCATCGCTCCAACACTGAGCTGATTGCTCAGGGCGTGGCCAACATCGTTACGCCTTTCTTTGGCGGCATACCGGCCACCGGAGCCATTGCCCGCACGGCCACCAACGTGCGTAGCGGCGGACGTACGCCAGTGGCAGGAATCATACATGTGCTCACGTTGCTGCTCATCATGCTTGTGTTTGGTCAGTGGGCCAAGCTTATCCCCATGTCGTGCCTGGCGGGCATACTGATTGTGGTGGCCTACAACATGAGCGAATGGCGCAACTTTGTATCGATAATGCACGCCTCGAATTTCGACCGTATTGTGCTAATTGTTACATTTGTGCTCACAGTGCTGGTGGACCTTACGGTGGCCATAGAGGTGGGCGTGGTGTTATCGTCGCTGCTGTTCATGCGTCGCATGTCGGAGACCAACAGCGCGCTGAGCGAACGTCAAGTGGACGCCGACCTGCTGGAACTGCACCCCGATATTCCCAAATCGATTGGAATATACGAGATTAGCGGTCCATTCTTCTTCGCCTCGGCCAAGGCCTACTGCGAGGTGATCAAAAACGTGGGGCAACGCTCGCAGGTGATGATTATACGTATGCGCCATGTGCCCTTTGTCGATTCTACCGGACTGAACAACCTGCGCGATACGGTGCAAAGCCTACAGGGACGCGGCATTGAGGTGCTGCTGTCGGGCGTTCGCCCCGAGGTGGCCATGGAGCTACAGCGCAGCGGCATAGAAGCCCTAGTGGGCGCACAGAACATACACCCCTCGTTCGACCTAGCTCTGGCACACGCGCAGCGGCTGGTGAAGGGGGCAAATGCGGAATAAAAAACAATAAAAAAACAAAATAGGGCTGTTTGGCAATATGTCAGACAGCCCTCATTTTATTATGCAATACAAAAAAAAGATTTCAATAATATAATTATTCAGCAACAAAAAAAACTTTGAATATTTAAAAACAGAATTAAACAGATAAATACATACAACTTAATAAATTACATACACCTAGTATTACACAAACTAAAACAAACTATAATACCACGAAATAAGTCAACTTTTATTTTGTGTATAAAGCATTATAAATATAAGAACAAAGAGATACAACCTATATTATAATCCCCCCCCCCTCAAAAAAATTCAGGGATTATTACTATGTAGTAAAAAACATACCTCTCACAAAAAAGCACAAAACTGCAAACATAATACGACTCAAAAACATAATAAAAACGTAGTCAAGCAACAACAACACATTATAATTATATGGCAACATCCAAAGTAACCTACACAGGCAACCTGCGCACGGAGGCCGTTCACTTGCAGTCAGGCGACCGCATCAGCACCGATGCACCCACCGATAACCATGGCAAAGGCGAACATTTCTCGCCAACCGACCTAGTTTGCTCCGCACTAGCCTCGTGTATGCTCACAATCATGGGCGTATCGGCCGATGCGCACGGCTTTAGCATAGATGGCACCACAGCCGAAGTGCAAAAGGTGATGGCAGCCAATCCGCGCCGCATTGCCGAAATTATCATCAATTTGCACATTCCAAACAGCAACGCGCTGGATGCCCGCGCCCGAAAATTTATCGAACTTTCGGCCAAAGAATGCCCTGTGGCACAATCATTGCATCCCGACACCAAGAAAACAATCAACTTTCATTACGAATAGACCATGAAAACATTCGTTTTAACACTAATGCTGGCCGCCATGGCCACCTTGGGCTATGCCCAAGACATCACGGGTACGTGGATTACCTACGACGATGCAACCCAAAAACCCGCATCACGGGTCGAAATCACCATTAACAATGGTATTCTACGTGCTCAAATCAAAGAGTTGCTGAATCAGCCCGCCGAGGTGGCTGCGCAGGCCAAATGTACCGAGTGCAAGGGCAAGCTCAAAAATCAGCCCCTAATCGGCATGTACATCGTTGATGGAGCAAAGGCCGATGGTAAGGAATATCAGGGCACAATCGTTGACCCCAAGAACGGCAAAGAGTATAAGGCCAAAATCTGGCTCGAAAACGGCGTGCTCAACGTGCGCGGCTACTTAGGTCCGTTCTTCCGCACCCAGGTTTGGAAACGCAAATAGCAACTACGCTAAACCACACAAAAACGGGCTACCCTCAATGGGTAGCCCGTTTGATTTATAGCATCAGCAAACAACTACAGCGTTGCCTTGCTCTCGGCAACTGCCTCGCGATGAATCTTCTTGATCAATCCCTGAAGCACAGCACCAGGACCAAGTTCCACAAACTCAGTTGCACCGTCGGCCACCATGTTCTGCACCGTTTGAGTCCAACACACGGGGGCGGTTAGCTGCGCCACAAGGTTGCGCTTAATTTGATCGGGGCAAGTGCTAGGCTTTGCATCAACATTCTGATACACAGGGCATACCGGTGCTGAAATGGGAGTTGCGCTGATGGCTGCCTCCAACTCCTGACGAGCTGGCTCCATGAGGGGCGAGTGGAACGCACCGCCCACCTGTAGGCGCAGCGCACGCTTGGCACCAGCCTCCTTGAGCTTGGCGCAGGCCTCGTCGATGGCCTCTATAGCACCCGAAATAACAAGCTGTCCAGGGCAATTATAGTTGGCTGGAACAACCACGCCATTGATGGTGGCGCAAATTTGCTCCACGGTGGTATCGTCGAGGCCAAGCACAGCGGCCATGGTTGAGGGCTGCAGTTCACAGGCGCGCTGCATGGCCATGGCGCGTTTCGACACCAGCATCAGGCCGTCGTCGAAACTGAGCGCACCAGCAGCCACCAAAGCCGAGAACTCGCCCAGCGAGTGGCCAGCGGTCATCTGCGGGCAAAAGGCATCGCCCATCACCTTGGCCAGCACCACAGAGTGCAGGAATATGGCGGGCTGCGTTACTTTGGTTTGACGCAAATCCTCGTCGGTGCCACTAAACATTAGATCTGTAATTCGGAATCCAAGCAGCGTATTAGCACGCTCGAAAAGTTCTTTGGCCAAAGGCGAGGTCTCGTAGAGATCCTTACCCATGCCCACAAATTGAGCACCCTGGCCGGGGAATACAAATGCTTTCATAGTCTAAAATACATGCATCATTGTTAAACCTATTGACACACCGCGCTCCACTATCTGTGCGAAAACGGAGGTTGGCTAAAATTCAGCGGCAAATTTATACATTTTATCAAATACAAGAACCCATGTTATTAAACAATTGACTTATTCTATACCAAAAAACCCATGCTCTCTTTTGCAAAATGCACTACATTAGTCATCTTTCACATATAAAATTTAGTTAATCTAATAGTAATACGAGAATCAACAAACAAATGTAACATAAGGCACATATTGATGTAAGTAAATGTAAATAAAACACTTAAAGCAAAACGACGAGCCAAAGATTGTGAGCATAGCAGAACATACGGGTTTTATCCGTACATTTGCGGCCAAAGCAATTGACACATGGGCAAGCAAAAGGAGAGCAAAACAACCAACGACGTAATAGCCATTAGGGGCGCACGGGTGCATAACCTGAAAAATGTTAGCCTCGACATTCCGCGCAACAAACTGGTAGTAATCACTGGCGTAAGCGGTTCGGGCAAATCGTCGCTGGCATTCGACACGCTCTACGCCGAGGGGCAACGCCGCTACGTGGAAAGCCTATCGTCGTATGCTCGGCAATTCATGGGCAAGATTGCCAAGCCCGAGGTGGACAACATTGGCGGCATACCGCCCGCCATTGCCATTGAGCAGAAGGTGAACACGCGCAACCCGCGCTCAACCGTGGGCACATCGACCGAAATATACGACTACCTGCGACTGCTCTACGGACGCATAGGGCTGACGTACTCGCCCGTGTCGGGGAAACTGGTGAAACGGCATTCGGTAACCGATGTGGTGAACCGCATTGCCAAGCTGCCCAAATCGACCAAGCTGATGCTGCTATGCCCTATCGACATGCAGGGCATGGCTCCGCAAGAACGACTTTCTACGCTTGCCCAATCGGGATTCACCCGCGTGGAAGTGGGCGGACGCATAGTGCGCATCGACAGCGAGGCCGAACGCGAACTGCTCGACCTTTCGGGTGCTCAACTCCGACTGGTGGTGGATCGCTTCACCGCCGACAGCACCGACGATAGCAACACATCGCGCATGGCCGACTCCATCCAAACGGCATTCCATCAGGGACAAGGAACAATATTTCTGAAAATATACACCACCCCAAACGAACAGGAGGAGGAATACTCGAACCTGCTTGAGGTGGACGGCATCCGCTTTGAAGAAACGAGCGAACACCTATTCAACTTCAATAGCCCCTTAGGCGCATGTCCGCAATGCGACGGCTATGGCAATACTATAGGTATTTCCGAAGATTTAGTGATACCCAACAAAGGGCTGTCGATCTACGAAAATGCCATTGCCTGCTGGCGGGGCGAGAGTATGCAATGGTACAAACAGCAGGTGTTGGCAAACGCCAGACACTACGACCTTCCCGTGCATACACCCTACTCGCAACTCACCCCCGAGCAACGCCAACTGCTATGGAACGGGACCAAACATTTTACGGGTATCAACGGCTTTTTCGACGAAGTGGCCAAGCAAACCTATAAAATACAATACCGCGTGCTTCTATCGCGCTACAAGGGCAAGACGCAATGTCCTGCCTGCAAGGGTTCTAGGCTTAGACCAGAAGCTGAATATGTGCGCGTGGGCGGCAAAAAAATCAGCGAGTTGGTATCAATGCCAATATGGGAGCTACAGCAGTTCTTCAACACCATTGAACTCAATGAACATCAGCACGAAGTATCGAAACGCATACTCACCGAAATAAACAACCGCATCGACTTTCTGATAAAGGTGGGACTAGGCTACCTAACGCTCAACCGTCCATCTAACACGCTTTCGGGCGGCGAGAGCCAACGCATAAACTTAGCCACATCGCTGGGCAGCAATCTGGTGGGCTCGCTCTACATACTCGACGAACCCAGCATTGGACTGCACCCCCGCGACACGCATCAACTCATTGAGGTTATGCAATCCCTACGTGACTTGGGCAACACTGTGGTGGTGGTAGAGCACGACGAGGAGATTATGCGTGCCGCCGACCATCTAATCGACATAGGCCCGCAGGCGGGACGCCTAGGAGGTGAGGTAGTGTTTGAAGGCTCAGTGTTACAATTATCACAAAGCGACAGCCTTACCGCTAAATACCTGAGCGGACGCGAACAAATTGCCCCCCCAACCAACACTCGCCGCTGGAACAACTACATTGAAGTGTTAGGTGCACGAATGAACAACCTCAAAAACATCAATGTACGCATCCCGCTCAACGCTCTCACTGTGGTAACAGGCGTTAGCGGTTCGGGCAAATCGACCCTGGTGCGCGGAATCCTCTACCCTGCCCTACAACGCACCTTGCTTGGCACAGGCGAACCCAGCGGCGAACACGACGAGGTGCGACTTAGCACACACAAACTGAACGCTGTGGAAATGGTGGACCAAAGCCCCATCGGACGTTCGTCGCGCAGCAATCCCGTGTCCTACGTCAAGGCATGGGACGAAATACGCAAACTACTATGCGAACAGCCATTGGCTCTACGCAACAACCTCAGCCCTTCGGCCTTCTCATTCAACGTCGATGGCGGCCGTTGCGACGAATGCCACGGCGAAGGCGTTATACACGTTGGGATGCAATTCATGGCCGACATCACACTGGTTTGCGAATGCTGCAACGGCAAACGTTTCAAAGAAGAAATTTTAGAAGTGCGCTACCGCGATGCCAATGTTTACGACATTCTGGAGATGACAGTGGACCAGGCCATCGACTTCTTTATAGCCGACGAAGAACGTACAGCAGCCCAACGCATAGCCGAACGGCTGATGCCGCTACGCAATGTGGGCTTAGGGTACGTAAAACTCGGACAACCATCAAGCACTCTTTCGGGCGGCGAGAGCCAACGCGTAAAACTGGCTGCTTTCCTTCAGAAAGACAACAACGTACGCCCAACGCTGTTCATATTCGACGAACCCACCACGGGTCTGCACTTCCACGACATCCGCAAACTACTCGACTCCATCAACGCACTTGTTGCCAAAGGACACACAGCATTGCTCATTGAGCATAATCTGGAAGTGATAAAAAGCGCCGATTGGCTCATCGATATTGGCCCAGAGGGGGGCGATGCTGGCGGACAGGTGGTTTTTGAGGGTACGCCCCACGACCTTGCACTACGTGGCGACACACACACCGCTAAATTTCTCAAGAATAAAGTGTAACAAATATCACCAAAACCCAACTAATTACCGTTGCTTAGTTCATCTACAGTTTTAGAATTATCATCCTGAACCTTATCACTCTCGTTCTCCTCATCGCGACCTGAACGGTGGTAGGCTGCTGGCGCAGGATCCGAAGAGAACATATGTCGCAACCGATATAGCAAATCGCGAAAATTGTTGAACTCCTCGCTGTACGACAAACCAGCACCGGTGATATACTCATTCTCAGTGGTTGTGAGCGTATTCAAAAAATCATCATTATAGCGGGCAAAAACCTTGGCCTTGAGTTTCCCTGACTTGTTAATTTTCCACTCGGCATTGATGTTACCGGCAATGGGCGCAGCCGTACTGTTGAGCGAATTGTTATTGAACGCGCTTCCGTTGAACGTAAGCCTATCGCCAAACACCTGCGCCGAGACAGCCACCTCCACCTGATCCTTAGTGAGTTCCTCCTCGGCACCACGTCGATAGTTCATACCCAATGTAAATTTATCGTTGAAAAGGCCGCTAAACTGATTGGAGAGCTGATTGAAAAGCAGTTCCGACACCGTGTTGAATCCAGCAGTGCTAAGATTATTATTATTACCTCCGCCGCCGCCACCACCATCATCAGCCGCAACGTTCACATTGTCATCGGCAATAAACGTATTCAGCGCTAACAAACTCAGGAACTGCGTATTCACCTTTTCCTGCGTATTCAACGCAATGGCAAGCACATCGCGCTCCTCGGCCGTTGCGTTGGGCAAACTAACCCCAAAACCGATTTGAGGAGAAAGTAACTTTTGCGACAAATTTATCTGACAATCAACAGGAACGCGTGATGTGTACTCCTCGCCCAGCAGTGGCCGAAGGGAGGCTTTTAAGCGATAAGCCGCCGTGATGTCTACGAGCGCATCAACTGGGTCGCCGCTCCACACAATGCTACCTCCGCGTTCGATGCTAAATTTCTTGCTCAGCACATTACGCAGGGTGAACATGTAGTCGCCACGCTCAATCTCATAGTGTCCCAAAAGACGCAACACATCGCGACTTGGATTGAGTTCAACCTTGATGTTGCCCCTACCATTGGCGCGTATAATATCACCCATCTTCTTATCGATAATGAGCTGCGCCGTAGCATCGGGCGTTACCTCAAACTCCATGTTAAGGTTTATCTCCATGCTAGGCTTATGCTCAGGGGACAATATAGGCAACAAAACACTATCTGCAATGGCTCTGTCTTTGTGTGTAACAAATGTTATAAATCCGCTATCATCTACGTTTTTACGGCTATTTAGCGGAAGATTTATGTTCGTATTTGGTTCTGTACGAGCATAAATATCAAAATTTAGCCTCCGCGTATCGCCATTAACAATCACCACACCCGTAGCGTAAGCCGATGCATAGAACGATGGATTGTCACGTTCGGTGGTATTCATGCACTGAAAGTTACTGGGAGTCAGCGATAAGCCTATATCCAAACCGCTAAAACGCCCTGTGGCGATTCGACCATTAAGCATTGCATTATGGTTATGTATATCCTTAATAACCAAATCATTAAACTGAAAATCGCTATCCACCAAAGGAATAGTGCCACTGGTTGTGTAGCGCGTTCCAAGCACGTCGACCACCAGGCTGGCCGAATGCAGCCCAAGTTCTCCGTTCAAGCACGGCGATTTGAGCGAACCAGTAGCGTGTAGCGTGCCGCTAATGTAGCCCGACAAGTCGGACAGCACGCCGCTAACCAAAGGCCCAATGTGCCGCAAATCCACATGCCCAATATCGGCGCGTAGATCGAGCATTCCATCGGCCCAAACGGAACCGCTGGCCTTCAGCCGCGTGTCGCCCTCATAGACCGACGAAAGTTCAATTCCCATGCGACGTTCATCATTGAACCAGCGCGAACCAAGCCTCACCGCACCAAGCGGCTGATTGTTTAGTTCCAGACCATCGAGCCGCAAATCGGCCAACAAGCTAGGGCGATCGTAGAGGCCGTTGGCCGAAGCCGCACCCGTGATACTTCCGGCTAATTTATACCCCTTGGGGGCAAGATAAACGTTGAGCGCAGCCAAATTCAAGTTGTGCAAATCTAGCCGCAGCGTATCGGCAGGGTCGTGCGATACACGACCATCGGCCTGCAAACTCTGCGAGTGACTGTCGATAAACAAATTGTGCAACCCAATACCGCCTGTGTCAAGGCTAACGCCAGCCCCCCTGACAAACCAAACCGAATCGTTAAGAAAAAACTGCGATGGTTTTAGATCTACATGCGCCCAGTGTCCCTCACGCCCAAACTGTCTAAAATCGGCACGGGCAAAGATTTTCCCTTCGTTACGCTCTTCTGTGCGGTTGTTCCAATCCAAACCAACAGAAACAGTATCGTGCTGCGCCAACAAATCTACAGCCACATTGCGAACAGGCAACTCGCCCACCTGCAACTGCGATGTCTGCATGGCTACATTCAGTAACGAATCGGAGCCAAAACCATGAACTGCAAAACGTTGCATAACACACGAACCATAGCGCACTGCTGGCACATCAAGATTGAACAACAGGCTGTCGGGACTTATACGCCCACTTAGCAATGTACGATCAGCCAAATGAAGCTGTGGCAGCAGAACACTAGTTATTTGTGATGTATGTTTCAAATATAGTTGTAACTCATGATTTGCAGCAGCTACATCGTTTTTTGATGGATAGGCATGCGCCATAGCGGGTAGGTATCGTCCAACTACCGAAACGAGCTGTGGCCACAAATCAACCAAACTTTGGCTCTGCAGCTCCGCATCAATTGCATCGGAACGCAACGTTAGCCTATGCATATTGCGATAGTCCCTATGCGCCTCAAAACTCACGTTATCTATAGCAAACTCCCCACGCTGATTGCGATACACCACATTGTCGAGCGTAACCATACCCTGACTGTTGTCGAGATTGCTTCCAACAAGGTGAGCCGTAAGGCCGAACGCGGCCTCTGATAGCGTGTCGGCCTTATTCAAATTCAGAGCCACCAAATTAAGGGCAGGCATCTGCGCCGAAAAATCGAATATGGGCAAATCGCCAGAAAAATCGATGGTCCCCTCAAAATTCAGCTGACAATTGGGGTCGTTCAGCTCAATATGACCAGCGTAGGTGCGATTGGTTAGTGCTCCATTAAGCCCAATATCGGCGAATCGGTAGCCGTTGGCCTCAAGCACATCGATTTGAGCACGCGTGTCGAGATCGATATTTCCTTTGGAATCGCTCGTACCATCCACCATTGCGCTGAACGTGGTATGCCCCAACATATCTTTTTTTACCAACGCTCCGAGATTAACCTCATGCGCATCGAGCCTACCTTTATAACGATAGCCCCCCCCCCTATCGGGCTGTATCGATGCATCGAGCATAAAACTACCTATCCCCGACGAAAGCGTACCATAAGCTACAAAATCGCGTAAATAACCAATAAAATCGCCTTTATATCGCAACGAACCCAGAGAATGAAGCAACGTAGGCACTTTAATCAAAGCCTCTCCATTGGCACGTCTCAACTGCGCTATATCGGTAGGAGTTGTGGACAACTCCTTGAACCTGGCATTGAATAGCGTTTGATCTATATCGGGCAAGCCCGTCATACTTATATTTGTGGAAATCAGCGTTTTATCTCCGTATGATATGCGCAAATCACGCCCGTGCAAATCGCTCACAGGTCCACGTACAAGGCCATCGATGGTTAACGGCACATCGAAATCGAGCAGCACGGGAGCAAAATACCCAATATAGGCCAAATTCACACGCGACTGATGAAAATCGCCATAGAGTTCCACATTGTTGAGAAAATCGGACATAGCCTCATAGCTCTCGTAGTTCATAGCAAATTCGCCGAGCGATAAATCGTTGTAACCGTGCACAATACGTAGATTTCCAAAACGCATCTGACTGCTGCAAATGCTAAAATCGGCCTGAAGATTATCGACAGCAAAGCCCGACTGCTCAACAAAACTCAACGAACGTATACCAAGCTTCACCGTATCGCGCTTCACTATCAAATCGTCCGCATCTAAATTGATATGGTTCACGCGCATATCGTCGTAGTTCACACCACGCTCAACCGCTTTCGGGTTGCTTCGTCCAAAGCGGAAACGCGTGTCGCGCAGCTCAACACGGCCAATGCTAAACTCAAACGGCTTTCCCACGGTGGTGTCGGGCGGAAAAATAGTCTTAATCAACGCACTGATATTCACCACCGTATCGACATTCAAGTTTACATAAGCTCGGCGCAGCGCAGCATTACGTAGCCTGTACGCATTCTCGTCGAGACTAATTCCAAGCAGCGACACATTCACCTCGGCAGCATAAATCAGCGTATCTCCATTCAAATCAGCTATATAAACATCTTCCAGTGCAGCCTTTGAAAAGCGGCTAATGCCAACACGCCCCACACGCACATCAACATGAGCCTTTTCCCAAATCAACTGACTAGCCTTGGCAGCAATCCACGTCTGTATAGCACTGATTTGCAACAGCATAAATACTGACACAACCAGCACTACAAGCACCGCCAAAATGGCTAATAGTATTTTTCTTAACTTTCTGATAATTATATATTTACACAACAAAAATGCCTAAAATTAAAGCAAATTAAGCCCCAAAAAATTTACCCTAAAAAGGCGGAAAGTTAGCAATAATAGGATAGATATGCAAATCGTACAACAAAAACACGACCAAACAGCATCTGGATATTACATTTTACAAATACACACGCTGTAGATAAATGCATTATAATCAAAATATTGACCCCCAAAAACATACACTATAATACTCAAAATTGCTAAAAGCAACTCGTATTTAAGCCACATTTTAGTAATTTTGCGCTTCAAAAATATAGTTGCAAATAATTGCATAAAAAACTAAAACAAATACACTACAAGTGCTACAAGACAAAACGTAACATATATCACATAACGAACAACGCCAAGTACAAACCATGTTAAACTATGAGTATCACTATATTAGGTATCGAATCTTCGTGCGACGACACATCGGCCGCCATCATCACCGATGGGGTGCTACGCGCTAACCTCATCAGCAGCCAAGACGTGCACCGCCAATATGGCGGCGTGGTTCCCGAACTTGCCTCACGCGCACACCAAGCCAACATCATCCCTGTGGTTGATGGCGCACTAAAGACCGCTGGCATTGGAATCGGCGAAATTGATGCGGTAGCCTTCACGCAGGGCCCTGGGCTAATGGGCTCACTGCTGGTGGGCGTATCGTTCGCCAAAGGGCTGGCACTGGCCAACGGGCTACCCATGCTGGCCGTAAACCACCTACAAGGGCACGTGCTATCGCACTTTATACGCGAAACTCACAACGCACCGCTACCGCAACTACCACTGCTTTGCTTGCTGGTGAGCGGCGGACACACGCAGTTGATTGTGGTACGCTCGCCACACGACATGCAACTGGTTGGGCAAACCATCGACGATGCGGCAGGCGAAGCATTCGACAAATGCGCCAAGGTGATGGGACTCCCCTACCCTGGCGGACCTGTCATCGACCGTCTGGCCCAAGAGGGTAATCCAAAGGCTTTCAACTTCGCTAAACCCGCCATTGCTGGGCTAAACTACAGCTTTAGCGGTCTAAAAACATCGTTCCTCTACACGCTCCGCGACCAACTGCGCGACAATCCGAATTTTATAGAGGATAACAAAACCAACCTCTGCGCATCGCTGCAAGCAACCATAATAGACATACTGCTACGCAAACTTCAACGTGCATCTGAGCAATACGGCGTAACAAATGTTGCAATAGCTGGTGGTGTGTCGGCCAATTCGGGGCTACGACAAGCAGTATCGCAACTGGGAGAGAAACGCGGCTGGAACGTGTATCTCCCTCCCCTGCGCTACACCACCGACAATGCGGCCATGATTGCTATTGCTGGTTACTATAAGCATCAACGCAACGAGTTTGCTCCGCTCAACATCGCCCCACAGGCACGCATGGAAGCATTGCTCTAAAAAACCATTTTTTTCAGTTTTTCTTTTTATCTTTGTCGTACCAAAACCACGTCAAACAACGCCTATGGATACCGCACTGGCAATACTCGTTATCGGCATCATTATTTTCGTTTCGCATTGGTTTTCAGGCATTTTTGAACGCTACGGCATCCCAGATGTGCTGTTGCTGATGATGATTGGCCTGCTGGTTGGCCCAGTGCTGGGTGTGGTTTCGCCTGCCGACTTTGGCATCACCGCACCAATGTTCACCACGCTCACGCTGGTATTCATCCTTTTTGAGGGCGGCCTAGGCCTAAAACTCAACGACTTAAAAGAAGCCATAGGAGGTTCTGCATCAATCACCACCATCAACTTTTTCGTAACCATGATAGTTGTTGGCGCGCTGGGCTATTTCATTTTCCGCCTCGACCTGCCCGCCGCCCTTGCCCTAGGTGCTATTCTGGGCGGCACATCATCGGCAGTGGTAATCCCCATGGTTAGACAGATTCAGCTCACCGAAGAATCACGAACCATACTTATCCTGGAATCGGCCATCAGCGATGTGCTCTGCATAGTATTCGCGCTCGCCCTGATGGATGCCAGCCTAAGCGGCGAGGTGAAAGTGGGACAAATCATAGGCAAAATACTATCGTCGTTCATCATCGCCTCCATCATGGGCATACTGGGGGCCTTCATCTGGGCCATACTGCTCAACCGTATTCGCACCATCAAAAACTCCATATTCACCACGCCCGCATTTGTATTCGTGGTTTACGCTGTGGCCGAACAGCTGGGCTACAGCGGTGCTATCGCCGCGCTGCTGTTTGGAATTACACTGGCCAACATCGAGCAATTCAGCTTCGCATTCCTAAAACGCTACATCGAGCAAAAACCCATCTCGCTCAACGAAACCGAAAGAATTTTCATGTCGGAGGTGGTATTCCTATTCAAATCGATGTTCTTTATCTACATCGGCATATCAATGCAATTTGGGAACATTACCGACCTGCTACTCAGCCTTTTGGTTACCGCAGTGGTGTTCGCGCTGCGCGTACCTGTGTCGGCGGCCTCCACCAGCAGCCATATCCCGCTGGCCGACAAATCGATAATGGCCATAATGGTACCCAAAGGACTAGCAGCCGCCGTGTTGGCTAGTATCCCCGTGCAGATGGGCGTTCCGGGCGGCGAAACCATCAAAAACGTAACATACGCTGTGGTGCTTTTCAGCATCATATTCACCAGCATACTTGCACCTCTGGTTACGCGCAACCGAGCCGTAGGCGTGTTCTATGGCTGGCTAGTACGCGCAAGCATGTTCTGGCGACGCACTCCCGCCACCGCTGCCGTGCAGGCCAACAGCAGCCAAGAGGTTAGTCCTCAGCACGAAAACCCCACTACAACCGACGAAAACAACAACGCCGAATCGTCAAACAGCTAAGCCATGAACCTGGAAAGCATAGCGGAACAGGCCATAGACACGGCCAAGCGGGCTGGTCGCTACGCACTTAACCAACGCGCAACGCTGCAACAACAGCACATCGAAATCAAGGGCGAACATAACTTCGTCTCGCACATCGACCGCCAGTGCGAACAAATGCTAGTGAACGACCTATCGCTGGCACTGCCCCAAGCTGGATTCATAGCCGAAGAGGGCACAGGCTCACCAAACGCCGACGGACTAAACTGGGTAATCGACCCGCTCGACGGCACAACCAACTACATACACAGCCTCGCGCCACATGCAGTGAGCATCGCTCTGCTTGAGCATAACACACCGCTACTGGGTGTAATCTACGAACCCAACCTCGACGAATGTTTCTGGGCCACATCGCAAAGCCCCGCCTACCTCAACGGCACACGCATCAACGTTTCGCACACCCCCACCGTACACAACGCGCTGGTAGCCACAGGCTTTCCCTACTACGACTACACACGCCTCGACGGCTTTATGCGCAGCATGGAACACCTAATGCGCCATTCGCACGGTCTACGCCGATTGGGATCGGCCGCCACCGACCTCGCCTACGTTGCGGCTGGCCGATTCGATGCGTTCTACGAATACGGACTTAGCCCCTGGGACGTAGCCGCTGGCGCAATAATAGTGCAACGCGCAGGAGGCTCCGTTTGCGACTACGGCAAAGGAAACAACTATATTTTCGGAAAAGAAATTATCGCCACCAACACGCTATTACACAATGAGTTCACTCAAATAATAGCGCAATATATTCCACACCAAACAGCATGACCCAAACCCTCAACGCCATAGCATTCTACCTATTCTACGGCTTCACCTGGCTGCTATCGAAGTTGCCACTACGAATGCTATTTGCGCTTTCGGACATGCTCAGACCAATTTTGTATCATTTGATACAATATAGGCGAAAAGTAGTACACAACAACCTTTTAAATTCGTTTCCCGACAAACCGCTTGACGAAATAAAACGCATAGAACGCGCCTACTACAAACACCTGTGCGATATGGTGGTTGAGGTGATATACATCATGCACGCCTCGGCCGAAAAAGCAAAACGCATGTCGCATTTCCGCAACATCGATTTGCTTAATAAATACTACGAGCAGGGACACAGCGTAATTTTAGCCGCAGGACATTTAGGCAATTGGGAGGTATTTAACACCCTATCGCTACTGCTCAAACACAAAGTGGTTGCCGCCTACAAACCAACAAGCAACAAGCGTTTCGAGCAATTCATAAACAACAACCGAAAACGCTTCGGATGCATCCCCGTAAGCATGTACGACATAGCCCGAACCGCCATAGATATGCACAATAGGCACGATCCGTTTCTTTTGGTACTATTTGCCGATCAAACCCCGTCGGGCGGCGAAATCAGACATTGGATGAATTTCTTGCACCAAGACACACCCGTATTCCTCGGCACCGAAAAAATAGCCCGAAAAATCAACGAACCCGTACTCTTTGGCAGAGTTTACAAGCCCCGCCGAGGTTACTACGAAGTTGAGTTTGAAGTGATTTCTGAAACACCCAAAAATGAACCACCCTACGACATCACCCACCGCCACGTGCAGGCCCTTGAGCGCATAATTAATGAACAGCCAGAACTTTGGCTATGGTCGCACCGCCGATGGAAATACACCCGCGCTGATGCTCCCAAACCCCATGGCAACCAACATAACCATGAATAGCATCAGCATAAAAACCGCCATTGTAATCCTAAACTGGAACGGCGAGCATTTTCTACGCCAATTTCTCCCAAACGTGCTACAGCACAGCCTTTGCGACGATGTGGCTGTGGTTGTGGCCGACAACGGCTCCACCGATGGCTCGTTAGCCCTGCTCGATACGCAATTTCCAGAGGTTCAGCAAATACGCCTAGACCAAAACTACGGATTTGCCGAGGGCTACAATCGCGCCCTATCTCAAATCAATGCCACCTATTACGTACTGCTAAACTCCGACGTTGAAGTTGCCCCAAATTGGCTACAGCCCCTGACAACATTCATGGACAGCCATCCAAAGGTGGCAGCATGTGCACCCAAAATCATAGCGCACACAAATCGGCAGCAGTTCGAGTATGCAGGTGCGGCAGGCGGATTCATCGACCGCTGGGGCTATCCTTTCTGCCGGGGCCGCATACTCTCTAACATCGAACCAGACAATAGACAATACGACACACCGCTCCAAACATTTTGGGCCAGTGGTGCCGCCTTATTCATTCGCGCCAAAGCCTACGCCGAAGCAGGTGGCCTCGATGCACGTTTTTTTGCCCACATGGAGGAAATCGACCTCTGTTGGAGGCTCAATAACCACGGGTATCAGGTGTGGAACATACCACAATCGACCGTCTACCACGTGGGAGGCGGCACCCTCCCGAACAACAATCCGCGCAAGCTCTACCTCAACTACCGAAACAGCCTATACATGCTGCATAAAAATCTGAATACAAGTGCGCTATGGCCAATATTGCTATTCCGTATGTGCCTCGACGGCTTATCGGGGTTAGCCTACCTGTTTAGCGGTAATCCACAAAACACAGCCGCTGTAATACGCTCTCATGTAGATTTTTGGCGCAACATAGGCGCATCGCAACACTTCCGTACAAATACACCCAAACGCCCGCGACGCCAAATAAGCACCATCTATCATCGCTCAATACTCATCGATTTCTTTCTGCTAAAACATCGAACGTTTAATGGGCTAAAATGGAAAAATGACAGAAAACAATACTCTGATAGATAGATAGATAGATAGAAAATACTCTCCCAAAAACTTGCAAAATTGCTTTTCACTCGCTAACTTTGCGTTTTGGAGTATCACAACCAAGACAAAGCCTAAACCCAACATGCGCAACCCTTTGCTGCTTATTTTTGCATTATTTCTGCTACCATGCGTTGCCCGCTCCCAGCAGCCCGTGGAGATGGCCTTTGAGCACGATGCAGCGGGCAACATGGTGCGCTGCTACGTGGTGCGCCTCGAACAGCCCAAGACCAACAAACAAGCGGCATCCAACGCCATAGCTGATGTGCTTGCCGACAAACCAACCGCACAGACCGCAGCACCCGAACCCGCTCCCGTGGAGGTGCAGCGCGGTGAGCGCACGGTACGCATCTACCCCAACCCCACGCGGGGTCAGCTGCGCGTGGAGGTTCAGGGCGATACGCAGCAGTACACCTACCGTCTGCTCAGCATGAGCGGCGCAACCATAGCCCAAGGGCAGCACGATGGCGGCAGCCCCCTGCCGCTCGACCTCTCGGCGCAGCTCGACGGCGCATACCTGCTACAGCTAATCTGGCCCAACGACCGCTGCACCTATAAGATTATCAAGAACTAACGCCCCATGCTCCGCCCACGCCATATAATACTCGCCGTTGCCATGCTGATATGTATGGGCACTGTAGGTGCGTGGGCGCAGCCCTCCTCACCTCCATTGGGACTGGGCGGGGACTTTGACGGGCTGAGCGGTGGCTACCGCATCCCCATTAATATTGCTCCTGGCACACGGGGAATGCAGCCCGCGCTGTCCATCACCTACACGCACGGCACGGCCACGGGGGTGCTGGGCGTGGGCTTCGAGCTGGAGGGTCTATCGGCCATCGAGTTTGCGCCGCGCACACCCTACTACGACAGCCAATGGCGCGAACTGCGCTACGATGGTGCCGATGCCCTCATCCTCGATGGGAAGCGGCTGGTGGAGGCGGGAGAAGGGCTATGGGTGCTTGCCTCCGACCCCTACACCGAGGTGCGGCGCACCGCCGAAGGCTACCGCCTAAGGTATCCCAACGGATTGATGGCCGACTACGGCGGCGGTGAGGCCACCTTCCGCACTGCTTTTGGAAAGGTTTACCGCTACGCCCTGCGGCGGCTTGCCGATGCCGACGGCAATTATATCGACTACGACTATGAGCATGCCGATGGCGCACCGCGCCTACGTGCCATCCGCTACACGGGCAACCAACGGTATGGGCTGCCGCCCTATTGCACCGTGCTGTTTGGTTACGAGCCGCTGGAGCAGCCGCCTATGCGTAGCATCGCGGGCGAATCGGTGGTGATGCGTCATCGCATTGCGGCCATCACCGCCCTATGCGAAGGAGCCGAGGCCTATGCCTATCGCCTCGCCTACGGCACGGGCGACCGCCTGCAGCGCGTGGAGTTCATCGGGCAGGGCATAGCCCACCAACCCACCACCATCCGCTGGCACGGTCAGCCCGACTGGACGAAGATACGCACCCTGAGGCTCGCCGGCGCTAAGCCCGCACTCGACCTCGACAGCGACGGCCTGCCCGACCTGCTGAGTTTCGACGGTGAAGAGCTGCTCGTGGGAGTTTCGCGCAGGGCGCGGGTG
>JAFWUG010000152.1 GCA_017524185.1 Bacteroidales bacterium
TTAAGCATGATTTTCGAGAAGGCGATTTGGATCATGGCCTCGGAGGATTCGGAGTAGAACTCGTAGTCCAAGGCAACCCTCCTGAAGTTGTACAGCCAAGCGAAAGACCTTTCGACAATCCATCTCAAAGGGATGACGTTGAACTTCTTAGGGCTTTCATCGGGACGAAGCACGACCTCAAATTGGCATCCCAGCCTCTTTCGGGCCGTCTCCTTCAGTCTGTCGCCCCTGTAGCCACCGTCGGCAAGTATCTTCTTCAGCCCCGGGAGCTTGTGGGCAAGTTTCCCTAATGCCGATTCTGCGCCCTTGCTGTCATGTATGCTTGCTCCGTGGACGGAGACGGCCATCGGGAACCCCAGCGTGTCAACCACGACCTGGTCTTCTCTATTCATATCTAAATGAATGGAAACCACAAAGATACGAATAAATATCCAATTAACCTACTGATTGTCAATTGTTTATACAACTTTTTCTGTCATCCATACAATTTTTTTTTATCCATTTTTAAACAGTTTCTTAAACTGCTTCTAATTTTGGTAGTATAGACATCCCCATTTCGTTGGATATAATACTTGCTGATAATCAGAAGTTTAGATGTAAACTATTGCCGTTTGTCCTTTGTTTATCCCCTTTTTTCGGTATTGCCCGCCGAACTTAGAAGCCGTTACTTTGCAGCCGCTAAACAAGTTCGTTTCATTCACAAAATAATACGCGTTATGAAGAGCATTGCAATTATCCATACAATTCTTTTTTATCCATTATTAAACAGCTTCTTATCATCATGAAATGTTTGTTCACTGCATCGGCATTCGTTATAATATCGACCAGTTCTCTCTTTGCGCAGCAAACTGCCGATACGGCTGGGCTGTATCTCAATCAAGGCGACCCGTTTTTGATCGATCAACTGGTGGTTACCGCCACCCGTACGCCCAAGAAACTCAAGGAGGTGCCCGTAATCACGCAGATAATAACGGCTAAGCAGATTGAGGAACGCGGCCTGCACGACATCCAAGAGCTGCTGATGCAGGAAACTCCAGGCATCAATTTTCAGGAAGTGGGCTACGGCACCGACATCAGCCTGCAGGGATTAGGGGCTAAGCATATTCTATTCCTAATCGATGGGGAGAGAATAGCGGGCGAGAACAGCGGCAATATCGACTACCAGCGGTTAAACCTTCAAAATGTTGAGCGCATTGAGATTGTGAAGGGCGCATCATCGGCGTTATATGGGTCGCAGGCCATGGGCGGGGTCATCAACATCATCACCAAAAAGGCGCAGCAGCCCTTAGAAGCCCAGCTGGGGCTGCGCTATGCGAGCCCGAACCAGCGCAACTTCGAAACGGTGAAGCCCGACGATGAGCAGCGTCGCTTTAAGATTAACCTCGATAGGCCCAACATGGTGGCCAACGCATCGCTGGCCGGAAGGCTGGGCCCTATGCGGGCGAGTGTCGATGTGGTACGCAAGAGCAGCGATGCCTATCAGCTATTCGATAGGGCTGGATTGCAAAAACGGTTCGTGCAATACGGCATCACCGTTGATGAACCCGTCAGCCCAAAACCTACCAGTATATCGGGCTATGAGGATTTGCAGGCTAGCCTGCGCATCGATGCGCAACCCCTCGATGCGCTGTCGTTGCGGGGGCATCTTACCTATTATACGCTCAATAAGTACGACTTTGAACCCAATAATATCTTCGACCAGTCGGTCGATTGGGCTTTTGGCGGGGGTGTGGCCTATATGATTGACACAGCCCGCCGCATTGAGTTCAGTATGCATGCCGACCGTTACAGCCGCTACGATAAGTTTGAGCGCAAAGACGGACGGAGGCTCGAGTATGCCAACAATATTGAGCAGCCTAGGCTGAGCTACTTTAGTGCGGCCTTGCCCAAGCAGGAGCTGAGCCTAGGGCTAGAGTTATATAGAGAGTCGCTGCTCAGCGATAAGTTCGCAGCCAATGTCAAGGAAACTAAGGCCCAGTGGTATGTTTCTCTCTATGCGCAGGACGATTATCGCGCCACCGATTTGCTTTCCGTTGCCATCGGCGCACGCGCCGACTATCACAAAGAGTATGGGCTCACCATAACTCCAAAGGTATCGGCTATGCTCATGCTGCGCCCGTTCACGCTCCGCGCCAATTATGCACGCGGATACCGTTCGCCTACGCTCAAAGAACTCTACATGAACTGGGATCATCTGGGCATGTTCTGGATCTATGGCAATGCTGCTCTTAGGCCCGAAACCAATCATTACGTATCGCTCTCGTCCGAGTTCACAAATCGATGGCTGAGCATCAGCGCAAATGCTTATGCTAATCATTTCCGCGATAAGATTGAGGGCATATGGACGGCCAGTCAGACGGAACTCCGCTATACCAATATCGGCAAAAGCCTTCTTATGGGACTCGAGTCGATGGCAAAGCTACGCATATGGCAACCATTGGTAGTATATGCCTCGTACTCATATCTTTATGTAAAAAAGACAGATGGGGTAAGGCTTAGCTCTGCCGCTCCGCATTCGGGTACGCTGCGCCTAGAGCTTAGCTCCATGCAAAAGCGCTACCCTACAGTGCTCAACATAGCGGCGAGCATCACCGGGGGCAAGGAGTTCGATGTGCTCGATGAGCTCAATATCGATGGGCAGGAGGTGGAAGCCTACTATCGGGTGAACGTTGCGCCATACAGCCTGTGGATCATCTCCATAGCCCAGCATTTGCACCGATACGCCATGTTGTCGGCGGGAGTTGAGAATCTGTTCAATCACACTGCCGACCGGGTGAACTTTAACACATCAACATCGCCCGGGCGGAGCTTCTTCGTGGCCTGCACGCTGAAATGGTGATGCGTAATGACGAATAAATCCTGTAAATATTCATAATATGTTGAGCAAAAGTAAATTGAGAATCGTTTGGGCCATTGCCATTATGGGTATGATGGCTATGACGGCCTGCTCTAAGACCGAAGAGCAGCAGCCAGAAGACACCACCAAGTCGAAAAATGTAACGTTGAGCCGTAAGACCGATTATGGCGACGACTGGATCTATTTCTCGCTGCGCGAGGGTAAGGAGCTAAGCATCGCCGAGGCCAATCACAAGACCGACCTCTCGTGGGACTTGGCCTTTAATCGTTACAATGTGCGCACCAACAGCGGCCTATCGGGGAACGGACAGGGCGGAGCGCTCAAAACCGAGAGTACCAGCTTCGACGATGTGAACGCCGTGCCCGCAGGCCAGTTCGCTATCGACACGGTTTACATCATATCGGCACCGGGGTCAGGATTCCCGCCTCCCACCATGGAGTCCACTGCCAACTTAGTGCTCTGCGAGGCTATAGCCTTCTCCGGGCCTCCGCCAGCCTATACGCCTAGCCCCAATGTGTTTATAGTGCGGCTGGCCGATGGTCGCTACGCCAAGTTCATGGCCATTGGTTTCTACAACGACGAAGGGGTATCGGGTTATTATACCTTTAAGTACGCCTTGCTCGATTAGCCACAGTTGTGTGTTTTTGCGGCATCAATGTCATTGTGCCATTAAAATGCCGTTCACCTCAATTGTCCATAAGTCATCATGAATAAGCAGCATAGGAAGGGCAAAAGATGGATGGCCATCCATAAATGGGGCGGGCTGGTGTTCGCGGTGTTCATCCTCATATTCTGCCTATCGGGTATCGTGCTTAATCACCGACGGGCAGTATCGCATATCGATGTAAGCCGCCGTTGGATGCCCGCTTCGTATCGTTACGACAATTGGAACAACGGCTTCATAAAGGGCACAGCTATGCTCCCCAGCGGCGAATTGCTCGCCTATGGGAATGCGGGCATATGGCTTACCGATTCGGCTTTCAGCTGTTTTACGCCAATGAACGAAGGAATAGAGCGGGGCATCGACTGCCGTAAAATATCGCGTATAGTAGTCCGCCCTGACAGCTCGGTATGGTGCGCCGCGCAGTGGGACGTGTATCGGCTCAATGCACAGCGGCAATGGCAGCGCATGCCCATCGGCAATGGAGCCGAGCGCATAGCCGATATCGAGTGCCGGGCCGACACGCTGGTGGTGCTCTCACGTTCGCATCTGTTCGTATCGGGCGGCAATGGTGCGCCATTCGTGCGCAGTGAGCTGTTGTGCCCCGATGGATTCTCGACAAAGGTAACGCTCTTTCAAACGGTTTGGAAGCTGCATAGCGGCGAATTGTTCGGTCTTCCAGGGCAGATCTTTGTTGATATTGTGGCCTTAGCGCTTGCTGCGCTGTGCATCACAGGAGTGACCATCACGCTGCTCAAACCGATACTCAGGCATCGCTCTCGCCGGCAGCAATCCGCAACCGCGCCGGCAGGAGCCTTGCGCATCGCCATCCGGTGGCACAATTATTTGGGAGCATGGCTATTGGTGTTCTCCTTGATGCTGGTACTCACGGGGGCCTGCCTCCGCCCTCCGCTCATGGTGCCATTGGCCCTTACCAGCACCGAGCCTATACCAGGCACTACTATGGCATCGAGCAATCCATTCCACGATAGGCTAAGGGCCATCCGTTGGGATGAACATCGGCAAGCATGGCTGCTTTCCACCACGAATGGATTCTACTGCATGCGGCATCTCAACCAGCGGCCTGCGGCTCTAAAACCCGCACCGCCCATCAGCCCTATGGGCATCAATGTATTTGAACTACATGATAGCACGCAATGGTTAATTGGTTCATTTAGTGGTATTTATGTATGGAATATAGATAACGCTACTATTATTGATGCCATCAGCGGTAAGGCTGTACCATCGGGGCGTGGACGGCCAGTGGCCTCGCACGCTATTGCCGGATACTCCCCGCACCTCGGCGTGCTATTCGATTACGCTAAGGGAGCCATGACCCCTGTTGCTCCAATGCCGCTTGAGGCGCAGTCCCAGCCCATATCGCTATGGAATTTCGCGTTGGAGCTTCACGTGGGCCGTTGCTATAGGCCATTTCTGGGGCCTTTGTCGGAGCTATTCGTTTTTGTTGCGGGTACGCTTTCGACGTTAATCCTCGTCTCGGGCAGCATTATATATCGGAGGCGGCATCGCCAGCAGAATGATGATTGCGCTGGCTGAAGTAGCGCAGCGCTGGCTCGGCGGCCATGTATGCCTCTATGAGGTGCAGTTTTGCGCTGATGCGCCTATGCTGCCCAATTCTGCTATCGTGTTCACGCTACAGCTCATAGTCAGGCGGTATTACGCGGAGTTCTGATTGCTCAACAACCTTGCCATCAACATTATGAAAAGGATCGTAGTTGGGCTTTTTATTGGGTTGTATGCTGGTTACGTTGTTGTTTGTTACAACATAGTCGAATGTGTATATGCAGTTATTTCGCTCCCCTTTCTTTGTTTCGTGAGTAACATCAGATTCAGTTCGAGCATATTTTAAAACGTATTTTTCATCTAAATTTTTTTCATATTTCGAATATATTTTCCAAGAGTTTAAATATAACTTGTTACCTCGAATGCTTTTTTTATACGGTTTTTGCCCAGTTGATTTATGAGTATAATCCATCGATAGAATGGCGTTATCATTTACATGGTAATGAATCGTAATAAAACCAGGTATATCCGTCCAGGAATATTTGAGTGTGCAACGAAACACATATACAGAACTACTTCCATCGTCTGATGTGGATATATCGTGTAATGTCCAATTATGTGACTTAAACAAAACATTATATGCATTATATAACTGAACACAATTCGCAACTTGAAAGTACATAAAACTCTCAAATAATGTATTATTTTTTGTCAAAACAATATTTTCAGTAGCAACCCGTACATTACCACGTTCACCCTTGACTGTTTTATCACTACAATACAACTCGCACTCGCCTAAAAACGCCAATTTTCCATTTTCTACCATCTGCTTGCGATATACTCCACCTAGCACTGGATACGGATCGGGATATGATGCCAAAGCCATGCTCTTTATTTCCTGCAACAAACTATCAATGTTTATCGGTTTTACAACCACTTCTCTAATCTGATATATTCGTGGCTGTAGCATCACTGAGGCATTGTGCATAAGCTGTGCAACTGAAAACACCCTGCGCTCATATCCCACCGCTGAAAAGGCAATGGAGTCAAACTGTTGAGCGTTATTTACAATATAATCTCCATTAACATTCGCAATAGTCCCATTGGTAGAATTGCTGCCCAAAACAATGGTGCAAAAAGGAATAGGCTCCCGTGTTTGCACGTCATGCACAGTGCCACTGATGGTTTGGGCGTAAACATTTATCGTTGAGAACAAAGCAAAAAATAAAAACACAAATCGTGGCATAATCCATAATTTTTTGTTGTAGATTTGTAATTTTTAATAGGCGTTGAGGTGCATGTGTTTTTTAAATCGATTGGAAATCGTCCCAGCATTCATCGCTATCGATTTCGTCAATGCTGTCGTTTGTGCGAATTGTATCTTCAATCGCCTCTGAATGGCCTGTTATTGCAGCAAATGGGGCAAACTGAGCTGCTCGTTTTTCCATGCTTAGGCGAGGTCGTGTTTCCGACACGTGGTGCGGTAAATCAATTATGTCGTCGTAGTTGTCAGTCATGCCTTATGTCCTCCTATTTGCTCGTTGCGTTCTTTGGCCGTTGCGCCGTCTTTAAAATTTATACCCTTGAGAATTGAATTTTTTCCAAATCGACCTTTAATTTCAATTACTGTTTCTTGTAGTTTTCTTTCCTTTGCTTTTTGCTTTTCTTGTTCTTGACGCTGGGCTTCGAGCGTGTCAATATCAGAAAAAAGGTTGTATTGAACGACAGCTTTTGGCTGTCTTTGGGCAACCTCTTCGCTAATTACGTGAGCAAAGGTGAGGGTTATTCGTCGTACAAGAAGCTCGTGTTTTGTGATTTTTTCAAATAGTTTTGTTGTGGCCTCAACAATAGTACTGCTCAGCGATGTATGGTTTTCGAGGTTTATTGTTCCATGCGAGTGTTTCGGTACGCTACGGCCATAATAGTCGGTGGCTATTTCGCCTGTGTACGAGCTGTTTAGGCTTTCAGTATCGTAGTTTATTGTTAGTACAATTTTGTTGGTTACAAGCCTGTGTTTCACCATGTTGAGTGTTAGGTCGTCGGCCATCTCTGCAACCACAATTTTTGCCTTTTCGTATTCGTAGCCTTTCGACAGAACCTGCCCACGGCTAAGCGAATTTGTGGCAGGTTTGTATCGCTTAACGTCTTCCATGCCAACGGGTTCCCATCCCCAAGCATGGTCGATTAGCAGTTCGGCATTCACACCAAACAGGCTGTATAGCAAATCCTCGTTTTGCAGACTACAGCGGGCTATTTTGCCCATGGTGTCGATACCATAAGCCTCTAGTTTTGAGGCTGTTCCATGCCCGATGCGCCAAAAGTTAGTTAGCGGTCTATGATTCCACAGTTTGTGCCGATAGCTCATCTCGTCTAATTTGGCTATTCTTGCGCCGTTTTCGTCGGGTTCGATATGTTTAGCCACAATATCCATGGCCACCTTGCACAAATACATATTTGTGCCAATGCCTGCTGTTGCTGTAATTCCAGTCTGTATTATAACATCTTTTAAAATTTTTCTAACCAAAGATTTTGCATCGAGTTTGTATGTTTTTAAATATGCTGTAGCATCAATAAACACTTCGTCGATAGAATAAGGATAAATGTCTTCGTGTGAAATATATTTCAAATAAACTTTGTATATTTTTGTGCTGTAATTTATATAATGAGCCATTCGTGGCGGTGCAACAATATAATCTAACTCTAAGTCTGCATTTGCTTGCAAAGTTGGATGATGATAAGATTTTGCAGTAAACGGCCTATAGCCAATGGCTCTTTGGCGTTCGTTGTTTACGGCTCTAACGCGCTGCACCACCTCAAAAAGTCGCGGACGGCCGCCAATGCCGTATGTTTTCAGCGATGGCGAAACGGCCAGGCATATTGTTTTGTCGGTACGGCTCTTGTCGGCCACCACCAGGTTGGTTGTAAGCGGATCTAGCCCGCGCTCAACGCATTCAACCGATGCGTAGAACGATTTCAGGTCGATTGCTATATATGTCCGCTCTTTCATGGATTAACTATAAGCTGTGCTTATAACGTTCTGTTAGTGTGTGTTGCTGCTGTGGAAAAGTTAATTTTGTTCTTTTGCTTTCGATGATGCAAATGTAGTATTTGTGTGTGTAATTCCCAAATTTTTTATGCTAAGCCTATTTTGTTGTTGTGTTTTAGTATGGCTCTGTATATTATTTAGATGTTGTTTTTGTAGTGAGTTTTGAATTTCTCAAACCTTAGTTATGTCGAATTTGTAGAATATTCGAGCCTAATTTTTGTCCATTATATCGATTCTACACCATTCCCCTAAGCATTCGATTGAGCCATCTGTAGCATGCTATGGCGGCAAGAACGCCGGCCAAATCGGCCAGCCAGTCAAGTGCGCTGGAGCTGCGGCCAATCCACGTTGTGCCCTGAATCAATTCCACCAGCAAGCCCAAGGCTGCACCCACAATCAGTCCATGCCTGAGGGCAACACGCGTAACATCGCCGTGCCGCCGTAGCGCATTGCTCTCTGATATTACAAGCGTTGCAAACGCTGCCCATAGGCCAAAATGCACCAGCTTGTCGAAATGCGGAAACGGCATACGTGAAACGCCGCTTGTTGGCGCAAAGCATAGCAGGCATATTAGAAACGCCCACAGCAACGAATTTCTATACTTTTTTATAAAACTCATATAATCCCTAAATCGTAGAATTGAACTGTGCAAATGTAACCATTTTTTATTACTTACGTCTTAGAATCACAAAATATGCTACGTCAACTCTGTATTATTGTAATTGTACTCTTTGCTGGTTTAACGCAAAATGTTAGTGGACAAGTTTTTAAGCGTCCGCTACAGAATGTTCAACGTGTGGTTGTTACATTCAGATATGAGGTGCAGAATGGAGAAAGAACATCTAATTCGTGCGTTGTTCAGCAAGAAATTAAAGATTCGCTTAATCGGCTTCACACCGTTCTTTTTTGGAATTGTCAAACGCAAAAAGTAGATAGTTGCGTGTGGCATGCGTTTGAAGGAAGAAAAATAGTTTATACGCAAACCTTCCGCGATGGAAAAATGTGCTTACAGCAAAATTATACGTATAATGCTGATTCTACGCTTGTTTCGGAGCATATTGTGCGTATAGCACCAGGCGATACTACTCTTTACGCCACACTGCACTACAAACGGAGTGGCAATAAACTCCGCGTAGATGCCTTTGATGCGTTTGGCAAACGCGTGTGGTGCACCCAAAGCAAGTTAAATCAGCAGGGGATAGAAACAAGCCGTAAAACCAAGGTTAAAAACGGTTTTGCTCCTCTCGACTCCATAGTGGAACGTCGTTGTTGGCCCACCTACGACAGTTTGAACCGTTTGACCCACGAACGCATTGAGCAGAAGCACATTAATGGCCATCGAGCAGTGCAGCGCATAGCCTACAGCTATAATGCTAAAGGTCAGCTAATTCAGCGCACTTTGTGCGATGCACATGGACACACCGTTCACTACGAGCGTATGGAATATAGTCAGCATGGTGCGCTCAAATCCATTAGCAAATACAATTCCGACGGAGTGCTAATAGACTTCCACTTCAAGCGCTACGAGTTCTATCCCACAACCAACCGTCAGCAGCGTATCATAGAGCACATGTAGCCTAAAAACGGACATCCATAATACATACTAAAGGTGTGTGTTTTTTAAAGCATTGATATTCATCGTATTGCTATGTGTGGAATAATATTTGCTTTATATGTTTGGGTGTACAAAATGATGTTATACTGAACATTTTACGATCACGTGCGTAAAACCGAAATCTAGAACCTCACTAAAGTCAAACAACACAAATTTCTATAGGTTATGAAAACCGCGAAACTCTTTCCAACCATCTTTGTTGCAGCAATGCTGTGCGCCGCTGGTGTATCAGCGCAAACCAACCCAGCAGGCATCCCATCGCAGTACGTGCAAAACACTGAAACAATTTTCCAAACCAAGGGAAAAAAGATGAGGCTCTACGTAGCCCCCGACCCCCTTTATTCGCCGTCAGCCATCAACGCGGAATCGCGGTGGCGCTGGGAGGACGGTACCGCTTGGACGGGCTCGGGTGCCGCCTTAAAGGATTGGAGCAACGAGAATTGGGTTGAAATAACACCGACAGCCAATATGAATATACACGTAAAAGAGCGTTTTGGTGCTATGGGATGCGAAAGTTCAGATGCTACAACCAAAAACGTTGTCGCCGTTGATGCGCCTACCTATACTTCAATTGTTGTGGATAATTCGTCTTCCGAGTGGCTTGTCAGTGGTTCTACTTACACCAAATGTCAAAACACTGTGGATGCAAGCGTTTCCGTAAAACTGGATGGCCTCAGTGAGAATGGGCTTACTGATGATGCATTGAAATTGTATGGATTAACCTACACTGTTGAATATCAAACTGCAGATAATGCTGGAGTTTGGAGTAGTTCTGTTGTGGTGAGCAACGTTGCAAATGATGTGTTGCAAAGTTTTCCTTTAAGCATAAATGTTGCAATGAAAACAAATAGCGGAGGTGCTGTTGTTCCTACCCGATACAAAATAAAATTTATTGAAAATACGCTGCAATCAAAAATATCACGAGTGTCCGACAAAAGAGCTTTTATAGCCGACGGTGGAACCGATTTGAGTGCTGTTACCTATAGTACATTCACAGCACCTGGTGCAGAATTGGAAATAAATCTTTACCCAGTTCCCACAACAGGCCCCATCTATCATATTCCTAATAATTTCTAAAGAATCGGCACGCCGAGCAATTGCCCTATGAAACGCGCCTTTAGCATAGCAATTATAGCATTTATGCTTATGATGCTCCCATTGTGGGTGCAGGCGCAATCGTATGATTTGCCCAGTGTGTGCGCTGGAACCACCGAACGCTATGGGGTAAAGGGCTTCAACGGACACTCGATGTTCAACTGGACAATAATCGATCCCAACGGCAATTACCTCGGCCCCGAACGATACGCCGTTATGGCTCGCGGCGATTCGGTTGACATACGCTGGGGTACAGATTTGCCTGCCGGTATATACACCATCATGGTGTCGGAACGTAGCGATTTCGGATGTTTTGGGCAGGTAATAAAACAAGAGGTGGTGCTGAATACCCCCGATATTTTTATACCTATATCCACCGAATTAGAAAAATCTGTAGGTTTTTGCGTAAATAGTGTAAATCCGCTGGAATTGAACCCTGGTAGTGGATTTTTAAAATACCTTTGGCAGGATGGTTCCACAAATCAGATCTACTACACTGGCGAGGCTGGGACATACACTGTTAGGCTTGTTAGCGATTATACCTACATTGCAGTTAACCCCGACCTAACAGAGCAGCCCATGCGCACCTACTCGTGTACCTACGATTCGATACACGTGGTGAAATGGTCGCCACCCTTGCTGAATATACCCTCCGACACAATAATTGGCCCAACGGATATGCTGCAAATTAGTGCATATCCGCTCGACACCATTCTGCAATACCCAGGGCTAATTTATAATTGGAACACAGGCGAGGTTTCGCCCGAAATCACTGTGCACGGCTCTGAACTGCTAAACACGCCCGACGGTTTTCAGCGACTGTGGATAACTGTTAGCGACGAGCATGGCTGCAAACTCACCGACACCACTATTGTGCACGTGGGAACAATCGACAACTTCCGCATTCCCGCTGCTTTCACGCCCAACGGCGATGGGTTTAACGACACTTGGACAGTGCCAGCCCCCGACCTGGAAACAGGGTTCTCGCTGCGCGACTACATCGCCGAAATCGACATCAAGGTGTTCAACCGCCATGGCACTTTGGTGTGGCAAAACAAGGGGCGACCCAAATCGTGGGACGGGCGTGCTTTTAACGGCAAGCCGCTACCCATGGATTCGTATCACTACGTTATAAAGGTTGTTTTCACCGGACGAACCTACGATTTTAAAGGCACGGTAACCATTGTGCGATAGATATAGAGAGAATGGGTGTAAGTATAAACATAAAACGCTTCTGCCTTTGGTTGCTCTGCTGTGTTGCGGTTCTACAAGCTGGCGCGCAGCAGCAGCCGCTCTATAGCCAATACATGATGGACGCCTTTTTGGTGAATCCCGCTGTTGCTGGAGCCGAGGGTGTAACAGCATTCAATCTCACGGCTCGTAAACAGTGGGCGGGCTACGGCGAGGGGCCTAGCACATTCGCAATCAGCGGTCAGCACCGCGTGCTAAAAACCAGCCATCGACATCGCAGTCGTCTCATAAAGAGTCACATACGTCGCCGTAGGCCGAGCGGCAGAACAGGTTTGGGCGGTTTTATATTCAACGACAACAATGGGCGCATACATCGCACGGGGATGCAGGGTACGTATTCGTACCACATACAGCTCGACCGCGAATTGCAGCTGAGCCTCGGAGCATCCATCGCTTTTTTTCAATTCCGCGCAAATGTGAATTCCGAAGATGGCGAAATGCTGAACGACCCCCTGTTGATTAGCAAAACGTCGAAATTTGCGCCCGACGCCAATGTGGGCATACTAATAAGTTCTAGCGAATTTTATGCAGGTTTGTCGGTTACTTCGTTGTTCCAAAGCTCAATACAATTTGGCAATAACACAAACACCGAAACAGCCTACCGATTGCTACGTCAGTATTACCTTGTGGGCGGTTATCGTTACAGTCCACGGGGGAGTAATTTGGCCGTAGAACCCTCGCTGCTATTCACCATCACGGAACGTTTTCAGTATGCCGTAGATTTTAATGTAAAGGGTTATTATTTAGAGGATTATTGGGCTGGTGTTTCCATAAAATCGAGCGGTGCGGTTGCTGCTATGTTTGGTCTAAAATATCAGAACTATTATTTTGGATATGCATTCGACTATCCGTTCAATGGAGCAACAGGACTTTCAAAATTTGGCTCGCACGAGGTTATGATTGGTGTTAAATTTGGCGACGGCATGCGCCGCTATCGTTGGTTAAATAGGTTCTAACATGTTTGTTTTATGATATTTAGCACTTATGGCGATGTCGATAGGCCGAATTTGATGTTGCTCCCTGGTTTAGGCGTGTCGCACGAAATTTTTCTACCCCTAATAGAAGCGCTACAAAATCATTTCCATATAGTTGCAATAGGTATTGATGGTTTTTTGTTGGGGCAGCATTCACGCTTTACGAGCATCGACGATCAGGCCAAGCAGGCTATTGCCTATATTGTTGAAAATCATCGTGGTAGGATAAATGTGGCCTACGGCCTTTCGTTGGGCGGCAAAATACTATCGCGTATGCTCGAACTCAACACCATTGCCATAGACCATGCCGTTATGGATGCTGCTCCGCTGCTTCCGCTGCCCCGATGGCTAATGAATCCGCTGCGCTACTATCAATGCTTCAATGTGTGGACATGCTACCGATTTACTTGGTTCTGGAAATGGGTTTTCCGCTCGCACTATTTCGATGTGTTGCTTAATGAATGTCGCAAGGTGTATCCCTATGGCAGGAGGCAAGCCGTGTTGGATGGCTATAAGGATGTTTATACCAACAAATTGGAATGGATAGCAAACACTGATATACACTACTGGTATGGCTCAAAGGAAGCGTTTGTTGCAAGGCCGCAAATTGCGCACCTGCGCCAAATCAATAGCAACGTCAAGGTGGAAATGTTTCAGGGCATGAATCATGGCCAGTTTCTTGTCGATTGTCCTCGCAAGGTTGCCCAAATGTTGTTGGACATTGCCGCAGATTCGTAGGTTTTGATGCTTTGTGCGAGAGGTGCAGCAGGGAGAGGTCAGTTGGTTTGCAATTCTATTTTTGTGAAAAAAAATGGCGAGGCGTAACTGCGCTTCGCGTTGCTATACCTCCATCATGCCTTCATCGGTGAACGAAAAGTAGCGGCCGTTGGTGATGATTATATGGTCGATTAGTTTGATGGTGAACAGTTTTGCAGCCTGTCCAATTTGCTGGGTAAGGGCTTTGTCGTTGGGACTGGGTTTGCAATTGCCCGATGGATGATTGTGTACCAGCACAATGCTCGCTGCTAACCGTTCAATGGCGGGCTGTATAATCATGCGAACATCCACAACTGTGCCCGAAATGCCGCCCTGACTTATCCGCAGTTTATCTATCACGCGGTTGGAGCGGTTTAGAAATAAAGCCCAAAACTCCTCGTGCGGAAGGTCGGCCAGAAGGGGCTGCATAATGCGCACCACGTCGGAGCTACTGCTAATGGTTGGACGTTCGGTGCCAGCCATGGTTCCACGCCTTCGCCCCAGCTCCAGAGCGGCCATCACGGTGATGGCCTTGGTTGGGCCAACCCCTTTGAGGCGCGTTAGTTGGTGCAAGCTGAGTTGCCCCAAATCGTTGAGGTTGTTGTTGGCCATGTTCAGCATTTGCTGGGCCACCTCAATCACGGTGCAATCGGTGCTGCCCGAGCGTAACAATATGGCCAGCAACTCTACGTTGGTGAGGCTGGCAACGCCTAATCGTTGCATCTTTTCGCGCGGGCGGTCGTCTTCCGACAAGTCTTTGAGTGTTAATCGCTTGGGCAGGTTGTTGTCGCTGTCGGGAGGGTATGCCATTGCGATGCAATTTTAGAATAGCATGATTCCAATTGATGTGAATGTAGCCGTAAAGGCGGCCATTTCAGCCCAAAATGTGAGCGAGGTGCGCAGCGAGCGGGTGCATAGTGCCAATATAAGCATAAGCAACACGGCAATTGGTATTAAATACCACATGTGCGCAACCAGTATGCACCATAGCACGGCCGATATGGCGCATAGCAATGCCGATGTGAAGTGAACTATGCCCTCCCAGCGATTTTTGAATCGCGGTGCGGCAGCCACAAAGGCTAGTGCGGCTGGAAAAAAGAAGGCAAGCATTTGCCAATTGCTGTTTTTAGAGAGTTCGAGCCCCACCATCATTACGCCGAATACGAGCAGGATGTTCACAATGTAGAACGATATGCCGCTGCCTGGTTTAGCCTCCTCCCAGAGGTAGTAGAAGTTTGAGTAGGACTTGGTGAGGCCAAATTTGCCAATAGTTACGGCCAAATATCCCAAAAATAGAGCCATAGAAAGGCAGTAGATGATTTGGAATGTAAGCATAACTGCAAAAATTTTAGGGGTTAGTTCGTTTCGTCCTCCAGTTCGGCAATGGCTCGGAGCAGGGTTTCGTCAATATCCTTTATATAGGGGTAGAAGCCATCGTTGTCGATGATGTTGCGCGCAATCACCGCCCGAAGCTGCGTTTCGAGGACGAAACGCGATTGGCGTAGCTGAGCCTGGTTGGTCGATACGCCGTTTTTGCTTGCGTAGGTCACAAAATCGGTAAATAGGTCGAAGCGCTGTAAAAAGGCATCAACCTGCTCAAAGGTCTTCAGCGGGCGTGTTTCGAGGCGATGCTGCTCCACAAAGCGGAAGGCGTAGCGATAGACCAAATTGCGGCGCGTTACTCGGATATAGTAGTCGGTAACGCCTGTGGTGTCGAGCGGTACGAATATATCGGGCATTATTCCTCCGCCGCCATAAACTAGTCTGCCGCCCACGGTGTAGTAGCGTAGCGTGTCGGTGAATTGTATGCTGTCTTGCTCGCTGAATTCGCCGTGCATGTAGCGTCGAACGATGTCGGCATAGTAGTCGTCGTTGTTGTCGCCCGATTTGTAGGGTTTCTGTATGCAGCGTCCCGAGGGGGTGTAGTAGCGCGCAATCACCAGGCGCATGGCCGAGCCATCGGAGAAGAAAATCTGCTCCTGCACTAGTCCTTTACCAAACGAGCGTCGCCCAATGATTTGCCCACGGTCGTTGTCTTGTAGCGCACCGGCCAGAATCTCGCTGGCCGAGGCCGACTGCTCGTCGATTAGCACGGCCACATCCACATCACGCAGGCGGCCATAGCCATCGGAGAAGACGTCTTTGCGCGGTCGATTGTTGCCCTGGGTGTAAACAATAAGCCTATTCACGGGGAGAAGTTCGTTGGCTATGCGGGTGGCGGCCTCCATGTAGCCGCCTGGATTGCCGCGCAGGTCGATTATGAGCCGTTGCATTCCCTGCCGTTTGAGCTTGGCCATGCCCTCCATGAACTCGTCGTGGGTGTTTTTGGCAAACGAGTTTATTTTGATGTAGCCCGTGGTGGCCGACACCATAAAGCTTACATCGACGCTGTAGATGGGTATGCGGTCGCGTATCAGGCTAAACAGAATTGGTTCAGGCTCCTCCTTTCGTTGCACCAGCACCTCCACACGCGTACCATGTGGCCCTTTGAGCAATCGCGGAACGCTGTCGAAGGGGAACTTAACACCAGCGATGTTTTTACCATCTACGGCCACAATGCGGTCGCCCGCAAGCAGACCAGCCCGATCCGAAGGGCCATTGGGTATCACGTTGATTACTGTGGCCGTGTCGGCTGTCATGTTGAACTGTATGCCAATACCATCGAATTCGCCCTCAAGCGGCGCGTTCACCGACTCCAAATCCTTGGCGGGTATATAGATTGAATGCGGATCAAGGTTCTTGAGCAGGGCAGGTATGGTGTTCTCCACCAGCGTTTTAATAGAAACGGTGTCCACATATTCCTCGCTGATATAGTTGAGGATATTGCTCAGTTTGTCGGTTTTGGGGTACACGGTAAGATTTGGCCGCTTGTCGCGCGAGGACAAGAACATACCAATCACAATGCCCACTATTACGGCCAATGCAAGCAGCACTGGCATTGCTATGTCTCTTTTGCTATTGGAGTAGCCCATGCTATTGACGGGGAGTTATATTGCTTATCTGCGGGAGCAAAGGTAACAAAACTATTTCAGAACGCACCGCAATGGCCAAAGTCAATTTTTAGGGCACAAAACATGGCCATTTTGATTATAAATTGTTATATTTACAGCAAAATTAGTAACAAACTGTAAGTAGCCTATGTCCGAAACCACATACCGTGTAGATGAGATTGATCAGAAAATACTTTCGTATCTGGTCAAAAACGCCCGTATGCCTTTCCTTGAGATTGCCCGCGAATGCGGTATATCGGGTGCTGCCATACACCAGCGCGTAAAAAAGATGGAAGAGGCCGGCATAATAAACGGCTCGCGCATGACGGTGAAAGAAAAGACTTTAGGTTTCGATGTTTGCTGCTTTGTGGGCATCGAACTGGTATCGACCAATCGCTATCACGAAGTGGTGGAACACCTGCGGCAGATGCCAGAAGTTGTTGAGTGTCATTTTATTACAGGTCAGTTTGCCATGCTCATCAAAATATACTGTCGCAACAACGAGCACCTGATGGATGTGCTGGTGAATAATATCCAAAATATAGAGGGAATATCGCGCACCGAAACCTTTATATCGCTCGACCGCACCATTGAGCGGCCAGTGTATGTTAAGGACAAGAATGTTGTGAGCCGATAGCCTCTGCTCCTCCAATCGGTTATGATTAGTAATCCCATACTAAACCAGCAGCTGTTGCTCGGCATCTTGGTGCTGCTGGGCGTTGTGCTGGCGCGAACGGGTGTGATTGGCGAGGGCATGAAGGAGTCGCTTGCGCGGCTCATTATCGACATCACGCTGCCCTGCCTTATCCTATCCACCTTTGCCCGTGCCGAGTTCGACCCCTCGGTGCTACGCAACGCGCTATGGGTGGGCGCGCTCACGCTGGTGAACATAGGCGTGCTGATGGCCGTGGGTACGTTGGCTGCGCGCACCATGCGTCTGTCGCCACCCGATGCAACCGTACACGTGCTGCACACCATGTTCGGAAATATTGTGTTTTTAGGATTTCCGGTGCTTACCGCCCTTTTCCCCGATGGCACGGGCGTGCTTTACGGTGCTGTTTATCAGCTGGCTTCAAACACCATCACCTTCACCTACGGCATATACCGCCTAAGTCAGGGTCAGCAGCGTGGCGGATTGCGTAATCTGATTAACCTTAACTCTGCCGCCCTACTGCTTGGTGTAGTGCTGCTAACAACGCGCCTTCCGCTGCCCACCATGCTTGTGGAAGCGGTGGGCAGTGTGGGGCAATGCACCAGCCCGCTGTCGATGGTCTATGTGGGTGCGCTCCTCTCGTCGATGAACATGCGTCAGGCACTACGTCGCCCCAGCATCTACCTCATATCGCTCAATAAGTTAATATTGATACCCGCGCTGTTGGCCGTGGTTTATGCTTATATGCTGATGGCAATGGGCAGGCCCATGTCGTTTGCAGCTTTTGCGGTGGTGGTGCTCGAAGCAGCAATGCCGTGCCAAACAATAGTGGTGGTGCTAACAAAACGCTACGGAGGCAATTTTGAACTTGCCGCATCAAACATGCTCATAACCACCATACTAAGCCTTGCCACGCTCCCCTTAATCTATCGATTGATTGAGAGGGTATATTTGTAGTACAGCGAAAATAATTGATATTCAACAATATAATTCCAATGCGATGCGAGCCATAATACAGCGAGTGAGCCATGCTCAGGTTGATGTAGAGCAGCAAACCATTGGCCGAATTGGGTCAGGAATGCTCATTCTGGTTGGTTTTGAGCCAGCCGATACCGATGAGGATCTAACCTGGCTAAGCGGCAAGATTGCCCGTTTACGTTTATTCGACGATGGCCATGGAGCCATGAATCTATCGCTGGCCGACATTGGCGGTCAGGTGCTGGTGGTGAGCCAATTCACGCTGCATGCACGCACAAAAAAGGGGAATAGGCCGTCGTTTGTGGCCGCCGCCCCGCCAGCTCAGGCTCTCGACCTCTATAATCGCTTTGTGAAAACACTCAGCGCTGAACTCGGACAGCCCGTGCAAACAGGGCAGTTTGGTGCCAACATGCAGGTGAGCCTGCTTAACGATGGGCCAGTAACCATTTTTATTGACACCCAAAACCGCGAATGATGTATAAGCAACTAACCCTACAGCAGGCTCAAGCAACTGTGGATGAGTGGATAAAGACCGTTGGTGTGCGCTATTTTAACGAGCTCACAAACACAGCTTTGCTCATGGAAGAGGTGGGCGAACTGGCACGTATCATGGCGCGTCAATACGGTGAGCAATCGTTCAAACCCGGCGAGAACGCCAACGCCTTGGCCGACGAAATGGCCGATGTGCTATTTGTGCTTATTTGTTTGGCCAATCAAACCAGCATCGACCTAAACGCCGCTCTGCAGCGCAACATCGAAAAGAAGTCGAAACGCGATGCGCAAAGACATAAGCAAAATCCAAAATTGTTGTAACTTTGAGGCCAACAAAACTTGCAACAAATCAAAATAGCCAAGCTATGGTTAATATCGAAGAGAAATTCAATCTCGACGCCGACGAAGCTCAAGTACGCACAGCTCTCATACAGATAGCCGCAACGGCTCAGGCGCGGCACAACAGTACGCCCGACCTAAAGCGTTGCTTGGCCAGCATCGACCTAACCACGCTGAATGCCACCGATGGGCAGGGACGCGGCCAGCAGTTTGCCCAGCGTGTGAGCGCATTCAACGAGCATTTTGGCCCCGACATGCCCAATGTGGCTGCCATCTGCGTATATCCCACCCTTGTGGCCAGTGTGCGCGAGCATCTAACTGTTCCTGGTGTACGCATTGCCGCTGTGGCTGGTGGTTTCCCTTCGTCGCAAACATTCATTAGCATCAAAGCTGACGAGTGTCGACAAACCATAGCCGCTGGTGCCGACGAGATTGATGTGGTTATATCGTGCGGCGCATTCCTCGAGGGCGATTATTTTACAGTTTACGACGAACTGAAACAGCTGAAAGAGGCCTGCGGCAAGCATCATTTAAAGGTGATTCTCGAAACGGGCGTAATTCCTTCGCTTCGCGATGTTAGGCTCGCATCGTTCCTTGCCATGGAGGCTGGAGCCGATTTCATAAAAACATCAACCGGCAAGCTCGAACCCGCTGCCACGCCCGAGGCCGTATATACCATGTGCCAGTGCATTGCTGAGTTCCACCGCAAAACTGGACGGCGTGTGGGAATAAAACCTGCTGGCGGTATGACCACCAGTGCCGACGCTCTGCTCTACTACAGCATTGTGGAGTCGGTGCTGGGCAAAGATTGGCTCAGCCCCGAACTGTTCCGCTTGGGCGCAAGCCGCATGGCCAACAACCTGCTCACCGACATTGTGGGCTCGGAGGTACGCTACTTCTAACCCCATTTTGGCACGCATTATGATAGCCAACAACGCAAATCAACATCAAACCAAATAAATACACAAACAACAATGGCACAGCAAGTTAATGACTCGAACTTTGATTCGATTGTAATGGAAAGCGGAAAGCCTGCGCTGGTTGATTTTTGGGCCGAGTGGTGCGGCCCCTGCCGCATGATTGCTCCGCTGGTGGACCAAATAGCCGACGAGTATGCCGACCGCGCTAACGTGGTTAAGGTGAATGTGGACGACAGCCCCGAAACAGCCGCCCGCTTTGGCATACGCAATATCCCCACCTTGCTATTCATCAAAAATGGTGAGGTGGTCGACAAGCAGGTAGGCGCAGCCGCCAAACCCGCCATTGTCGCCAAGCTCGATGCCATTCTGTAGGCATCAAACCTGCAAAGCATAGCTTTAGGCGCATCCCGCTCAGCAGCGGGGTGCGTTTTGCTATGCAAACATATAGCATTCAACGCCATGCAACAATATCTCCATCTGCTCAAGCACATACTCACCAACGGGACTCGTAAGGACGACCGTACTGGTACAGGCACTCTAAGCGTTTTTGGTTACCAGATGAGGTTCGACCTGCAACAGGGTTTTCCGCTGCTCACCACCAAAAAGCTGCACCTAAAATCTATAGTGCACGAATTGCTTTGGTTTCTTACGGGTAGCACTAATATTGCTCCGCTCAAGGCCAACGGCGTTAGTATTTGGGACGAGTGGGCCGATGCGCATGGCGAGCTGGGGCCTGTTTACGGCCATCAGTGGCGGTCGTGGCCCACGCCCGATGGCGGCCATATCGATCAAATTGCGCAGGTGGTGCAATCGCTTCGCCACAATCCCGACTCGCGCCGGCATGTGGTGAGCGCGTGGAACGTGGCCGACATCGACCGCATGGCTCTGCCCCCGTGCCACATGATGTTCCAGTTCTATGTGGCCAACGGAAGGCTCTCGTGCCAGCTCTATCAGCGCAGCGCCGATACATTTCTTGGCGTTCCATTCAACATTGCATCCTACGCTCTGCTCACTCTGATGATGGCGCAAGTGTGTAGCCTTCAGCCTGGCGAGTTTATTCACACGCTGGGCGATGCTCATATCTATCTGAACCATATAGAACAGGCGCAGTTGCAACTTAGCCGTGAGCCCCGCCCGTTGCCCACCATGCGTATAAATCCGAGCGTTAATGATATTTTTGGCTTCGCCTACAGCGATTTTGAACTTGCTGACTACAATCCGCATCCGCATATCAAGGCCGAGGTGGCTGTGTAGCAAAAAGAAGAACCGACCATCCCCTAGATAGTCGGTTTCTTCTGTTTTTGGCGGGCGTGTAGTCATTGCTTCCTCTCGCCCAGCACGCACCATCGCACGAACGGAATTCTCCGCAATACCTCATAAATTGTGGGCGAAAGCAGCATCACGGCAACGAAAAGAACGACATACATCATCCACGGTGCCAGCGAAGTATGCACTTTCATCATGTAGCCCAGCGAGACAATAACCAGATAATGAACTACATAGATGCCGTAACTGGAGCGGGTCATATAGCCGGCGAAAGTTCCTGTGCGGTTGAATCTTGCCTTGAACCAGCCCATCATCGCCAGGCACATCAGCCAGCCGTAAAGGCAATTGAGCGGACTGCCCAAATACTGCGGCGAGGTATAGTCCTGCCCAAAAGTGCTGACAACCAGCACAATGCCCGACGCAACGGCACAAGCCATCAGCGGAATCCAGGCCTTTTCTAATTTTTCTTGAACCTCGTCGTGGGCAAATACGAAATAGCCCAAGAGGAAAGGAATGAGGTAGAAAAGCGGCTTGTAAAGGTTCACGAGGCCATCAAAAGACTCGGGGCGGGGATGCTTGATGAGGGTTTGCTCGCCAACCCAAAACAACACGCCTAAAAGAATGACAAGCACATAATTGGCTTTGCCACAGAAGTTATAGAATCGGTCTTTGCGGTCGATGGCGCGAACCAGCAGCAGCACCAAACACAGCAGCCAAAGCACCTGTACAAACCATAGCGGCCCCATGCCACTGATGGCCCAAATGATGTATTTCGCAAATGCGGGCAATCCGTCGGCCATGTTCTCACCAATGAGCAACGGCTTCATCGAGTTGAAATAGCCCGTCATCCATTGGAACACGAAAAGGCCTATTGTGCTTGGCACCAGCAGTTTGCGGGTGCGCGACTTGATCCATTCCCTGCCCGGTTGCTTTTGCAGTGCATAACGTGCCCCGATGCCCGCCAAAAGAAACAGCAAAGGCATGAAAAAAGGATAGAGAGCGTATAATACAACGTCTTGATATTGTTTGCATTGCGGGTAATCGCCGAAACCGCCTATGCCGCCAAACACGCCTTTGTTGTTGTAGAAATAAACGACGTGATAAAACAGCACCAAAAGCACTGTTGCCCAGCGCAGATTGTCAATCCAATGCTTGCGCTCCATGGTTAGTTTTCTTGTTGCTTAACGTGCCCCTCCGAAATGGCAACCAGCGATAGGCAGGCTAGTCCTAGACCAAGCATCGCTATGGCGTGGTGCGTTGGTATCTGCTGCATAGCCGATAGAGCTGTAACAGCTACGCCCATGGCCAGCGCCACTGCTTTGAAGATTAGGTTGATTGTGTACTTCATTGTAATTCAGTTGTTTGGGTTAGTTAAAGAATACTTCGCGCCTACATGCCCGTTTTCAGGTACGCCTTGATGGCCTCCACATAGGTTTTGAAGGCTTCTACACCCGCAGGCGTTATGACGCAAGTGGTACAAGGGCGTTTGCCCTTAAACTCCTTGGTAACAGCAATATACCCAGCTGCTGATAGCTTATCAATCTGCACGCTCAGGTTACCTGCGGTGGCCTTGGTTTGGTCCTTTAGGTAGGTAAAATCGGCCTGCTCCACACTCGCCAGAATCGACATCACGGCCAGGCGCAGCTCCGAATGTAGCAGGGGGTCGAGTTTCGGAAGCATGGCCTTTAGCGTTGTTGTAGTTTAATTGCTATTCCTGTAACCAGCAGCAGCAACCCGCCAAGGGCTACCAGAAGCACCTGCGACTCGCCGCTGAGAATTTTGCCCATTGCAATGCCGCCCACGCCCAGAATAAAGCCAGCAATAGCCACTGGCCAACTGCGCAGCAACACGCCCGACATGCTTTCGGCAATGCCCAGTAAAAGCACCACCAGCAGCGTTATGGGCAGCGGCACCACCAGTACGCTCACCAGGGCTAAGCCCACACAAAACACGCCGTATGTGGCCCAAACCATGCCCATCATGCGGCCAATCTCGCTTTTTGGCATGGGCTGCTTGTTGCGCCCCGTAAGCCATACGCCGAGGTAGCCCACAGGGGTGATGCCGAACCACAGCCAATTCCACGCCACGTTTCCGGTGCTGATCCACATTAGGTAAACCGCCAGCGAGAATACAGCTATGCAAAGTCCCCAAATCAGAAAATGCCGTGCGCTATCCTTCAATAGGCTTCTGCGGCTGTTGTTCAACACCTCGGCTATGAGAGTTAGGCTCTCCTCTGCCGTCATTTGCTTGTTGTTGTCCATTGTAATTGTTTGTTAATGAGTTGTTTGTGTGATTCTATTCCAGCTGCGCAGACAGGTAGGAATCACGGTGCAAAGATAAATAAGTTTACATTATAAACTAAATTTAGTTACAAAATATTGTCGGAAAATTTATTGCTGCATGTGTAATAGTTTGATTTTTTGATGTTTATACATCATTCGGTTTTTGTATAAATCGAGTAGTTATCAGTAAATCAACATCAAACAGTGAGTCGATAAGGCGTATCGAAGATTGAGTAAAAAAATTGATGTTCAATGAACAATGTTTGTGAATAAAGCATTATCTTTGTTCATCGATTTGGATCGTGGACAGATTTGGCTGATTGCAACCACACTAAAAATGCTAAAACAGCGTGCAGGCTTGCGCTTGATGCCATTTTTCCACAGCCCATATTCGTATTTTAGTCCCCATCATGCACAACATGATGTTGGCAATGTTGTGTTGTAAAAAACTGTAAATCAACAAAATAAACGATCATGGGATACTTATTCACTTCAGAAAGCGTATCGGAGGGCCATCCCGACAAGGTGGCCGACCAGATTTCCGACGCATTGCTCGATGAGTTTCTGCGCCACGACCCCAACTCCAAGGTGGCCTGCGAAACGCTTGTAACCACTGGCTTGGTGGTGCTTAGCGGCGAGGTGCGCACCAAGGGCTACATCGACGTGCAGGAGGTGGCGCGGCGCGTTATCAACCGTATTGGCTACACCAAGCAGGAGTATTGCTTCGATGGCCAGTCGTGCGCCGTAATCTCGAGCATCCACGAGCAGTCGCCCGACATCAACCGTGGCGTGGTGCGCCAGAGCGAGGACGAGCAGGGTGCTGGCGATCAGGGCATGATGTTTGGCTATGCCTGCCGCGAAACCGAGGAGTACATGCCCCTATCGCTCGCCCTCTCGCACGTGCTGCTGCTTGAGCTGGCCGCCATCCGCCGCGAGGGTAAGCAGATGACCTACCTGCGCCCCGATGCCAAGTCGCAGGTTACGCTGGAGTACGACGACAACCATCAGCCCAAGCGCATCCACACCATTGTGGTGTCAACCCAGCACGACGAGTTCGACACCGACGACGACCGTATGCTATCTGCCATTCGCCGCTATGTGGAGCAGATACTCATCCCCCGCGTAAAGGCGCGTTTCTCCGAGCGCGTGCAGCAGCTGTTCGACTCCAATATTGTGCTGCACGTGAACCCTACGGGCAAGTTTGTGATTGGCGGTCCTCACGGCGACACAGGCCTCACCGGTCGCAAAATTATTGTTGATACCTACGGTGGCAAGGGAGCGCACGGTGGTGGCGCATTCTCGGGCAAAGACTCGTCGAAGGTGGACCGCTCGGCGGCCTACGCTGCCCGCCACATCGCCAAAAACCTGGTGGCCGCTGGTGTGGCCGACGAGGTGCTGGTGCAGGTGGCCTACGCCATCGGCGTAGCGCAGCCCGTGGGGCTGTATGTGAACACCTACGGCACGGCTCACGTGCAGCTCACCGACGGCCAGATTGCCGAGCGCGTTCAAAAGCTGTTCGATATGCGTCCAGCGGCTATCGTTAGGCGATTTGGGCTAAAGAACCCCATATTTGAGGCTACCGCATCGTATGGCCACTTTGGCCGCGACCCGCGTTGCGTTGTGGAGAAGTTCTACGAGAATGGCCACACCGTTGAGCGCGAGGTGGAGCTCTTCGCATGGGAGAAGCTCGACTATGTTGACGCTGTGCGCAAAGAGTTTGGGATAGCATAAGCACCACACACATCAACGCACAACACAAGGGGCTGCTCCAAAATATGGGGCAGCCCCTTTGTCTTTCATCCTAAATATGTCAGGTGTCTTCCACCCTGCAATCGTAAACGCTCATTTCCTGTGTGCTGCAGCAAGTCGATGGTCTATCGCTGCTGTTTTTTCAGACGCCCTATGGCATTTTCGAGCGATTCGGAGGGCTCAATAATGTTGTATGAACCCCAAAAATCGGCATCGTAGAAATCCGACACTCTGTCGCTGAGAGCCTGATTTTGCTTAAATGCGTATTTGTTGTTGGTGTTTGCTGGATTAAAATCGTTTCTGTCGGTGGTTACCATTTCTGATACTACAGCATAGTTGGTGTGGAACAGGCGCTTGCGCCAATCGCACCGGAAACGCATATCGCTGCGGACGTAGTAGAGATAGCTGCGTCCGTTATGCTGCCGGTACGACACCACATAGTTCATGCTGTTTAGGTCGAAACGAACCCCAGCTGGCTTCTTGCGCAGCATTTCGCGTTCGGCTTTCTGTAGGTCGCTATTGGCAACCGACACCTCGGCGCGGCTGATGGTGTGCGTGGCCTCGTCGATATAGAGCGTGCCGCAGAACAGCGCGTAGTCGGCCAGTAGGCGCGGCTCAAATGCAATGGCATAGTGATTCCTGTTATCGATGCTAACCACTGAGCCGTAGGTGAACGTGTAGTTGTCGATTTCGCGACGGTCGAACATAAAGTTTCTGTTTTTCACTATGTCGAGATACACAGTGCCAACAGGTCCACCCAAAAGCTTGACTGCCAGCGTGTCGCCGCGTTTTTGGTCAATCAATTTTCGCCCTTTGTATATATGGGTTCGGTCGTTATTGATGTCTTTGCTATAGGGCGATTTCGATACGCCCACAATTGCTTCAGTAACATTGACATAGTGCCTACGTTTTTGGATTATTTCGCGATAGAATCCGGTGAGCATACTATTTGCATTGTCGTAGTTGTCGGCAATTTTGCTCACAGCATCAAGCACTAGGTCGCGTGCATCGCCGCCGTGAATAGTTACTTCGGCGAGGCTATATGGGTTGGGGGTTAGAAAAATTTTCAATCCATTCTGGCTCGTTTTGCCAATGGTCATCAGGGCGTTGGCGTAGCCTACGTGCGATACGAGCAGTTGCGTGGCTCCAAGGCTATCGTTCACCTTGATAGTGAAATGCCCATCGGTGTTGGTGATTGTGCCTATGTTGGTGTTGGGAATGGTGATGTTGGCGGCCTCAACTCGCTTTTTGGTTTGGTTATCCATCACAGTACCGCTGATGGTGATGAAACGCTCTTGCGCTACACCAGTGCTGAGAGCAAATAAACTTAGAGCAAAAGCAGCTAGTCCTTTGGTGAAAGTAAATCTATTCATAGTTTTTTTAGTTTTATCTTGATTATAGTTTATGTATCAGTGTTTTATGTACGAAAAAATGTAATCAAATGTTATGGTTTTACAGTCCCTTTTTCTTCAGCATAAAATCATTAGAATTGGTGCGAGCCATATCATTCGTATGCGTATAAAATTCACCAACTGAGCTGAGGGCTGTACTCTAAAAATCCAGGTTGTTTATCACTCAATAGAAACAACACTAATATTGTTGCCCCAGTATAGGTTTTACGCAATCTTGTACGGTTGATGTGTCAATTGTAGGAACAGGTTGCTTTCCGTTCACGGATTTTTCGTACCTTTGCGGGGCAAAATATTGGCACCAGATTGTTTTAAGTTGTTGATTTATAGCCAACAACGGCAAAAACATCTATATTAGGGTTATCAATTGTAATGGGTGCTAATGATTAGTAATCAACGCTTTAAACGTACAGTATGCAGGCCATACGCAACATCGCCATCATTGCTCACGTGGATCACGGCAAAACCACGCTTGTGGACAAAATGATACTCCAGGGTAAGCTCCTCCGCGACCACGAGAAACACGGCGACCTTATTCTCGACAACAACGACCTCGAGCGTGAACGCGGTATTACCATATTGGCAAAAAACGTGTCGGTTGAGTATAAGGGAGTAAAAATCAATATTATAGATACCCCTGGCCACTCCGATTTTGGAGGAGAAGTGGAGCGCGTACTCAACATGGCCGATGGTGTGTTGCTGCTGGTTGATGCCTTTGAGGGCACCATGCCGCAAACCCGATTTGTGTTGGAAAAGGCTTTGGCTTTGGGGTTGCGCCCCATTGTGGTTATCAACAAAGTCGATAAGCCCAATTGTCGCCCCGAAAACGTGCAGGAGCAGGTGTTCGAACTCATGTTCAATCTCAACGCCACCGAGGAGCAGCTCGATTTTCCCACAATCTACGGAAGTGCTAAGCAGAATTGGATGTCCGACGACTGGCGCAAGCCATCATCCGACATCACCCCGCTGCTCGACAAAATTATAGAATATGTGCCTGCGCCAAAGCAACTTGAGGGTACGCCCCAAATGCTTGTAACCTCGCTCGACTATTCCAACTATGTTGGACGCATCGCCATTGGCCGTTTGCATCGCGGTAGCCTCACCACGGGGCAGCAGGTGGCATTGGCCAAGCGCGACGGCCGTATCATCCGCACCCGCATCAAGGAATTGCTCACATTTGAAGGGCTACAGAAACGCACCGTGGAGCGTGTCGATTGTGGCGACATTTGCGCCTTGGTAGGCATCGAGGGCTTCGAGATTGGCGACACCATCACCGACATCGAAAACCCCGAGCCGCTGCCAACCATAGCCGTTGACGAGCCAACCATGAGCATGCTCTTCACCATCAACGATTCGCCTTTTTTCGGTAAGGAGGGCAAGTTCGTTACTTCGCGCCACATAAAAGAACGTTTGCAGCGCGAACTTGAGAAAAACCTTGCTTTGCGTGTCGAGGATACCGATTCGGCCGATACTTTCACTGTGTATGGTCGTGGCGTGCTGCACCTCTCCGTGCTTATTGAAACCATGCGCCGCGAGGGCTACGAGTTGCAGGTGGGACAGCCCCGCGTTATCATAAAACATATCGATGGTCAGCGTTGCGAACCCATCGAGTACCTAACGGTCGATTTGCCTGAAGATGTGTCGGGTCGTGCCATTGAGCTGGTTACACGTCGCAAGGGTACCATGACCCTCATGGAACGTCGTGCCGATCGCATTCACCTTGAGTTTGAGATACCCTCGCGCGGTATTATCGGCCTGCGCAACATGCTGCTCACGGCCACAGCGGGCGAGGCCATCATGGCTCATCGGTTTAAGGGTTTTGAGCCTTACAAAGGCGAAATCGAAACCCGAACCAATGGCTCAATCATTGCCATGGAGAGTGGCACGGCCTATGCCTACGCGCTCAACAAGTTGCAAGATCGTGGTCGATTCTTCATCGAGGACCACGAGGAGGTGTACGCTGGTCAGGTGGTGGGCGAAAATACTCGCGCTGGCGACCTGGTGGTGAATGTAACCAAGTCGAAGAAACTCACCAACATGCGTGCTGCTGGTTCCGACGAGAAAGCATTCCTTGCACCGCCCGTGCGCTTCTCGCTCGAGGAAGCTCTGGAGTATATTCAGGCCGACGAGTATGTTGAGGTTACGCCCAAATCGATGCGTATGCGCAAAATCTACCTCGACGAGAATGAGCGTAAACGCGCCGAAAAACGTGCAGCCGAGTAAAGCCGGGCTTTCGAATCGAAGTCATAATGTGCCAGTAGCCCAATCTCGTTTCTCATAGAGGACGTTGCCTGATGGACTACATTGCCCACTATCATTCGCCGCTGGGCGGCATCACCATGGCCAGTGATGGGAAAGCTCTTGTTGGCTTATGGTTCGATGGCCAACGGCATTTTGCCCAAACGCTTAGTGCGCAGCACACCGTATGTTCCAATCTACCTGTGTTTGAGCTAACGCGACATTGGCTAAACCTATATTTCAGTGGCATAGAGCCGTCTTTTACACCGTCTATTGTTCTGCGTACCAGCCATTTCCATCGGTGTGTGAGTGCGATTGTGCAGAATATACCCTTTGGGCATACGTCCACCTACGGTGATATTGCTCGCGCAATTGCCCGTCAGCACGGGGCAGTGGCTGTATCGGCTCGTGCTGTTGGCAGCGCAATTGGACACAACAGTATAATGCTTATAGTCCCGTGCCATAGGGTGCTTGGTGCGAATGGAAAGCTTACGGGTTATGCTGGTGGTATCAAGCTAAAGGCTCAGTTGCTCCAACTGGAGCAATGGAGGGGCGGAATTACCCTATAAATTCGACAAACAGAATTGCTTAGTCGACCATCGGTGCTGTTCGACCCAAGAACACTTTTAGGTATGCTTTTATTTTTTTTCTATTTCGTTGGTATTTTGGCAGATAGGGTTTGTGTCAATTGAAACAATAATCGTTTTGCGCTGTATAACACAGACGCGACAACGATTTTAGTTCCTATGAAAATTAAACTGAGCATCCGCCAAAAACACCTTCTGCTTATATTGCCTACGGTGGTTCTCATCTATGTTGTGATTGTGGGGTATATACTTACCGTTACCGCCAGCAACATGATGGCTGAGGCCGAGCGGAACACCCACACCGAAGCGCGTTTAGCGGCCAGTCGTATGTCAGACTTGTTTAATAGCGAGTTGGCTTTGGTTAATGGCTTGGCCGAATCCATGGGAGTGTATCGCACCATGGCTCCTGATGAGTGGGCCAAGCATTTCACCAACATGTTGGTGGAGGTGAAGAATGCTCAGCCACACATCTATGCGCTTTGGATGGGCATAGAATTTAGTGCTTATATGCAGAATCCGCCTGGTCTCGGACGTCGTCAGTTGGCCGCTTGGTATGAGAAAGGCGAACTGCGTACAATCGATGTGCATAAGGGTACTGATGGTGATTCGGAGCTCTATTCACAGGTTCGCCATAGCGAGTATGGACGCCTATGGGAGCCCTATCTCGACGAAGGAGCAGGTATTGAGGAACGCATACTAATGGTTAGTTTTGTGGTGCCCATACGCGATGCCAAGGGCAAATTTGCGGGCATTGCAGCTTCCGACCTCGGACTGTCGTCGTTGCAAAAACTGGTGGAGGGTATCAACCCAGTTGAGGGTAGCCATGCTTTTGTGGTATCCAACGGCGGCATCATAGCTGCTCATCCCAACAATCAGTTTATAAACACCACCATTGGAGCAACATTTCCCGACGATGCAGCCGCCCATCGTATAGCCGAACGTGTTGCGGCAGGTGAAGAATTTAGTTACACCCATCTCGATGCCAATGGACGGCAATATCTGATGTGCTATTCGCCTGTGGAAATTGGTAAAATAGGAACGCCGTGGTCGTGCGCCATAGCCATGCCGCTTGATGTGATTAGCGCCAAAACCAAGCGTGTGGTGTCCATAGCCACTGTGCTGAGCGTTATAGGTCTGGTTATACTCATTGTGGTAATTCTGGGCGTGAGCAATGGCATTAGCCGTCCTGTGGTTAGCATGATTAACAGTTTGCGCCTGTTGGCCAATGGCGAAATTGGCCGTCATGTGGAGCAGTTGCACACGGGCGATGAGTTAGAGGAGATGTCCATCGCGCTCCAGAACATACGCAACAATCTGAACAATATAGTTCGCGAACTCAACGCCGACGTGGTGAACCTGTCGGCCAGCAGCAACCGTCTCGACGACATATCGCGAGACGTATCGCGAGGTGCAGCCGATCAAGCGGCCAGCGTACAGGAAATCTCTTCGAGTATGGAGGAGATGGCTGCTAACATACAGCAGAACAGTGATTTTGCTCAGCAGGCTAATGCCATAGCGCTGAGCGTAGCCGATCGCATCAGGGAAATGGGTAAATCGTCATCGCATAGCTTGGAAAGCGCACGCAACATTGCCCAAAAAATCAATATAATTAACGACATAGCGTTTCAAACCAACATTTTGGCACTCAATGCAGCCGTTGAGGCTGCCCGTGCTGGAGAGGCTGGGCGTGGTTTTGCCGTTGTGGCCAGCGAGGTGCGCAAATTGGCTGAAAACAGCCGCAGCGCAGCCGATGCCATTGTGAGCATGGCCGATGAGAGCGTGAAGGTGAGTCAGCACTCAGCCGAGTTGATGCAGTCGATTATACCTCAGGTTGAGAAAAACGCGCAGATTGTTGAAGAAATATTTGCTGCTAGCCAAGAGCAGAGCACCGGAGCGCAGCATATTAACACCGCCCTACAGTCGCTCAATAGTGTTACGCAGCATAATGCCCAAAGCAGTCAGGAAATGTCGAATGATGCCGATATGCTCAATAGAAATGCAAGCAAAATAAAGGAGTTGATAGAGTTCTTTAAGTTGTAGGGAACATCTTATTTTCTCGATATATCTATCTTGTTTGCTGACGCCTTTACCGTGTTAGTTTAGCAATGGTTTGTTGCTGCAATTTTGTGTTTACAACGAGTTCAAATCAATGGCTTTGGCGGGCTAGTTTGTAGTTTGCAACAAAAAAACGCTGCGCTCCCAAAGAGCGCAGCGCGGGGTGGTTGTCCTACCAGGGGTCGAACCTGGACTCTTCTGATCCAGAGTCAGACGTGTTGCCAATTACACCATAGGACAGCGTAATTTTTCGGCTGCAAAGATACAACTTTTTCTTTTCGGTTGTATTGTTAGGTGCAATTTTTTTGCAACATTCTTGTTGTTTATTTGCTCGAAATCTTTGCCCATGTGTCCTTTAGCGTGGCCACGCGGTTAATCACCATTTGATTGGTTGTGGTGTCGGGGTCCACGCAGAAATAGCCCATGCGTTCGAACTGGAAGCGGTCGCCCACTTGGGCTTCTGCCAGCGAGGGTTCGAGCATGGCCTTAGTTGTGCGCAGCGATTCGGGGTTGATGTTCTGTCGCCAGTCCTGACCCTCGGGCACGTCGTTGGGATCGGGTACCGAGAATAGGCGGTCGAACAGACGCACCTCGGCGGGCTTGGCATGCTGTGCCGACACCCAGTGGATGGTGCCCTGCACGCGGCGGCCATCGGGGGCATTGCCCCCACGTGTGGTGGGGTCGTAGGTGCAGTGCAGCTCGGTGATGTTGCCCTGCGCATCCTTAATCACCTCGGTGCAGGTTACCAAATAGGCGTAGCGCAGGCGTACCTCGCGTCCTGGGGCAAGGCGGAAGAATTTTTTGGGTGCGTCTTCCATAAAGTCCTCACGCTCAATGTAAATCTCGCGGCTGAATGGCACCATGCGGGTGCCATACGATGCGTCTTCGGGGTTGTTCACAGCCTCCAGCTCCTCGGTTTGACCCTCGGGGTAGTTGGTGATGACCACTTTGAGCGGGTTGAGCACGGCCATACGTCTGTGGGCGCGGCGGTTGAGGTCCTCGCGCAGACAGAATTCGAGCAGCGAAATGTCGATCACGTTGTCGCGCTTGGCAACGCCCACTTTTTCGGCAAAGGCGCGTACCGATTCTGGTGTATATCCACGGCGGCGTAGGCCGCAGATGGTGGGCATGCGGGGGTCGTCCCAGCCCATCACCACGCCCTCCTGCACCAGTTGCAGCAGCTTGCGCTTGCTCATCATGGTGTAGCTGATGTTCAGGCGTGCAAACTCGTGCTGATGCGAGGGGTAGATGCCCAGCTGTTCAATGAACCAGTCGTAGAGCGGGCGGTGCACGTCGAACTCCAGCGTGCAGATGGAGTGGGTGATGTTCTCTATGGAGTCGCACTGGCCGTGGGCGTAGTCGTACATGGGGTAGATGCACCATTTGTCGCCCGTGCGGTGGTGATGCGCGTGTATGATGCGGTACATCAGCGGGTCGCGCATCAGCATGTTGGGGTGCGCCATGTCAATTTTGGCGCGTAGCACCCGCTGGCCGTCGGCAAATTCGCCCGCCCTCATGCGGCGGAACAGGTCGAGGTTCTCCTCCACCGAGCGGTTGCGCCATGGGCTTTCCTTGCCGGGTTGGGTAACGGTGCCTCGGTTCAGGCGTATCTCCTCCTGTGTTTGGTCGTCGACGTAAGCCAAACCTTTGGTAATCAGCAGTTCGGCCCATTGGTATAGCTGCTCAAAGTAGTCGGAGCTGTAGAGCTCCTGCGCCCACTCAAATCCCAGCCACCGAATATCATCTTTGATAGAGTTCACGTATTCCACATCCTCTTTCACGGGGTTGGTGTCGTCGAACCGCAGGTTGGTTTTGCCTCCGTAGGTGCGGGCCAGGCCAAAGTTCAGGCAAATCGATTTTGCATGACCAATATGCAGGTAGCCATTGGGTTCTGGGGGGAAACGTGTGATTATGCCGTCGGCATATTTGCCAGCTTGCAGGTCGGCCTCTATCAGCTCTTCCAAGAAATTTTTCTGCCGTCCTTCGGTGTTGTTCATCTCCATAGTTTTGATGTTGCATGGGCTTTATTTTCACAGCGCTGTGCGATGTTTGCCTCCTCCCAATGCAACCGCAAAGTTAATCTAAAACAACCCTATGTTGGCATTGTTGGAGCGAAATTTTGGTGCTATGTGGATTAAAATCGATACCTTGCGGGCAAATTTTTATGCGCTATGGCTGTAATTGAGATTGAGAGTATGGAGTTTTATGCCTTCCACGGACATTTCCGCGAGGAGCAGGTGGTGGGCAATCGGTTTTTGGTTGATGTGCGCTTAGAGGTGGATACCACCGCTGCCCAGCACAGCGACGAGTTGTCTGATACGGTGAACTATGTACATGTTTATCAGATTATTAAGGAGCAGATGGCCATAAAGTCGAAACTGCTCGAACACCTGGCCGAGCGTATTGTGTCGGCCATCAAATTGGCCTTACCCGAAGTGCAGCATCTACGGCTAAAGGTGTCGAAGATGAATCCGCCAGTGGGCGGAAAAATGACGTGCGTAAGCTTCACGCTTGAGCGTTAATCTGTTGATAACGATGGAAATACCGTTTGCCGATCGTTCGGCACTTATTGACTTGGTTACGATGGAAATGCCTTTTGGCAAGTATAAGGGGTGCAAACTAAAGTATTTGCCTGAGCCTTATGTGGTTTGGTTGCGTCAGAGCGGCAACATGCCTAAAGGGCGATTGGGTATGTTGCTCGAAACGCTCTACGAAATCAAGTTAAATGGGCTGGAGTTTTTGCTCGATGAGCAGTCTTTGTGCAAATAATTTATAGTGCTGATAATCATTTGTTTGTGGCTAAGAGTATAATGGTCAAAGAAAATTTTTCGTCAAAAAATTTTGGTGGGAATAAATTTCGATGTACTTTTGCGCCCAGTTTATTGTGCATAATGTAAGGCGGTCCGTAGCTCAGCTGGTAGAGCAATTGACTCTTAATCAATGGGTCCAGGGTTCGATCCCCTGCGGACCGACCACCAAAAAGGCCATCCATTCGGATGGCCTTTTTTGATATGTTTCAGGCGGTTGTGGAAGTCTATCCCACTGTTGAGCCGCTACCCATGGTTGCGTTGGGCTGTAGCAGGCGTAGTTCGCCGGTGAGGTCTTCGGCCATTAGCACCATGCCGTGCGACTCGATGCCCTTTATTTTTCGCGGTTCGAGGTTGGCCAGCACAGGCACTTGCTTGCCAATCAGTTCTTCGGGTGTAAAATGTTCGGCAATGCCCGAAACCAGTGTGCGTATATCAATGCCAGTATCTACCTTTAGTTTGAGCAATTTTTGGGTTTTTGGCACTTGCTCGGCCTCCAGCACGGTGCCAATGCGGATGTCCATGCGGGTGAAGTCGTCGAAACTGATAGCGGGTTTCTCTGGTGCAGCCTTGGCGGCCAAGCGCTGGTTCTGCTCCTTGATGGTTTGCAGTCTGTCGAGCTGAGCCTGTATGGTGCTGTCGTCAATCTTCTCAAACAGCAGCTGGGCAGGACTAAGCGTGTGCCCCTGGGGTAGAATGTTGGCGTTGCCTGCGTTGTCCCAGGGCGTGTTGGGTAGGTTAAGCATTTGGGATATACGTGCAGCGGTGAATGGCAGGAAGGGTTCGGTCAGCACTGCTATGTTGGCCGTAATTTGAAGCGCAATGTGCAGTATGGTGCCTACGCGCTGTGGGTCGGTGGCCTGTAGTTTCCAAGGCTCGGTGTCGGTCAGGTATTTGTTGCCTAAGCGGGCAATGTTCATGGCTTCTTTCAGCGCCTCGCGGAATCGGAAAGCCTCCATGTTCTCCTCAATGGCGGCTTTTAGGCGGGGTAGTTCGGCGAGCGTTTGCTGGTCGTAGTCGGTGAGCTGGGCTATGGGTGGCACAATGCCGCCAAAGTGCTTGTGGGTTAGCACCATGGCGCGGTTCACAAAGTTGCCCAAAATGGCCACCAGTTCGCTGTTGTTGCGGGTTTGGAAGTCTTTCCATGTAAAGTCGTTGTCTTTGGTTTCGGGCATGTTGGCCGTTAGCACGTAGCGCAGCACGTCCTCTTTGCCGGGGAACTGGTCGAGGTACTCGTGTAGCCACACCGCCCAGTTGCGCGAGGTGGATATTTTGTCGCCCTCAAGGTTCAGGAATTCGTTGGCCGGCACGTTGTCGGGCAGTATGTAGCCCCCGTGGGCATGGAGCATTGCGGGGAAAATGATGCAGTGGAACACGATGTTGTCCTTGCCAATGAAGTGGATCAGACGGGTGTCGTCGTCTTTCCAATATTTTTCCCAGTCGGGCGTTAGCTCCTTGGTGGCCGAGATGTAGCCAATGGGAGCATCGAACCACACGTAGAGCACCTTGCCATCGGCATTGGGCAGCGGCACGGGTACGCCCCAGTTGAGGTCGCGGCTCACTGCACGGGGCTGTAGCCCCTGATCAAGCCAGCTTTTGCATTGCCCATAAACGTTGGTTTTCCACTCTTTATGCTCGGTCAGTATCCATTTTTCGAGCATGGGCTGCAGCTGGTCGAGGGGGAGGAACCAGTGCTTGGTGTCGCGCAGCACGGGTGCCGCGCCGCTCAGCGTTGAGCGTGGATTCACTAAGTCGGTGGCGTTGAGGCTGGTTCCGCAGCGTTCGCATTGGTCGCCGTAGGCGGATTCGTTGCCGCAGTGGGGGCAGGTGCCGGTGATATAGCGGTCGGCCAAGAATTGTTCCACCTGCTCGTCGTAGTATTGCTGGCTTGTTTTCTCGATGAATACGCCTTTATCGTGCAGATGCTTGAAGAAATCGGCAGCGGTTTTGTGGTGCGTTGGGTTCGATGTGCGTGAGTAGATGTCGAACGATATGCCGAATCGGGCAAACGCGTCTTTGATTATGGCGTGATACTTATCCACCACCGTTTGTGGCGACACGCCCTCCTGCATGGCCTTTATGGTGATTGGCACACCATGTTCGTCGGAACCGCACACCCACATCACCTCGCGCCCACGGTTGCGCAGGTAGCGCACGTAGATGTCGGCTGGTATATATACGCCGGCCAGGTGGCCGATATGTACAGGCCCATTGGCATAGGGCAGGGCTGTGGTAATCATGTACCGTTTGAACTCTTTTGCCATCGCATTTATAGGGATTTGTTTGCGCCGCAAAATTACTAAAAGTGCTGCAATGTTAGCCTTTTTTATGCCCATAACGTAACAAAATGATGCCAAAATTGCTATATTTATCGTACAAAACGTTGGCTTTGTATATGAACAGAATAACACCTCCACCTCTTCAACGTGGCGACACCATTGGGCTTGTGGCCCCAGCGCGTTATGTAACGCAGCAAGAGATGCGGGCGGCTATTCATTTTTTCACCTCTCAGGGGTTCATGCTCAAAACATCGCCCCATTTGTTTTCGAGGCATTTTCAGATGGGAGGCACCGATATTGAGCGGGCAGCCGATTTTATGGCCATGGTAGAAGATACCGATGTGAAGGCCATTGTGTGCGCTCGGGCAGGATATGGCAGCGTGCGCATATTGGAGCATATCAATCTGCGTCGCTTGCAGGCAAATCCTAAGTGGATTGTGGGCAATGGCGATATAACGCAGCTGCATAGCATTATCTGCAATTGGTATGGAGTTGAGGTTTTGCAGGGCATATTGCCCTCCGAACTGCCCGCAGAGCCAGAAGCCAACGAGTCGTGCCAGATGCTCATCAGGGTGCTGTTGGGCGAAAATCCGCAATATGAGGTGCCAGCGCATTCGCTCAACCGTTTGGGCGAAGCAAGGGGGCAGCTTGTGGGTGGCAATTTGGCCACCCTGTCGATGCAGATTGGTACCGATGGCGATGTGGTGCCGCAGGATAAAATTCTGTTCTTGGAGCAGGGGCATTGCCGTCCGTCGGAGGTGGATCGCATGATGATGCACCTGAAACGTAGCGGAAAGCTCAAAGCAGTTGCAGGTTTGGTGGTTGGCTCGTTCCACAGCTTCATTGCCGAGGCCGAACCATTTGGGCTGTCGCCCTACGAGATTGTACACGAAATTATGCAGGACTACGATGTTCCCATCTGCTTTGGTCTGCCATCGGGAACTGGCAATCGTAATCTTCCGCTTATCATGGGGCGCGAGGTGCATTTAGACGTAACGCCCACGGGTAGTCGTCTTGCATTTTCGGCCGCTCCCTATAACAGCCTCGTGTAGTGCGGTAAATATATGGCCACCAAAGAGTTAGGCGACAAGGGAGAGCGTTTAGCGGCTGAATATTTAGCCGCTAAGGGCTATACCATTTTGCATACCAATTGGCGTTGGCAGCATAAGGAATTAGATTTGGTTGCCTTGCAAGGACAAGAGCTGGTGGTGGTAGAGGTAAAAACGCGTCAGAGTTTGCAGTGGCAGATGCCCTACGAGGCGGTGAGCCGTAAAAAGCAGCGCAACATAGTGCAGGCGGCCGATGCCTATGCCAGCCGCCTCGATGCCGACTACGATGTGCGTTTCGATGTAATATCAATTGTTTGGAATAACGGAAGCTACATCGTTGAACATATTGAAGATGCTTTTACGCCGTTGTTGCTGTAGGATATTGTTTTTCGTACGTGGTAGGTGATTTTCCGCGCATGTACGGACGCGATTTTATCGCGTCCTATGTAGTGGCGAACGCCTCCGAGCGTTCGTGGGTACAGGCGTTTGTGGCATGGGCGCGGACGCACGCGGTGCGTCCATACAGTGCCAATATACACACAAATAGTTGGTTATTAAGTATTTATGCATACATGTCTGTACGGACGCGATTTATCGCGTCCTCTTGCGCCGTTGCTCGCGAATGGGACAATGGATCATACTCTCCTTGTTTTGCGCCCATACGCTGTTCTCGGCAGCGGCAATGCCACAGCCAAACATGCATTGCGAGGTTTTGGCTGGCCGCTGAGCCTGCCGAAGCGAAAAGCAGCGCGGCAAGGCTGCGGCAGCCTCAGCCATGGAATGCATCCCCCATGTTGCTGTACGGACGCGATTTATCGCGTCATCATACCCGACCTTTGTTCGGAAGGGATAAGGGCGTATGCCGCCTTGTTTCGCGCTGTACCAACACGATGCTCTCTCCGAGAGCACAAACGGCAAGGATGCAGTTTGACTCCATAGCTGCTCCACGAAAAAAGCGGCCTGCATTGCTGCAAGGCCGCCTTTTCTCGCTTGGGACAAGGGGGCATGCCCCCTTGTTTCACGTGCTGGATTATTTCTTCAGCAATTGCTCAACCAATTTCTTGAGTTCATCAACCTGCTGTTTCAGTTCGTCTTTCTCGGCTTTTAATTCCTTTATGGCCTCAACCAACACAGGAACAACCGAGCCATACTCAA
>JAFWUG010000153.1 GCA_017524185.1 Bacteroidales bacterium
CATGCATCGCCTGCTAGCGGGCAGCGACCCCAACAAGGACCAAAGCTACTTTCTGTGCCAGCTGAACCAAGAACAGCTTTCGCAGGCCATGTTCCCCATTGGCGACATGCTCAAACCCGATGTGCGACGCATTGCCACAGAACTACACCTGGCCACCGCCACACGCAAAGATTCGCAGGGCATTTGCTTTGTGGGCAAGGTAGATTTGCCCATTTTCCTACAGCAACAACTCAAGGCCAAACCGGGGCGCATTGTGGAAATTGAGGCCAGCCACTTCCCCACTCCCACACCCAATCAATCAATAGAGCAACGCGCTCAGCCCCATCGCTACTCGCCAACCGACGGGCAAGTGGTGGGCGAACACCTGGGGGCGCATTTCTACACCATTGGCCAGCGCAAGGGGCTAAACGTGGGCGGCAAGGCCGAACCGCTGTTTGTGATAGCCACCGATGTGGCTCAAAACGTGGTGTATGTGGGCATGGGACAGAACCATCCTGGGCTATACCGCCAAGCATTGCGCATACAGCCCCACGAGACACATTGGGTACGCCCCGACCTAGCCATGCACCCAGGCGAACAGCGAAAACTACTAGTGCGCATACGCTACCGCCAACCCCTGCAACAAGCCACGCTACACATGCAAACCAATGGCCTATATATCGACTTTGAGCAACCGCAACGGGGCATCACCGCTGGTCAGTTTGCAGCTTGGTACGACAACGACGAACTGATAGGCTCAGGCGTGATTAACGAATAGAGGCCAGATTTTGGCAGTTTGCCAATAATCACTACCTTTGCCCCCACATCTCACCTACTCCATTCGCCGCCATGCGCATTGCCGTAAATGCACGCATACTTCTACACAACAAACTCGAAGGCATAGGCTGGTTTGCCCACGAAACCACTCGACGCATGGTAGCAAACCATCCCGAACACCAATTCGTGCTGCTGTTCGACCGCCCGCCTGCCCCCGAGTTCAACTACGGCAAAAACTCCGAAATGGTGGTCCTACAACCACCCGCAAGGCATCCGCTGCTATGGTACATTTGGTTTGAAATTGCCATGGCTCGCTATCTGAACAACCGCAAGCACGGAATCGATGTGCTATATTCGCCCGAGGGCTATCTATCACTACACAGCCACTGTCCGCAGGTGCTAACGCTCCACGACATCAATTTCCACCATCACCCCGAATATTTGCCCAAAACATACGCCTGGTACTTGAACCGCTACACGCCACGATTCGTCCGCAAAGCCAATCAGGTACTCACGGTGAGCAAATATTCCCAAACCGACATCTGCGCGGCCTACAACCTGCCCCAAAACAAGGTGAGCGTGGTTTACAACGGCATTGACGCCCTGTTTGCGCCGCTTTCGCCCATCAAAATTGAACAAACAAGGCGCAAAATAAGCAACGGCGAACCATATTTTATATTTGTAGGCAGTATGCATCGACGCAAGAACGCTGCAGGACTACTGAAAGCTTTTGATCTATTCAAGCGCAACACCAACGCACCGCACAGACTAATACTTGTGGGCAGCGACATGTTCAAACCCGCCGAAATACAGCAATCCATAAACCAATCGCCCAACGCCCACCACATAATACGCGTTGGCCATTGCCTTCGGCACGAGCTGGCCCCACTAATAGGAGCGGCTCAGGCACTGATATTCCCTTCGCTATTCGAGGGTTTCGGCGTACCGCTGGCCGAGGCCATGAGCTGCGGCATACCAATAGCCAGCTCAAACACCACCTCCATGCCCGAAGTGGCAGGCGATGCAGCACTATATTTCGACCCAAACAACACGGCTCAAATGGCCGATGCTATGACACAATTAGCGCAACAGCCCCAACTACGGCAACAACTTTCGCTGCGAGGGTTAGAGCGGGCTAAACGCTTCAATTGGGACATCTCGGCCCAGCAGGTGATGCAAACTGTGGAGCAAGCAGCCGCTGCCCCAAACAAGCAATAAAAAAACAAGCAAACCATGAAAAAATACATGCGTCCAAATATCCCCGAAGCGGGCTGCGATGAGGCTGGACGAGGCTGTTTGGCCGGTCCCGTGTTTGCAGCAGCTGTGATTTTACCGCCCGATTTCGACCATCCGCTAATCAACGACTCAAAACAGCTCACCGAGCAGGCACGCTACACGCTACGGCCAATCATAGAACAGTCGGCACTGGCCTGGTGCGTGGCACAGGTGTCGCACACCGAAATCGATCAAATTAACATCCTCAATGCCTCTATTTTGGCCATGCACCGCGCCATCGATGGGCTTAACATTAGACCCGAGCACCTGCTAATCGATGGCAACCGTTTCAAACCCTATCCGTGGATACAGCACACCACCGTGGTTAAAGGCGACTCGCTCTATCTATCGATCGCAGCGGCCAGCATATTGGCCAAAACCTACCGCGACGACTACATGATGGACCTGCACCGCCAACACCCTGTTTACGGTTGGGACAGTAACAAGGGCTACCCTACCGAGGCGCACCGTCAGGCCATAGCGCAACACGGTCCATCGCCACACCATCGACTAACTTTCAGACTGCTCCCCAAAGAAAAAAATAAAATCATTAACCACACAAATACATAGGCTACATTTACACTTTTTTTGTATTATATTTACAATTATATTTTACTTATTTTTTTACACACAAAACAACAAACTGACAAACAATAACTTAACATTACACAACAAACACATAAATAAACAAAATAAAATCTATTTGAATACGAAAATAAATCACCTAAAGATTGTTTTTATTACATAAATCCAAACACATTGAACGATAATACAAAACTATTAAGTTAAACAACAAACGCAATCTCCTTAAAACCAAACGATCGTACAGCACCATCGGGCAACTGCAAACGCAACTCACCTATAGATGATATTCCTACAATAGTGGCCACAAAATCGCCCGTTGCGCAGCGATAGCGAGCCTGCCTACCATATCTATATAGCCTTGACATGTAGTTCTGGTGCAATTCGTGCCGTTGGCCATTGCGGAGCATGGCGTAGGTATTGGCAAGCAAGCGCAGAAAACGTTGCAGCACCTCTTCGGCATCAAACGAGCACCCCGCGCTCAATGCCAACGATGTAGGATTAGGCAACGATGCAGGAAACTCACTCTGATTCAGATTGATACCCACGCCAACCACCGACACATCGAGTTGCTCCGAACAGAAACTGTTCTCCACCAGCACCCCAACTACCTTGCTATTATCCAAATAGATGTCGTTAGGCCATTTGATTCTAACATCCTGATGCACACCGCATTGCTCCATCAGTTGGCACAAGGCCACAGCCACCGCCTGGGTAATCAAAAACTGCTCATCGACACGTAAGAACGATGGGCGTAGCAACACGCTGAACAACAGGTTTTGCCCCCGCTCACTGGTCCACACATTGCCCCGCTGACCACGTCCATGGGTTTGATAGTGCGCTGCCACCACCAATCCCTCGGCTTCGCCGCGCTGGGCGCATTCCATGCACAAATCGTTGGTCGAACCCACTTGGTCGAACCAGCGTATGTTGGATGTAAAATCAAAAATAGCCATATACCCTTGTTCCTAAAATCGCATCAAAGGTATATAAAAATTGAATAATAAGCATAATTCAAATAAACTTGGCTATAAACTTTATTCTGTGTATCTTTGCGCGATATAAGCGACACTACATACACTTTTCTTTAATTTGCTCCATCAATATAAAGCAAACATATTGATACAACTAAACAACTCCCACTTCTGACCCTCGCTCACCATGAACGCACCATCAATATATTCCGCAGCACAGTTGGCCGACTACGTCCAACAAATAGGATTCCTACCGCTGCTCGATGGCGGTATCGACGGCTTCTCGGCCGAAGAAATTGTTGACAGCGACTGCCGCTACAACCCACTGCCCGACGGCGGCTGGGAGTGGCCGCTATGGAAATGGAAGGGCTCCATCATCACCGAAGGCGGCTGCGTTTACGGCAAGTTCTTCGCGGGCAAGACCGGATTTGTTAGCCGCCAATGGTGGCCGCACCTATGCAACTACCGCCGCAGCTGCCACGCCGAACCCGCCGAGGGCTCCATCGAAGAGGCCATTGTGCTTACGCTACAGGAGCAGGGCAGCCTAATAACCCGCGAACTCCGCGCCGCCTGCGGCTTTGGCCCCAAAACGCGCAGCAAGTTCGACTCCTACATCACCCGCCTACAAATGGGCTGCCGCATTATTACCGAAGATTTTATCTACCCCCGCGACCGCCACAACCACGAGTACGGCTGGGGCTGGGCGCTGCTCACCACGCCCGAACAGCTCTACGGTCACCAAGCCTGCCTGTGCGAAAATACGCCCAAAGAATCGTACAGCCTGATGCTCAACCACCTACAGCAACTGCTGCCCCAAGCCACCGCGCAGCAAATAGCACGGCTGCTGGGATAGAAACACCATAAACAACTAACTATCAGCAATATGCTTAAAGGCCGATTTGCCCCCTCGCCCACGGGGCGTATGCACCTGGGCAACGTGTTCAGCGCGCTGCTGTCGTGGCTTTCGGTCAAGAGCAAGGGCGGACAATGGCTGCTGCGCATTGAGGACATCGACACGCAGCGCTCGCGACCCGAGTACGCCCAGCTGCTGATGGACGACCTGCAATGGCTCGGCCTGCCGTGGGACGGCGAGCCGGTGTATCAAAGCCAACGCACGGAGCTCTACCAGCAGCATTTCGAGCGGCTACAGGCGCAAGGCCTCACCTACCCCTGCTACTGCTCGCGTGCCGACCTGCTGGCCGCACAAGCACCACACGAGAGCGATGCACGAACGGTGTATGCAGGCACGTGCCGCCATCTGCCGTCGCAGCCCGAAAAACCCGCAGCCACCCGTCTAATAGTGCCCGACAAAACCATCGCTTTCACCGATGGGCACTACGGTCTGCACAGCCTGAACCTAACGCACGATGTGGGCGATTTTGTCATACGCCGCAAGGACGGGGCTTGGGCCTACCAACTGGCCGTGGTGATCGACGATGCGCTGATGGACATCAGCGAGGTAGTGCGCGGCTGCGACCTGCTACACTCGTCGCCCCAGCAGATCTACGTAGCGCAACTACTGGGCTACATGCCGCCACAATTCATCCACCTGCCACTGCTGCGCAACACCGCAGGCCAACGCCTCTCCAAACGCGACCGTAGCCTCGACATGGCCACCCTGCGGCAGCAACACACCGCACCAGCAATCGTAGGCTTTTTGGCCCACCTAGCTGGCCTACAGCCACACCCCTCACCCATCACGCCACATGCACTACTCAGCACATTCGACTGGCGAAAAGTGCCAACAACCGACATAACAGTAGCCGAAATCACCCACGCAACGAACCCCTAAAAACGCCAAAACCCCGCTCTAACGGGGTTCTGGTGCTATGAAAAACTGTTGATGAATTAGTCAATAATCGTAATCCAGCCGTGCTTATCCTCAATCTCGCCATACTGAATGCCCACCAGCGTTTGGTAGAGCTTGGTGGATAGGGGGCCGGGCTTACCGTCCTTGCAGTAGGTGTACACCTTGCCCGAGTCGAGGTCGTTAATCTCGCCGATGGGCGAAATCACAGCGGCAGTGCCGCATGCTCCCACCTCCTCGAAGGTAGATAGCTCGGACTCCTCGATGGGACGGCGCTCAACCTTCATGCCCAAGTCCTCGGCAATCTGTATGAGGCTCTTGTTGGTGATGGATGGCAGAATTGACGATGATTTGGGGGTGATGTAGGTGTTATCCTTGATGCCGAAGAAGTTGGCCGCGCCAATCTCGTCGATGTAGCGCTTCTCCTTAGCATCCAGATACATGGGCGAGCCGTAGCCAGCATCGTGGGCACGCTCGGTGCCGCGCATTGAGGCTGCGTAGTTGCCGCCCACCTTGAACACACCGGTGCCCAGGGGCGCAGCGCGGTCGCTATCGCGCACGATGGCGATTTTTACGGGGTTGAAGCCCGTCTTGAAGTATGGCCCAACTGGCGTTACGAACACCACAAAGGTGTACTCCTTGGCTGGGCGCACACCCACCTCGGCGCCCGAGCCGAATAGCAGCGGGCGGATGTAGAGCGAAGCACCGGTGCCGTAGGGCGGAATGAAGCGCTCGTTGAGCTTAACGGCCTTGATGCAGGCATCGCGGAACAGCTCCAGCGGGAGCTTGGCCATGTAGATGCCCTCGCATGACTGCTGCAGGCGCTTGGCGTTCTCGTCCCAGCGGAACAGGCGCACCTTGCCATCCTTGCCTCGATAGGCCTTCATGCCCTCGAAGGCCTCCTGACCGTAGTGCAGCGCGGTGGCGGCCATGTGCATATTGATGTACTCGGAGCTCGACACCTCGAGCTCGCCCCATTTGCCGTCTTTGTACACGCAACGCACGTTGTAGTCGGTCTTGATGTAGCCGAACGGCAGGTTTTTCCAATCTAAGTTCTCCATGTTTGAACAAGATTAATGTTGAACAATATCACGCCCCAAAGTTAGACCATAAAACCGAATAGCCCAACAAAAAACGCAAAATAATTTTGCCCAACCAATGCCAAGCTCGCCATAAATCCGTCTGTTATAGTATAGCATAAAATGATGCTCTATATTTTATGCAACATATATGCAAAAACCATTTCGCGTATTACTAAATCCGACCTTTGATTTCTGCAACCGCAACAAGGGCGAGGGGTAAATACATAAACAAAAGATTTAGGCGCTGCCACAGACCCTCTTGGGCAATGATAGTATTTTGAAAACGAGGTTTATCGGCCATTATAAACAAAACAAAGCAAACAAAAGCCAACACAAACGAGATAGCCCCAATCGTTCCCAGCGCTCTTGCTCCTATTCTGAAAGAAAGCGTTGCAACAAAAAGCGGCACAAAAAGCATTAGCATAAAGCCAACGGCAGAACCTGCTCCGTGTAGTTTTGAGGCTATTGTAGCAACATCCTTTGTTTCGCCCACGCTAAAAAAGCAGCTGAATATGCAAGCCCCAACAGCAAATAGCGCAATGCAAGATACTGTAAGTACGCTAAGCACTTTAGATGTTTCTGAATACAAATTATAAATTGCGGGGATAGAAAATAAAAACAGAACGCCCGCAATTAGCATCCATGTATTAAACGGTAGGCGAACTGGGCTGCGGCTGTTTCCCAATGCGCTTATTGCCATTGAGGTGTGCCTATAGCATTTATAAAAAGGAGCAAGAACAAACGGAATAAGCATTTCGCCAATAATGGCGACTAAAACACACAACCACCCGTAATTGATAACGCTACTCATCGGAAAGAGTTCATTCACAGTTATATACAACAAACTGATTATGATTATCCGCAATCATCCCCAACACGTAAAAGCAATGGTACGCTTGGGGCTTTGCCCCAAAAAGTATGCAAAAAGGTCTAGGAACGACGATGCTTCGCTACTCCGATGAACATCGGGGCTAAGCCTTCGGAACTCACCTGCCCTACGGGCAGGCTCAAACAGCCGAAGCCTTTTTAACGCCCCAATGTCCATCTCCGTTTAACGCTCACCATCGTATGTTCCAATAAGTTACCGTGCCGTTCA
>JAFWUG010000154.1 GCA_017524185.1 Bacteroidales bacterium
ATCCTGTTGGCAGCAGTTCGGCCATCTCAAGGAACACATCTATTGGGCGTTGGGGGCAATCTACGCCCAATGCTTTGCCTAGTAGGTGGGCGAAGCGGTAGTCGTTCCAGTCGATGGGAGCGGGGCGAGCCACACCGAAACTCTGCACCGTGTGGAACGATGAGGTGTAGCTGCCGCCTACCTCGATACCAAAGTTCATGGGTAGCACCAGGTGCGCTATGGCTGTGGTTTCGTTCTCGAATAGAGACTGAATGCATATAAAACTGCTGTGCATCAGGTGTTTGCCTATTTCAGGCATATCGAGCATGGGGTTTTCGCCCATCACAAATATGTTTTGGAGTTGCCCGCCGTTCAGCGTTTCGAGCAGCGGAGTGGGCGAGGGGATGTGTATTTCGTGCCCCCATGCGGATTGCAATCGTTGGCGATTTTCGGCCTGCGTTAGGTCGATGCCGCCTGGGCCGTGGGTGGGCAGTAGGCCCATGTCGAATACGCCCTGGCTGTTGCAGGCCGATTTGAGGTAGATTAGCCCGGAGCTGGGCTTGGCTTGTCGCTCGGTGAGCAGCATCAGGTTGCGCACCTCGGCCAGCGTGGCGGCGGGGCAGCTGTGCTCTGAGAGCACTACCACGGTTTTGCTAATGCCCATGAACACTCGGGCGAACGTGTGCAGTTGATCCTCGCTCAGTCCAGCTTCGTGCAGCAGTTGCGATGGCTGCAAGGCCAGCAGTTGCTGGCGGTATGGCTCAAAGCCCTTGGCTACGCCGCCTATGAATATCCCCGAGGCTTGGTTGGAGTGGAGCAGGTGGCGGTTGAGCGCACGGAATAGGGCGCGAGGGTTGTGCACGGCCATCAGGCTGTCGGCCAGCGATAGGTCGGCGGGCTGCGGGCGGTTGCTGATGAGCGTTACGGGTGTGTTGCGTTCGCGTTTGATGCGCTCAAGCAGCTGATACATAACGGGATGTGTGCGCTCAAGGTCGGCATCGAGCAGGTAGATATGCTTGGCCTCCTGCAGCTCGTGGAGCGGCACAATGTCGTTTTTGTCGATGTTCAGAATGGGGTGTGCATCGGCGTAGCGTAGCGAACTCACCGTACTTGTGGCCATGCCGCAACGGGCTATTTTTTGGTAGGCATACATCAGCTCGTTGGTGTGGTGGGGGCTAACGAGTATGGCATTTTGCTCGGGGCGCACCCTATGCACGGCCTCGGCTATCACGTCCACGGCCTGCTCCATGCTGATGGGTTGCAGTTGGCCGTTGCGGCGCAGCATGGGCGTGGCAATGCGGTTGGGGCTATTAAATATTTGGCAGGCCGCATCGATGCTGGGATGGAACAGGTTGAGCGGGTTGGCTGTGCCCTGGCATGGGCTTGCACCAATAATGCGGCCATTGTTTTCGGTTAGCGTAATGCCTATCCCCTCGGAACCGAATGGGTTTGCGGTGGTGTGTGTATGTTGTGCCATGGCGTTTTGGGGGGCTTATTTTTTGCTGGCTTTCATTAGTATTTGCAGAAATGTATCGTACTTGTTTTTGATTTCCTTTAGATTTTTTTTGATACGGCCTAGCTGCTTTTGTAGGTCGTCGTTGTATGGCTCGTTCTGCGCGGCCTTAATGTCTTCTTTTATAATGTTTTGTAGGGTAGAAAATCTTATATCCATGCGGCTGAATTGTTTTTCTACATTAAGTTTACATTTGCCATGCTGCAGGAGGCTGTTTGCGGCATCGATGGCGTTGTCGATGTTATTCCTAAATTCAGCCTGCTTGCTTTCGATACGGTTCAGGTGCTTAACCAGTTCGGTTTGCTTGGTGGGGCTGGTTGCGATTGATAGGATGGTGAATAGGTTGTTGGCTATATTGCTGATATGTTTTTGGAGTACTTCATCAATTCCAATTCCCTGTTGCTGAGCTGTTTTAGTGCTGTTGACAACCTGCTGCGTGCTTTCGGTGGTGTAGATGTGATTGTGTGTAACAGCTTGTGGCTGTTGGCGTTGTGCTACGGTGGTTTTTACTACTATGCGGCTCAGGTCGGCCAGTTGATCCTCAAGGCGGCTCAGCTGCTGCTTGATGTCGTTGTCGTTGTCGCTCACCATTTCATCGACAAAAATGGAGTTGATGAGCGACATGCCGATGATGCCGCCCAGCACCAGCAGCAGGCTGAATACCACCCGCGCCACGCTACCCCATAGCGGGCTGGTGGCTGCGGCAATGGATTCGGGTATTTCGTACCATCCCTCTATGGTGCAGAGGCGGAACATGGTGTAGGCCGATGTTCCCACCGAGCCAAAGTGTTGCGGGGCAATCTCGCGCAGCAGGCTGGTGCAGAGCAGCGCCGCAATGACTATGAGCAGGGTGAACGAGCACAGGATGCCCACCGTTTTGCGGAGCGCTCCAAAGAAATGCCGCACAATCGATGAGAAGTCGGGGAATAGGCGGAACGTGCGGAACGATTTCAGTATGCGCAGCGTTCGCAGCACCTGCAGCGTTTCCAATCCGCTGAGCGAGTTGGGCAGCAGCAGCTCCAGCAGCGAGGGAATCGATAGCACCACAATGATGAAATCGAACCGATTCCAGCCGTCGGCCCAGTATTGTCGCCAGCCGTGGTGGGCAATTTTCACCGCTGCCTCCACCACAAAGATGAGCGTGCAGAGCATGTCGAGTATGTCGAGCAGCGGGTGCGTTGCGCCGCACTCCTGGGCGAATATGATGGCCGTGTTGAGCAGTATGATGGCTAGCACGGCGCGTTCGTTGAGTAGTAGCTTTTTGAGCATCAGTGTACTATCAATTTTATGTATGCTAACGTTTGCGGTGCAAAGGTAATATTTTATGAAATAAGTAGAAATGCAAAAAATGCATGGGAAAGGTGTTTGAGCGCTTTTTTTTGTACCTTTGACGTTCGCTTAAATTGCATATATGGAGTCGTCCGTGAAGCCATTTCTACACCTTGTGGCCAGCGATTTGCTGACCCGTTTTGAAGATACGCTTAGCGAATTTTCTAACCTTAAATTGCTGCTGCCCAATCATAGGGCTCGGCTGTTCCTAAACCAGTATTTGGCCAATCTGACCCCTGTGCCAATATGGCAGCCTCGGGTCTATACCATAAATTCGCTGATGTATGAGCTTTCAGGCCTACGTCAGGCGCAGCATTTACAGCTTTGCTACCTTCTATATAATCACTACGTGGAGGTCATGTCGGCCAGCCACAGTTGGGAGAAAGAGAGCTTCGACAATTTTTATTTTTGGGCCAATGTGATGCTCAACGATTTCGATCAGATTGATAAATACCTGATTGATGGGCAAAAATTGTACGAAAACATTGAGGACATAAAGGATATAGATTGTAAATTCGACGAGTTTACGGTGGAGCGGTTGGCCAAGATTGCCGAGTTTTTGAATATGAAAGATGACGGCCAGCAATATTCGGGCATACGCTCAAAATATTCGCAGATTTGGCACCGTTTGGGCGATATTTATCACCGTTTTGGGCAGTCGTTAGTTGACGACGGCCGGGCCTATGAGGGATTGGCCTATCGGCAGGCGGTGCAGCAACTCGACGCTTCCGACACGTCGCTGCTTGGCCCCGAACAATGGGTGGTGGTTGGGTTCAACGCCATAACTCCCTGCGAACGCCGTTTGTTCGACCATCTTCAAAAGCATAACAAAGCCCTATTTTATTGGGACTATGATCAATACTACACCGAGACTATTGAACGGCACGAGGCCGCCATTTTTATGGCCGATAATCTGAAGCGATTCCCCAACGCGCTCAACCGCATGCATTTCGACAACCTAACCAAGTGCAAGGAGCGCATTGTGGTGGTCGATTCGCCCACGGGCGTGGCGCAGGCCAAGGTGCTGCCCCGAATACTTGACGAGATAACCGAAGCAGGCGGACAGCTCGACACCAGCACCGCCGTTGTGCTGCTCGACGAGTCGCTGCTTATGCCCGTGCTGTCGGCGTTGCCATCGCAGGTGGAGAATCCAAACGTATCGCTCGAATATCCGCTGCGCGGTACGCCAGCATACGGCTTGGTTGACACGCTGTTCGGGTTGCGTCAAAACGCCCGTAACGGTTGCATCTATCATCGCGATGCCCTCAATTTGCTAAACCATCCCTATGTGCGCATCATCTGCCCAGAATTGGCCACTTTGCAGCAAAAAATAATAAACAACAAGCTCATAAGCGTTGATGTATCAAATTTTGACGGCTTTCCCATTGTTGCGCCGTTGGTTGATCTGGCTGAGCGTAGCTCTGCCGACCTCTGCGCACATATAGCACGTTGCATTGGGATTGTGGCCTCCAATCTGCAAGCGCAGGAGTCCGATGAGGCTGCGCTTGTTCCCACTGTTGACCTGGAGCGCGAACTGCTTGCGGCCATCTATAAGGCCACGAATCGCCTTGCCGACTTGCTTGGCGAGATGAAAATAAGTTTAGAAATTAAAACACTACGGGTGCTTTTTAGGCAAATTTTATTAGAGGAACGCGTGTCGTTTGTGGGTGAGCCGTTGAGCGGTTTGCAGGTTATGAGTCTGCTCGAAACGCGTACCCTCGATTTCGACAACGTGGTGCTGCTATCGGCCAACGACGATAAACTCCCCAATGCCAGCCCTTCGCCATCGTTTATTTTACCTCTGCTGCGCACATGGCATGGAATGCCCGACTATAATCATCAAAACGCGCTTTCGGCCTACTATTTCTACCGACTGCTGCAACGCGCCAAGCGGGTATATATGGTGTATAACAACTCGGCTGAGGCGAGCGAGGACAGTCGATACATCAAGCAATTGGAGATGGAATCGGGGCTTGCAATCGAAAAGCGAACAGCCCGTTTTAGCGTTGGGTTAGCTGATGATTCTGCAATAGAAAATATATCAAAAACACTAGAAATTATGCAGAAATTGAGGAATTTATATGTTGTTGGTGAAACAACAAAATTTATGTCGGCAACTGCGCTTTCGCGTTTTAAAAATTGTGGTATTCGGTTCTATTTAACTTACATAGTTGGCTTGGAAGAGCCAAACGAGATGGACGAAGTGCTCGATGACAGAGGTATAGGAAGCATTTTGCACGAGGCGATAGAAATAATGTATAAAGACGCAAAAAACATACTGATAACCGCTGATTGGATAGAAAAAAATGCTACAAATAATCACCGCAAAAAGGCTATAGAAACAGCTTTTTTAAAAAAATATGATCTACCTATTGATAGTTTGATTGGACGTAACAGGTTAATTGTTGAACGTATAGAATATATGCTAAAGCAGATGGTTGAAGTAGATATGAAACATCGTACACCCTACACTCTTGTAGATAGTGAGGGTAGGATAGAGGGTAAATTTGAAATTGAAGTGAAAGGAGAATCATTGCAAATTGCGCTGGGCGGATTCATCGATCGTCAGGATGTGCGGAATGAGCGCTATCGTGTTGTCGATTTTAAAACAGGAAAATATGAAAAAAATAAATGTGATTTTAAAACAATCGATGATTTACGTAAACATGAACTTGATGGTGTGTTTCAGTTGATGTTTTATTCGGAATTGGTGGCTACTAAAAAACATGCTATCGATGCGAATAATATTTGGCCGCAGTTGTGGTTTGTTAGGCACAACGATGCGCCTAAAGTGGCTTTTGGTGGTGTCGAAACGGCCTATGGTCCGCATCGCGAAGCTTTTCGGGGGCTTATGCGGCAGTTGCTCGAGGAGCTGTTCAACCCCGACGAATCTTTTAAACAGACTAACGAAAAAACGCAGTGTAAAACATGTGCCTACAATGTTATTTGCGGTTCAAAATCAAGTTAGTTCATGCGCTTACCAACTGTTGCCGAAATAGATTTTATCAGTAATAACCGCAGTGCCGATGTGAAAAAGTTGGCATTACGGCTATCGTCTATGCCAGCGGAAGATAGGGCTTTTGTTTTGGCGCAAATAGATGGTTTGCAGCGCATTAGGAACAAAATTCCATCGTGGTATGGCATCGATGGTTTGGTGTTGCCGCCAGCTCTATCGCTCGAGCAATGCTCGTCGGAGCGTACAGCCCGCTACAAGTCGGCTTTGTGTGCGGGGCAATCGTTTTGCGACCTCACGGGGGGCTTTGGTGTTGATTTTGCGTTTATGGCGCCCCGTTTTGAGCGTGCCACCTATGTGGAGCAGCGTTCCGATCTGTGCGAGGTTATGCAGCACAATGCTCAGTTGCTGCAACTTGCCCATGTTAGTGTGGTTTGCGCCGATGCCCTTGCTTTTTTGGGTAGCACCGTTGAGCATTATGATTGCATTTTTTTGGATCCAGCCCGTCGCGATGCAAACGGGAGTAAGGTGGTGTTGCTGGAGCAGTGTCAGCCTAATCTGGCCGAGTTATATGCTTCGCTGCTTATGCGTTGTCGCACTTTGGTGGCAAAGCTTTCGCCTATGCTCGATATAAGTGCGGCATTGCAGTTGATGGAGCAAACAGCTGAGGTACACGTGATTGCGGTTGATGGCGAGTGCAAGGAGTTGCTTTTTGTTTCGCATAGCGGCCAAACGCCCGCCGAGCCTGTGCTGCGTTGCGTTATTTTGTATGGCGAATTGCAGCATGAATTTAGCTTTGTACGCTCGCAGGAGCAGGCAGCGCAGTGCGTTATGGCTGAGCGTCCGTTGGCCTATCTCTACGAACCCAATGCGGCCATATTGAAGGCGGGCGCTTTTCGCTCTGTGGCACAGGAATTTGGATTGCAAAAATTGCATCAAAATAGCCATCTTTATACAGCAAACGAGGCTGTGGAAGCTTTTCCAGGCAGGCGTTTCCGTGTGCTCGATTGTTTTGGGGCGGGTACAGCCGAATTAAAGTACCATTTGGCCGATGTGCGGGCAGCCAATATTGCCACGCGCAATTTTCCCGAGAGCGTGGCACAGTTGCGTCGGCGTTTTCGTTTGGCCGATGGCGGTGATGTTTACCTTTTTGCCACCACCCTGTCGCGGGGGCAGCGTGTTATAGTGCGTTGCGCAAAGGTGTAGATGGTAAATATCCCTACTTTCATGTTATAAATACAACTCTTGGGAGGGGGGTGATGATGGCGGTTTACTTCAATGGTTTGTGTCTCAGATGATTGGCGGCACAGTAAATCCCTTTCAGGCTAAGCTGCACGATAAGAATCTCGACCAGACATATCAGCGCGCCAAAAATCACGGAGATGCGGTCGAAGTATGTATGCATGTTGTCTAACGTAATTCCCCGAAGGCCAATGCCATAGGCTCCTTCTGCGCTGTATAGTAGAATTAGGCCTAAATAGATTGCATCGGCAATGAACCACGACATAAGTCTCTGATTCACAAACCAAAATCCAATAATCATAACAATGCAGGAAGAAGCCCAAAATATTGCGGTCGCCTCGTTGGACGATCCTGGGAAATAAGCATCGAGCAGAAGCGGCAGGATGATAAATTGAATTGCATATAAAATAGCCATCGTGATGATGGCACGGAAGTAGCGTCGCTCTTGTTGCTTCAATTTTTTTTCGTGCGTTTGTACCGTATATTCAGTTTGTTGCATTTATGTTTATCCTTTACGGAGCGCAGTCGCCCTTACCAGTCGATGGCGTTTGCGGTATCAGATGCGGTGCATGTTTTTTTAGGGCTACAAAGATAAATTATTTAGGAGCAATTCAGGTCATAAAGTTTGTAGGAGAATTGTGGATTTACGTTGCAATGGGATGGAAGAAAATAAGCAGTGCCACTGATATTTCAAAAAATTTGTCAGCGGCACTGCTTGTCTTCTTCGCACCAACTTTCCCCGCCAGCCCTTGATTAGGGGTGGGAGGGGAGTGGTGCGTATGCGTGGGGGTTAGAAATTGCGGCTGCCGAGGTAGCGCTCCACATCGATGGCGGCGCGGCAGCCCGAACCAGCGGCGGTGATGGCCTGACGGTAGTGCGGGTCCTGCACATCGCCGCAGGCGAACACGCCCTCAACGTTGGTTTTCGACGTGCCTGCGATGGTTTTGATGTAGCCCGCCTCGTCGGTGTCCACCCAGGGCTTGAACAGGTCGGAGTTGGGCTGATGGCCTATGGCCAAGAAGAATCCGTCTATTGGTTTTCGCACCAGCTGATTGGTGCTGGTGTTGAGCAACTGCACGCCGTTTACGCCCGTTTTGTCGTCGCCCAGCACTTCCTGCGTGGTGTGCTCGAATAGCACCTCGATGTTGGGCGTGTTCAGCACGCGCTCCTGCATGGGCTTGGAGGCGCGTAGGTAGGGTTTGCGCACCACTAGGTACACCTGCTTGCATAGGCCGGCCAGATAGGTGGCCTCTTCGCAGGCCGTGTCGCCGCCGCCCACCACGGCCACATCCTTGCCGCGATAGAAGAACCCGTCGCAGGTGGCACAGGCCGACACGCCCTGCCCCTTGAGCCGCTCCTCCGACTCCAGGCCCAAGTATCGGGCCGTGGCCCCGGTGGCTATGATCAGCGCATCGGCCTCAATTTGCTTCTCGCCGTCGATGGTTACGCGCAGCGGCAGCTGCGACAGGTCGGTGGCGGTGGCTATGCCAAAGCGCACATCGGTGCCGAAGCGCAGGGCTTGCTGCTTGAGGTCGTCCATGAGCTGGTTGCCCGTGGTACCGTTGGGGTAGCCGGGGAAGTTGTCGATCTCGGTGGTGGTGGTGAGTTGGCCGCCAGGCTGTATGCCCTCGTAGAGCACGGGGTTGAGGTTGGCGCGAGCGGCGTAGATTGCTGCGGTGTAGCCCGCTGGGCCAGAGCCCAGAATGAGCACCCGCACGTGTTCGGTGTTGTTCATTGGTATGTTGTTTTTACTGTTACACTTCAGTGTTGTTTATGTGTGTGGTCAAGAAATCCTTCAAAGGAGTTAGATATTCTGCGTCCAAATCCCAGTGTGCAGGGTTTCGGAAGTTGCGATTTCTGTCCTTGACAAGATCTTTTTCTGCCTTTGTTTCACCATGTAAAGTTTCGAGATAGGCATAAATCTTGGTTTTCTTGGCAGGTATTGTTAGAGTTGGAGGTGTTTTAGTGGGTATGCGTACTTTTTTAAGTTCATCTTCGTATGTCTGCCAACAGTCCATAACGGGTTGATTGTCGGGATTGATTATTTTTTCCAATAAATCCTCCAAAGTACCATTATCGTTGTCGTTAGGCAGTAAAAAAAGTTTGAAATCGACACCAATTTCTGTTTTTACTTTTAACAGTTCACTGCGCCTATGTATGGTATCTTTATCAGCGTCAAAAATAACGAGATTTACGCCGCCTTGGTCAGTGTTCTCTTCCATCTGTTTTGCTACTTTCTTTAGCTTGTCTTTCCCACCAGTTTCGTTCTTATCATCTGTTTTGTTTATGCTTTCAGGTGCATTGAAGCCGAACAGATGGGAAAAATAGTCCTCGAAGAACTTCTTATCAGCTTCACCTTCAACAAAAATCTTGAATCTTTTCATAATCTATACCAATCCTCTAATTTCAATATCGTTTTCGCATGCAAAGCTCAATGTTTCGTAGGTATAGAGATATGCCTGATGTTGTTTTTTTAGCGTCTTTGCAATGGTGTACAGGTGCATTTCTTGTTGATATTCAGGATGTTCGCTTAGCATTTCGGCTAATTGTTTGAGCGTTTCGGCATTGTGGGTAGTTATGAATATCTGCTTGTCGGAGTTGGTGGCCAAGGCAAATATGGCTTCCCATAACTTTTTGTAGGTAGAATAGTGTAAGCCGTTATCTATTTCGTCTATTAGGATGATATTGTTTGTGGGATTGGCCGAAGCCGCAACAATGTTTAAATATCGTCGCATACCATCTCCTGCCATACGTAGCGGCAGTTTTTCTATCATGTTTTCATAATCAATATAAACATCGTCTTGAAGTATGTCAATGTCAGTGATTTGAGGATCAAAATGCGTCATACGCTCCAGTACGATGCTTTTTTGTTTGCGCTTGAATATATCTGTTAAATCTACAGCAAGATATGTATTCCAAAGGTCGGCGGTTAGAAAAACAGATGCGTATTTTTCGCTATAATCATCAGTGTTTCTTTTGTTTACGATTCTGCCATCGGGTTTAAAAATAGTGCTATTGTAATATTTTTTTATGTTTGTTTCGATATATAATTTCAATGTGTTTGGGCGTATTTTTGCATCAGAAATGGGCGGCATTCCGTTTTTGACATTGGTTTGCGATTCTAGATTTTGCTCATCTTCGCTGGTTGTAAGATTGAGAAGAACGGTTCGTGTTTCTCCCATAAAATCTTCAGCAAAAAATTCAGGTTTAATTGCTGTATTCATTCTATGGAAAAGGTAGTGAACATCGTTGAGCGGGCTATAGGGGGTGCGTGTTCTGATGCTGTTTAATTTCTGTACAGTGTCGGCTGAGGCCATACCCGTTAGCAGGAATATGGCCTCTAACACTGTGCTCTTGCCCGAATTGTTTTTGCCAACGAGTATGTTAACTCGCCCCAAATCGTCGATTTCGAGGTTTTTTATGCCTCTGAAATTCTTGATTTTGATGTTTTTAAAACCATTCATAGTTGGTCAAGTGCCTTGGTTTTAATTGTTAGAATTTAAGCCGCTTCCTGAATCTACAAATAATCCTCAAAATATCGTATCACCTTGTCAATCAGGTGTACGCGATCCTTGCCAATCACATTGTGGCCGTGGCGGGGGTAGATGAAGAAGTCGACGGGCTTGCCGTGCTTGATGAACTCGTCGATTAGCGACAGGCTGTGCTGTGGCACCACGGTGTCGTCTTGGTCGTCGTGGATGAGCAGCAGGTGGCCCTTGAGCTTATCCACATGGTTCTTCAGGTCGGTGTCGCGATAGCCCTCGGGGTTCTCGTCGGGCGTGTCCATGTAGCGTTCGCCGTACATGATTTCGTAGAACTTCCAGTCGGTAACGGCTCCGCCAGCCACGCCCACCTTAAATATGTCGGCGTGCTTGAGGGTGAGCGACGTGGTCATGAATCCGCCGAAGCTCCAGCCGTGCACGCCGATGCGGTTGGCATCAACGTAGGGGAGCGAGCGCAGGTAGTCGATGCCCACCAGCTGGTCCTCCATCTCGCAAACGCCCAGGCGGCGGTGTATGGTTTGCTCAAACTCGGCTCCGCGATAGGGTGTGCCGCGATTGTCGAGGCTGAACAGGATGTAGCCCTTGTTGGCCATGTACGACTCCCAGAGGCGAGCACCGCCAAACCACGAGTTGGTTACCAGCTGCAGGTGTGGGCCGCCGTAGACGTAGAGCACCACGGGATAGCGGCGGTTGGGTTCCATGTTTTTGGGCTTAATTATGCGTCCGTAGAGCGTGTCGCCGTTGGCGTTTTTGAGCGTAACGAGCTCGGGCAGCGATACGTTGCTGTAGCCCTCGTAGGGGTTGGGCGCGGTGATGATGTTGCGCATCAGCTTGTTGCCCTTGGCGGCGTGTAGGTTCACCACGTTGGGTATGTTGATGGTGGAGTAGATATCGAGGTAGTGCGCAAAGTCGCTGCTCAGCAGCACGCGGTGGGTGCCAGGCGTGGTGGTGAGGCGTTTCAGTGCGCCGTTTTTGAGGCTCACGCTGATGGTGTGGCGTTCGCGCGCCCCGCCAATGGTGGTGTTCAGGTAGAGCTGGCGCTGCTTGGCGTCGTAGCCCAGCACG
>JAFWUG010000155.1 GCA_017524185.1 Bacteroidales bacterium
ACGGTACATTCAGGCTGAACCACAAGCCCAAGGAATTCACTGACGTTTCTGCTTATCTGAAAAAACAGGGTCGCTTCAGACATCTCACAGATGACGATACACAAAAATGCCCACCTTGGCTCATCTACATCCCGAGCGGCTCTATCTAGACCTGGTGCAGCTCAACTCCTGGCACAAAAATGCTGATTATAAGCGAATTAACCTGCAAACATACATCGTTGACCGTACCAATCTGCAGCTCGAACCAGCATCGAACCTCAAGGGCGAGGTGTCGATGGGCATCGACTACGGGCATAACAAACTGAGCGTTACATACTTCCGCGAGCGCATGGAATCGGGATTTCGCAGCACGGCCAGCTACAAGCCCTACACCTACACCAACTACGACGCATCAGCAATAGACCATGCCGCGCTCACCGCTCCGCCCGACATAGCCCTGTTGCCCTACACCATCGACACCGTGCTGCGCGGCTCATCGCGCACCACCAACGGCAGCCTAACCCGCAAGGAGGGCGTGGAGTTTGTGCTCACTACCGAGCGTTTCAAGGGCATCAACACCCGATTCACGCTCAACGGAGCATGGTTCCGCACCTTATACAGCAACAGTCAGCCCGTGTGGGCGCAGGTGAGCGAAATTTTGGCTGGCACAAGCCTGGCCAACCTCTACGCTGCCCGCTATGTGGACGACAACATCTACATCCGCGAGCAACTAACGCAGAACCTCACCGCCGATGTGTATCTGCCCGCGCTGGGCACCAAACTATCGGCCACGCTCGAATGCACGTGGTTCTACGCTCACCAAAGCGGGCGCAAGGATGGCCGCCCGATAGCCTACATGGGCATCGACGGCATAGAGCGCAGCTACACCGAGGCCGAAGCCACGGATCCGTACCTGAAAATACTAACGCAGCACTACTCCGACGCGCTGTTCAAGCGCTACGTGGAGCCATTCCACTGCCACCTGAACATCAAGGCCACAAAGGACTTTAAGCATGTTCAGGTGTCGCTCTTCGCCGACCGCATAATGGACTATATGCCAGACTACTACAGCAACGGCCTGCTGGTACGACGCACAGCGGCCAGCCCCTACTTTGGCATGGAGATAAACCTCAAACTGTAAACGTAAAACAATATCAACCAAATAATTACAACAATGAGAACCCGTTTTTTGTTCATGGTGGCCACCGCGCTCACCTTTGCCGTTTGCATCAGCGGCTGTAGAAAAGATGAAGAGAAGATTAAGTACGTTACGCAGGAGCTGCGTTTCGACCTGCCCGAAGAGTTGGCCAACGCCACATCGGCGAGCATCAACAAGCTAATGCTCAAGAACATGAACACCGGCGAGGTGTTCAACATCATGCAGCCCATGGAGGTTGCCGCCCCCGCCGCTACAGCCGCCAAAGGCAAATCGAGCAATGCGCTCTATGCCGCCCAGGCAGCCGCACAGCCCCTACGCGTGAAGGTTACCGTGCCCGAAGGTCTATATAACATAGAGATGGAAGGCACGGCATACGTGGCTCTGCCCAAGGATGGCGAAGCTTCAACTTTCGCCATCAAGGCCTACTTAGAGAACGTTAGCATCACCGAGGCCGACATTGCGCTGGGTGCAGTTAGCTCCGCTACATTCATCCCCCAAAATCCTAAAGATGCCACCTGGGTGATAGCCGAAATCCTTTTTGCAGGCACACAAACACCTGAGGGTAAGCAGTATATGTATAACAACTACATCCGTATCTACAACAATTCCGACCGCACGCTGAATGCGGCTGGACTCACCATTGCCGAGAGCGAACTGCTAACGGTTTCGAAGAACGATTACACACCATCGCCGCTATTCCCCAATTTCCCAGCCGCTCACATCTATCGTATTCCTACCGACACCGTGCTGATGGTGGAGCCGGGCGGAAGCCTGCTGCTGGTTGATGCGGCCATCGACCACACCGCAGCCAACAGCAACTCGTGGGATTTGACCACCGCCGATTTTGAATGGTACACCGACCCCAAATCGGCCACGAACTCCAAGGACACCGATAATCCCGACGTGCCTAACATGGAGCTTGTGCGTGCTGGACATTTGGCCGCCTGGAGCATGACCACCCAAGGAAATCGTAGCTACGCCCTATGCCGCTTGGGCGACGACGAGAACAACCAACTAACTGCTAATGAATTTGTTAGCACCTATAGTAATGTTTATAAGTACGTGTTTGCCGCCACTGGCCGTACCATGTCGAGCAGCTGTGTCGATATTCCCCATAAATGGATTATAGATGCCGTAAACTGCGCCCCCAGCAGCAAATGGGAGTGGAATCTGTTTCCCCCGTCGCTCGACATGGGCTACACCCACGTGGTGGCTGACGCATCGGACAAAACTCGCTACGGCAAGAGCATGCGCCGCAAGGTGAAATCGGGCATTGTGCTGCAAGATACCAACAACAGCACCGTCGACTTTGAAGCCGTTAACGCCAACCCATTCCACAAATTCAACTAATCTGTTGATTTAGAAAGACATGCACCCGTTGCTCTGTACCGCAATAAATGCCATGCTAACCCTATCGTCGCCCAACGGCGATACGGTTGGCGTGGCTGTGCGGGTGCACGAGCGATGGAACGCCCAGCAGCAACTGATGAGCGCGGCCTACACCAGTCCAGCCCTGCTGCCGCTACGCTATAGGCATGGCATGTCGGAACTAAGCCTACAGGCCACAAGCAGCAAGGCATCGGCAACGGCAGAGCCGCAGTTGGGCCTTGGTGAGCAAAATGTGGCCGTGCGGGGACAGTCGCATGGTAAGCTGCGCAACGGCGCAACGGTTTGGGGCAATGCGCTATACCAAAGCGGATTGCGCCGCAATGTGCGTTGGAACGAAACCGCCGACTACCAGCGTTTACGGCCCTACGTATGCGCCGACACCCTCGGCGGCAACCTGCACTCGGAGCAATACCAATTCGACGGCGGCACAGCCTTCGGTATTGGCCAGTGGACATTGGGCGGAACGCTGGGCTTTAGCGCATTGCACGAGCATAGGCGCATCGACCCACGTCCGCGCAACCGCTACGGAACCATGCTGCTGCACCTGGCCGTGGCCCGCAACATTAGCAGCCGCTACGCAGTAAGCATCGACGTTGCAGCCACAAAATACAAGCAGCGAGGCTCAATAGGCTACTACAACGAGCTGGGCGTATCTACCACCCATCACCTACAGGGCTTAGGGCTTGGCCATGCCCGATTCGACGGCAACAACACCTCGACAAACTACAGCGGCCACCAACTCGAGGCTGGGCTTGGGCTTGCGCCCACAACGGCCAACGGCGGCCTAACTGTTGCCCTGCGCACATCGACCGAGCATTACGAGAAGGTGCTACTCAACGTGAACGACCTTACACTCAACGAGTTGTGCGTGTGGCAGCACATTGCCGAAGTGGGCTGGCTGCGAAACGCACAGCATAGCACCGCTGGGCTACTGCTACGCGCCCAACTATCTACCCGTACGGGCAGTGAGATTATCTATGGCGATGCGGCCAACAACGAATATCCCCACCTCTCAACAGCCATACAATACAGCGAAAACACCCTACAAACCAATGTTTGCTGGCTCTACGAGCGAACCACCAGTCAACGCTGGCAATGGCACGTGCTTCCTGCCGCAGGGTATGCCCAAACAGAAGAAAAACACCTGTCGCCGCTCAACACAATGAGCTACAGCCATTTACTCGCCAAACTCGCGCTTGGCAGCACATGGAAAGCAGGTAAAGTACTGATACTCATGCGTATAGAAAGCGCATACCACCATCGACTACGCGCCGACCAACAGCTTAGCCACACAGTGAATGCATACGCACAACGTATTGAGGAAGAGCGATTTGATATGCGACAATCGAACCACCTCGACCTCCGCGCACTAACACGCTTAGCGTTCCCCATAGGGGCACAGCTGCTGCATATCGACATAGGCGCACAGCATTTGGCCTATAGCAATGGACACAACAACTGGAAATACAGCCTCAACATCGGTTTATGCATATAGACCATAAGCCCAAAATCTGACCAAAGTATTCGTGAAACTACTATAATTCGACCATCATGAGAACCACAATCAAACTCACAATCGCCGCCCTAACCATAGGGCTTGCAGCCTGTACAGGCCGCTCAAACAGTAGCAACTCTGCCCAATCGAGCGCACCATCGGCAATAGCAATCGACAGCCTGCTGGCTCGCGCCGAACAGCTGGTGGGCCAAACTGTAAGCATTGAGGGCATTTGCACCCACGTCTGCCGCCACAGCGGACGACGCTTATTCCTAATGGGCTCAGACAACACGCAAACCATACGCGTGGAGGCCGCCGAATTGGGCTCGTTCGACAAAAAATGCGTGAACAACGCCGTGCGCGTGGAAGGAACGCTACGCGAGCAACGCATCGACGAGGCCTACCTACAGCAATGGGAGCAGCAACTTGCCAAACAAAAAGCCAAACAGGATAAGCCCCAGGCGGAGCAAACTGGCCACTGCGCCACCGAGCAAAAAGCACAGGGCGAAACGGCCAACACCCCCGAAGGCCGCATTGCCGACTTCCGCTCCAGAATAGCGCAACGCCATGAGAAAGAAGGCAAAAACTACCTTTCGTTCTACTTCGTGGAGGCCACCGCCTACAACATTGAGCAATAGAAAAAACAGCACCATGCAGGCCGAACAGCACAAAATCGAGCAGCAGCCCAAACACGCCGAAAATGTGATTGAGTGTCAAAACCTTAGCCACAGATACGGCAAGCGACTGATATACAAAGACCTATCGTTTAGCGTACCTCGCGGACGCATATTGGGACTGCTGGGCAAAAACGGAACGGGCAAAACCACCACAATCAACATACTGAGCGGCTACCTTGCACCAACCGCTGGCTGCTGCACCATACTGGGCTACGATGTGCGACACATGCCCCACACCATGCGCCGCCACATCGGGCTGCTAATAGAGGGGCATGTGCAATATCAGTTCATGAACATTGAGCAAATAGAGCGCTTCTATGCCGCATTCTACCCCAACCAGTGGCGGCGCGACGCCTACTACGAACTCATGCGCAAGTTGCGCGTTGCCCCTAAACAACGCATATCGCGCATGTCGTGCGGCCAACGCTCGCAGGTGGCACTTGGACTGATATTGGCCCAAAACCCGCAACTGCTTGTGCTCGACGATTTTTCGCTCGGTCTGGACCCTGGCTATCGCCGACTGTTTGTGGACTATCTGCGCGAATACGCCCGCGCCGAGCAACGAACGGTGTTCCTCACCTCGCACATCATACAGGACATGGAGCGGCTCATCGACGACTGCATCATCATGGACTATGGCCGCATACTGGTGCAACGCCCAGTGCGCGACCTGCTGTCGCTCACGCGCAGCTACACCTGCCCCGCCCCCGACCGCTTCGACCTAAAAACGCTCGACAACCTGAACGGTATATATCATCCCGAACTAAATCGCGGAACGCTCGAATTTACAGCAACAATTCCGCTGGGGCAGATTGAACTACTGCTCAAACAGCGCGGTCTCGAAATCGATGCTCTAAAAAGCAGAAAAATAAACCTCGAAGATGCATTTATTGGTCTAACCGGAAAATACTAAAAAAGTAATTTATGCTCAAATCGATAATACTAAAAGAGTGGCTCAAAACCCGATGGTACTTGATTTTTGCGGCCATCGTAACAATAGCATACAGCGCATTTTTGATGCTCAGAATGCACAGAGCAATAGACCTGAAAGGAGCTGCGCACATCTGGGAGGTAATGCTGCTGCGCGACACCATTTTCATAAACTCGCTATCGGTCCTACCGCTACTGGTTGGACTGGTGCTTGCGCTGATGCAATTCTACCCCGAAATGCAGCGCAAATGCCTAAAACTAACGCTGCATCTACCCTTCTCGCGCATGCAAACCACACTCGCAATGCTGCTATACGGCCTATTAGCCCTAGTATTATGCTTCGCCATGTCGTTCATTTTGATGCGCCTGTCCATGCAGACTATCCTTCCGCCCGAGCTAATTAAACACGTGCTACTCAGCTCACTACCATGGTTCACGGCAGGCATAGCGGCCTACCTGCTCGGTGCCTGGGTAATACTCGAGCCCACGTGGAAACGACGCATAGCCTACATTTTGCTATCGGCTCTCTTGCTCCGGGTTTTCTTTGTATCCGACACGCCCGAAGCCTACAACCAATTCATGCCATGGCTCGCACTGCTAACGCTGCTATGCGCCAGTTTGTCGTGGCTGTCGGTGCACCGATTTATAGACGGTCAACAGGACTAACAAACCAACACAAACAACTGATATGAAGACATTTAGCAAGATATATTTAGGCTTCCTAACTCTGGCCATGCTGCTGTGGGCCATGCCTTGGGCCATAAACTTTGCGCTATCGCGCCCAGGCCGTTCGCCATTCGTCATGTACAGCCCGCTAATCAAGGATTTTATACTATACAGCCACGACGAAACCAACGGCCTAAAACGACACGACACGCAGGGCAACACATACACCGAAGCCCAAGCCGACAGCCTTCTGCCCACATTCTACGTGCGCCAGCTGGTAACCGATGGCCGTTGGCCCGACACACTGCTGGGTCGGCACGTTACACCCCACGAGGTGCAGCGCACCAACTTCAGCTTTCGCAGCAATGCCGCCGATGTGAATGCCATTGGCGTAGAGCTATACATGCTTCAGGAAGCCATGTCGGGGCGAGTAGAGATGGAACTACCCTCCGATGTGCTCCGATTCACACCCAACGGCCTGGAATTCATCGACATGGCGAGCAACACGGTGGATGCCGAAAAAAGCCAACGTTTCACCGAAACGCTCAAAGCCAAGGGCTTTGCCTTTCCTCCGCGCCACATAGCGTCGAACCCCAGCACCCGCAAGGACTACGACAACGGTATGCTTCTGCTCGACGCGCAAAACCAACTGTTCCACCTCAAGCAACTACGCGGACGACCATACGCACGCCATGTAGAACTTCCCGAGGGATTAGAGCCACGCCAACTGTTCGTAACCGAATTCCGCGACCGCCAATTGCTGGGGCTGCTCTGCGATGCCGAGAATACCCTATGGGCTTTACGCGCCAACGACTACACGCTCCACCGCACAGGCATAACCCGCTTCGACCCCCAGCGCGACAACATCAGCATTGTGGGCAACATGTTCGACTGGACGGTGCGCATATCCACCCCGCAAACCGAGCGCTGGCTGGCCATCGACGCAACCTCGCTCCAACTCATCGACACGCTCACAATCAGCCCCAACCGAGGCTTTCACATGCCCGGACTATGCTTCGGCAGCCCAACATCGCCACACCTACGGCCACGGTGGAGGTAGGCCAACATAATCACAAAACTGAACAAAGCAGTAACAAACACAACACTAAACATCAAAATTTAGTACATTTGGGACTACATACGCACAGCCCATGCGTATAAACCCCACATGAACAAACCGCTGACCCTCATAACGCTTTTGCTTTGCAGTTTGCCGCTGGTAGTCAACGGACAAACAGAGCCCACCGATACGGTGAAAACAATTGGCCTCGATGCATTAGTCGAGACAAATAGCCCCACCGAATTAACTAAACCAAACAAACAGACCGAATTAGCAAAACCCTCGTTTTGGTGGCGAGTGGGACAATGGCTGCTCGACTACTACATCAACAAGCCCAAGGAGCAAGACGACCCATACTACATCACGCCCCGCCAACGATGGATTTTTAGCACCCAACTTGGGCTAACCAACAGCGGATTGGGCATGAACCATGTGGATGCCCGAGCAAGCATGAGATTGCAAACCCCAACGCGCATCACACAAAGCGTAACACTATCGTTCAGAGGACTTTCGCTCACACTCCCCATCGTGAACATCGACCGCACCAACGACCACGATTTCACGTTCGCCATGTTTGGCAATCGTTTCGGAATAGAAACATCGCTACGCCGCTCCACATCGCTCAAAGGCAAAATCAATCATATAGGCACCAGCACTGTGATCGACATGCCCAGCGGCAGCGTTTCGAGCCGCGATTTCGACTTCGATGCCTACTACGCCTTCCAATCAAAACGATTCTCATTCCCTGCTGCATACAACCTGAGCTACATCCAACAACGCAGCGCAGGCAGCGCGTTTCTGAGCGCAAGCATACGCCACGTTCGCACAACCCTCGACTCGCTACCGATAGTTACCAGCGGCGACGCACACATAGCCTCCAACCTATTTTGCATAGGCGGCGGCTATGGCCATAATTTTGTATTCAAAAATGGATGGATGTTCCACTTTTCGGGACTTACAAGTATATCACTCATCACCCGAAACAGGCTATACATCGACGGATACGAACAAATGCTACACAATAAATTCCCCAACACGGTGAACACCCTGAACCTTTGCGCCGTGAGAAACGGGAAACGCTGGTTTGGCGGACTACGCTTCAGGCTACACCACGCAACGTATGGCCATTCGGACTACATCCAATTCACCAGCACCCGCACACAGCTCAACTTCACCATTGGCCTAAGAATTTAGGATTTTTTTCTTATATACCTCTATTTCAGCGCAATAAACGCACCGAAACGTCCCTCATCACCCGTGCGAGCTGAGAAAAATCGGTTACTGTTACAACGGGTGCAAAGCCCTGCAACCTCAATATTTTGGGCATTCACACCCATCTGCAACAGCAACTGCCTGTTGGCCTCCCACAAATTCAGGTGCGGCTTGTCGCCGCGAGCCAACTCCACAATGTTATTGCTAAACAACTGACCGTCAGCACCTACAGCCTGCTGCACCTGCTGCGCCACATCATGGCCAACCTCGTAGCAGCAAGAGCCTATCGAAGGGCCTATGCCCACCAGCAAATCTGCTGGACTGCATCCATGATGCTCCACCATCGCCGCAACTGCCCGCTGCGCAATACGCGCCGCAGTGCCTCGCCAACCCGAATGCACACTGGCCGCCACATGGCGTATAGGGTCGTAGATGAGCAGTGGCACGCAGTCGGCCGCTAGGGCCACCAAACCAATGCCTGAAGTGGCAGTAACAAGCGCATCGGTGCTGGACAGCGCTGTGCTACGCTCAAAAGCACCCAAACCACGTTGCTGCTCGCCAATAATGGCCACAGTATGGCCGTGCACCTGCTGCGCAAACACCAAATCGCGCAGCTCTATGCCCAGCACATGCGCCAGCTGCTCACGATTGGCAAGCACCTCATCAGCAGCGCGATAGCCATTCAAGCCCACCGTAAAATCAGAACGGCATTGCCCCAAGCGGGTCGAAACCAAATGCGACACCCTGTCGGCATAGCGACTGAGATGCTCAAAGCGGAAATGCGGAACAGGCGTATCGGAATAAATCATAGCACCGCAAAAATAAATTTAATACGCAGAAAAAAAGTGTTTGCTCATGGTTTTTATCTAATTTTACGCCCAAATATCAACGAACAATTAACATCTACAGCAAGATGACACGAGATACACAGATTTTCGACCTAATTGAGCAGGAGCGCAAACGCCAAATATCTGGCATTGAGCTTATTGCATCAGAGAACTTTGTTAGCCCACAGGTGCTTGAGGCCATGGGCTCGGTGATGACCAACAAATACGCCGAGGGCTACCCCGGTGCCCGCTACTACGGCGGTTGCCAAATTGTGGACCAGTCGGAGCAGATTGCCATCGACAGGCTGAAACAGCTCTTCGGTGCTGAGTATGCCAACGTGCAACCCCACTCGGGCGCACAGGCCAACATGGCCGTGTTCATGACCGTGCTTAAACCCGGCGACACGTTCCTTGGCCTCAACCTGGCCCACGGCGGACACCTCTCGCACGGCTCGCCCGTGAACTGCTCGGGCATCCTCTACCGCGCCACCGCCTACGGCGTGAAGGAGGACACCGGCATGGTTGACTACGACCAGATGGAGCAGGTGGCCATGCAGGAGAAGCCCAAGCTGATTGTTGGCGGCGCCTCGGCCTACTCGCGCGAGTGGGACTACAAGCGCATGCGAGAGATTGCCGACAAGGTGGGCGCGCTGCTCATGATCGACATGGCCCACCCCGCTGGACTAATCGCCGCTGGGCTGCTCGACAACCCCGTGAAATATGCCCACATCGTAACCTCCACCACCCACAAAACCCTGCGTGGCCCTCGCGGCGGAGTAATTCTGATGGGCAAGGACTTCCCCAACCCCTGGGGCGTAAAAACACCTAAGGGCGAGGTTAAGATGATGTCGGCCATGCTCAACTCGGCAGTGTTCCCTGGCGTACAGGGCGGCCCGCTCGAACACGTAATTGCCGCCAAGGCCGTAGCCTTTGGCGAGGCGCTCAGCCCCGAATTCAAGGCCTACCAAACCCAGGTGAAAAAGAACGCCTCGGTGCTGGCCAAAGCTTTCATCGACAAGGGCTACAAGGTGATTTCGGGCGGAACCGACAACCACTCCATGCTCATCGACCTGCGCACCAAATACCCCGACCTGACGGGCAAAAAGGCCGAGAACACGCTGGTGCTGGCCGACATCACCATCAACAAGAACATGGTGCCCTTCGACAGCCGCTCGGCATTCCAGACCTCGGGCTTCCGCGTGGGCACCGCTGCCATCACCACCCGTGGCCTGAAGGAGGACAAGATGCCGTTCATTGTGGAGCTCATCGACCGCGTGCTGGCCGACCCCGACAACGAGGCCACCATCAAGTCCGTTCGCGCCGAGGTGAACAAGCTGATGCAGGAACTTCCGCTGTTCGCCTGGTAGGCAATCACTTACAGCACATATACACTCTGTGGCATCCCCTTTTCTGTCAGGGGGATGCCATTTTTTTGAATTATTTGCCTAACTTTGTGGGCATCATGGACTTCTACATCGACCTAAACGAGGACTGGGAGCATCACTGGCAGACAGAGCGCAAAATCATGATTGCGGCTGTCGTCGTGCTCTCAATAGTATGCATACTGAATATCATAGTTACCAAAAACCACTTTAACAGAATTGTTTACATCGCTCTACTTCTGTGCTACGTAGTGTCCATGGCATACAGCTACCGCATACGCATACGCACCAAGTACTACGTGCGCTCCGACGCGCAAATGCTTGAGTACAAGCTTCATGCCATGGACAGGCTAAAGCAGCAGCTGCTGTGGGAAAGCATTGAGCACGTGAAGTTTGGGGCCACCTATGTGGGCTTCTACAAGCGCACGGGCAAGCGCAAACAGCTC
>JAFWUG010000156.1 GCA_017524185.1 Bacteroidales bacterium
AGCCGTGTGCGCCAACGCACGCACATAGTGGTATCGGCTGTGGTGGTGGGCATCATTCTGATATTCCGCCTGCTCAACGACCGCAGCGTGATTGACGCCATCTACACCGTGGCGGGCTACACCTATGGTCCACTGCTTGGGCTCTACGCCTTTGGTCTATTCACGCGCCGAGGCGTTCGCGACCGCTTAGTACCCGCCATTGCCGTGCTGTCGCCCATTATATGTTTCGGTATCAGTCGATTAACCAACGCGCTTTGGGGCTACACCATGGGCTACGAGCTGCTAATGCTCAACGGCGCACTAACATTTGTGGGGCTATGGATTAGCGGATTGGGAATAACCTGTGCAAAGACCAAATAGCACAACATAATACCAACCGCAAAAACGGTATATAGATCCACTTACGTACCTATGCTTTCGAACTAAAAATGTGGGCTGCCCATTGGACAGCCCACAAATGTAGTTACCGTTAATAGGATACGTTTTACTTTACAGTAACCACGCAAACGGCCGTTTTTGCACCATCTGTAGAGGTTACGGTTATGTTAGCCGTACCAGCAGCCACAGCGGTGAGCGCACCAGTGGCCGCATCAACCGTGGCCACAGCTGCATTATCGCTCTTCCATGCTACAGTTTTATCATCGGCATAAAACGGGCTTACAGAACACCACAACTCAACATCTGTGCCTGCCTTAACCTCAAGCGTAGGACGAGTCCACACGCTTGCAACATGCACTTCGCCAGCCGCATTGGCATTAGTCCTTCTATTAGGCAAAGCATTAGCCCAATCCTTAGTTTGTACCACGCCAAAGCCAGCGTTAACCTCATCGGCTGGGATAGGATAGCAAAAATTGCTAACATTCCATGCATACCCATCGGAACAATAGCGTACAGGCTTGCCAGTACGACGTGCATCATACCAGCGATGTCCCTCCGTGTATAGTTCACGCACACGCTCAGCCTCAATAAAATTAAGAAGTTCCTCCTTGGTGCTGGGAAGGTCGGACTCCTGAGTAACGGCCGTATCGCGACTGGCAACAGCAAACAGAGCCGCTTGAGCATCAGCAATTTTATCCTGCTGAGCATCGGCCTCAGCCTTAATTAAATACATCTCCGACAGACGTATAACAGGTATATTGCTAGTATTGGCATTCGATGGCAACCCGAACCATTTTTGAGTTTGACCTTCGCTATCCAACAACTGCGCACGAATATCGGATGGAGCAAATAGCGACATGGCCAAATCAGACACGCGTCCTTTATAGTCGGTGTACTGATTGTTGATGGAATTAGCCGAAAGGTTGTCGTCCTCGGCCTTGGCTATAGCAAAAATATGCTCACTAGTCAAAGCCAATTTATTCCACATTGTCAAATAACCAGCTGAATTTATAGGTTTTACACCATCTATTGCAGCATTAGCAGCTTCAGAAGCTTTTGCCCATTCGCCCTTGTAAAGTGCAACGCGCGCCTCGATGGCCGAAATACCTCTGCCGTTAATATAAAACGCTTCAGGATCAACACCACCAGCTGCGACAAACTGAGCATAGTAGTTTTTTGCCTGAGCAATGCAGTCGTCGATATGAGCGTACACCTCAGCAACCGTAGCTCGGGAAACCTGAGTGAATGCTTCAACAGGCTCCTTATCAACAATTACTATACCAGGACTATTATTGGACGCCCCTGCCCTATAGGGCAGAGCAAAGATATTAACCAAGTAGAGGTTTGTTAGAGCGCGTAGCGCATAACTTTGGTAGATTGCGCTAAGAACGGTAAGCGTATCAGAATTGTTCACACACTTTCCCATTGCTTCTACTCCCCCATTCTGCACGCGAACACAGCGGTCTATCACCTTATAGCCAAATTCCCAAATACTGGACGGTTCATTAAGTGTTTCCGTAATGTTATATTCGTACATGCCAACTAAGTGTCCAGTTTGTGAAGAAGCAGTAGCAACATCTGCAGCAACATCGCCTAAGGTAGTGGCATAATTACCGAGAAAACGAAATGTTCCAAGCGTATAGTATGCGCCCATCAACGAAGGCTCTAACTTGCTTGGGTCATTGTATGCCTCCTCTAAGGGAATATTATCCCACATCTCGGACTCTTTCTTGCACGACGTTAATCCAAGGGCAAAGAAGAGCGCCATAGAAAGGCTCAATATTTTGTGTATCATGTTCTTTCTACTTTTAAGGTGAATAATATTAGAAACCTATGGTCAGACCAAGAGTAAAACTACGAGCCTGGGGGTAATTCCAAAACTGTATGCCATTAGCACCTACAGACGAGGGGTCAAAACCACGGAAATCCTTATGGTGGAAAGTGTATAGGTTCTCAGCTTGAGCAAATATGCGTAGGCTTTGCATGTGCAATGGCTCAAGCACTGATTTAGGCAAATTATATCCTAATGATATAGACTTAATTTTCAAATAGTTGCCATTCATCAAGTAACGGCTCGATGTTTCCTCAAGACCTGCCTGATATGAACCCGTTGCCATGGCAGGCACTTTGGCTTTGTCGCCAGGTTTCTGCCAGCGATTATCGTACACCCACTGCGTATGAGGAGCAAACAATCCCATAGTACCTTCTTCATAACGCAAATTATCGCCATAAATCTTGCGTCCCAACGAAGTGGTAAGCAGCACCGAAAAGTCAATACCCATGAACGATAAATTGGAACTGAACGAACCCTCGAATTTAGGCGAAGCAATACCAACAAAACGCTTGGCTGCCTCGTTATAGTTATTGGTGGTTTCGTCGCCTGTTTCGTTCTTATACCATAGACCTTCGCCTGTTTCAGGATCAACTCCAGCCCATTCTTTCATTTTATAGGAATAAATGTCGCGTCCAACTTCCCTTGTTTGTAACTCTCCCTCTATAGGTTTATCGGTACTCAACTTAACAAGTTTATTTTGGTTGTGCGAACCATTGAGGGTAATGCTCCAATCGAGTCTGTCACCCTTTATAATATTAGTGGTTAGCGACATCTCAACACCCTGATTTTGTAGTTGACCAATGTTGTAATCAGCATTGGCAAAGCCTGTGGTCATAGATATGGGCACCTCAAACACCATGTCTTTGGTTTGGTGATTATAGTAATCGGCTGTGATGAAAACACGGTCGAAGAGCGTAATATCTATGCCTACATTAAACTTACTAGTGAACTCCCAAGTCAGTTTATTGTTAGCAAGTTGAACAGGAATTATGCCTGGAAGACCATTGTAGTTGTAGCCAAAACCAGCTAAACCGCGCGAAGGATAGTATCCTGAACCCACGTTTTGATTACCTGTTGTACCGTAGCTGGCGCGAATAACCAAGGTGTTGAGCCAATCCTCTGTGCTCGACATAAAGTCCTCGGCCGAGATGCGATACTTTGCGCCCACAGACCAAAACTGACTCCAGTAGTTCTTGCCTATGAAACGAGATGAACCATCCATTCGGTACGATGCCGAAAGATAGTACTTGTTCTGGAAATCGTATTGACCATTAAAGAAGATAGACTGTAGAATCTGCTCGCGTTGGTAGGTTTTAGCATCAGTAGGCTTTGACGCCAAACTTATGTCGTTTAGGAAATCTACAGCATAGTTAGAAGCCGACAAATAACTTTCCTCCACTTTAGTACGCTGTGCCTCGTAGCCCAACATCAGATTGACATTGTGGTCGTCAGAAAGCGTTTTTACATAATTAAGCGTATTAGTGTTGGTTATCATATATATATCAGTAGCGCCCTGCTCGCCCTTACCATTATATGATGGGCCATCGGGTCCAAGCATTGACCAAAAGCCGAACTCTTTCAGCAAATAGGCATCTATGCCCAACCTTGAAACGAAGAACAAGTCGTCGGTAAAATTCAACCTAATATGGGGCGATACAATTATGCGGTTTTGCGTTGCCTGTTGCTTATCGCCCTGCTCCGAACGTGCTGCCACACTGTTAAATCCATAAAGCGTTTTTGTATTCCACTCACCGTCAACCTTTACTGGAGACAGAGGTGAGTTTAAAAATGCGCCTGTGATAGGGTCAGAGAAACTACCACCACTCGAACCCATGCTAATCTTGGTTTGGCTTATGCTGGTGTTTACTCCGTACCCCAACCATTTATAGGGCGACTGCTCCAAATTCAGACGCGTCGATAGGCGGTTCATTCCCTTACCCAACACAATAGCCTCGTTGCCCAAATATCCCATGGAGAAAAAATACTTTGCCGAAGTGGATTCAGCACCGCCTCCACTAATATCTAATGAATACTCGTGGTTGAAACCCCTACGGGTAAGCTCGTTAAGCCAATCAGTGTCAGCATTCCAATAGGGGTCATCTTTGGTAGTACCCAAGGCGGCAGCATAGAAAAAGTCTATAGCATCCTCCATTGTAGTTGCATAGTCATCGTTAATAAGAGCCTCTCCCTTGAGTTCCAAATACTGCTGTGCGTTTACCATCCTATAGCTTTTGGGGATAATAGGCATCATGTCCAAACCCCACTTGGCTGTGGCATTCACCTTGAAAGTGCCCTTTTTACCCTGCTTGGTTGTGATAACAATCACACCGTTGGCTGCACGCGAACCATAGATAGAAGTAGCGGTCGCATCCTTAAGCACGGTCATGCTCTCAATATCATCCGGGTTAAGCGATGAGAGCGGTGAAATTTCTATACCCTCATCTCCACGCATACCCTGAGCTGTTGCCTCCATGGGTACACCGTCGATGATGTAGAGCGGCTGTGTGCCTGAGTTCAACGAGTTGCGACCACGGATGAAAATGGTGGTTGGCGCACCAGGTTGGCCTGAAAACTGCGACATGGTCATACCAGTTACATTGCCCTCAAGTGCTTTAATGGGGTTTGTGCTGGTGGTTTTGCCCAGCTTTTCTCCATCGATAGCCGAAGCTGCACCCGTAAAAGCCGACTTGCGCACCACGCCGTAGCCAGTTACCACAATCTCTTCCATCTCCTCGGCAGCCGACTGCATAACCACATCGATGCTTGCGCCGTTGGTGCGACCAGCCAGGGCAACCTCCTGGGTTGCATAGCCAATGTAGCTGAACTGCAACACCTGCGCATCCGACGGCACGTTCAGCGTGTATTTGCCGTCCATGTCAGTTGCAGTACCAATGGTGGTACCCTTCACAATCACCGAGACACCTGGTAGGGGCATCCCGTCCTCGGCACCCGTTACGGTACCGGACACCCTCAACGTCTGTGCCTGCGCCAGCGCAGCGCCGAGCAGCAGACCCATTAGGAGTAAGCCTAACTTCTTCATACGGTAGGTTTTAGGTTAATTTGTTGCCCGCCGCCCTTTCGGTGAGCCGCGAACGCCGCTATGTTAATGTTTTTTTTTTTTTTGTCAAAAAATGTTGCAATATTTTTAAT
>JAFWUG010000157.1 GCA_017524185.1 Bacteroidales bacterium
GGGTTGTTGTAGCGTACGGGCTGATTCAAGAAATAGTCGTCGGAGATGCGGCGCGACTTCTGATAGTGCGTTATTTGCTTCAGCAGCCCGTAGCGATAGCGCTTGTAGTCGGTGAAAAATGGATGCGTTGCGTGCGTAAATCGCGAATCGATTTGGGTGATGAGCGAGTCGATGTTGATGCGATTGCGGCGGAGGTATGCATCGCGCACAAGCTGGTCGAAATGCTCGTTGAATCGAAGGTCGAAGGCGCTGATGAGCGCGTTGAGGTCGTCGGACGGCACATTGCTAATGCCCATTTGAATGTCCACCTCACGGAAGAAAGGGTTGAGCCGCTGTGCCTCGGTTTTGGCCTCTTTTGGTGGCAGCACTAGTTCGTATTTGCGTCCCGCCTCGGCAAAAAAATAGGCCCGATAAACGCCCAGATGGCATATCACCATGCAGGTTTCGTCGATTTGTAGCGGGCATTCAAACTGGCCATCAGTCGCCACGGTGCAGCGACCCACCTCGCGCTCGATGTTGGTTATATAGTCGGAATAGACGTAGAACACCAATTGGTCGCCGCTGTGCGTTGGGGCGTTGCCCAGCACTGCCGTTTGTTGGGCGTGGGTTATCAGGGGGAGCGCAATGCCAAATGCCGCTATTAGCCTACGTAGCTTCATTTTGAAGGTGTAAATTGATTTATATTAAGGCGTTTGGGGATAAACTGTGAGGCATCGCCATGGTGTAGAATGATGTCGCGGACGATGCTGGAGCTGATTGGCGTGTGTTCGGGCAGGGTGAGCATAAACACGGTTTCAATATCGGGGTGCATGGCCTTATTCACCTGAGCCACCGCCCGCTCAAACTCAAAGTCGGCCGATGTGCGCAGGCCGCGCAGTATGAAAGGAATACCGCGTTGGCGGCAGAAATCGACCGTTAGGCCTTCGTAGCTGGCCACCAGCACGTTGGGGTAGGGGGCGAACACTTGCTCAATCATGGCCATGCGCTGCTCGGTGCTGAACATGGTGCGTTTGGCCGCATTGTGTCCCACAGCCACCACAATTTGGTCGAACAGCGGCAATGCCCGCAGCACCACCGACTCGTGCCCCACAGTGATGGGGTCGAACGACCCCGGAAAAACCGCAATTTTGCCCATCGATTTTGACATGATTTGGAGTAAAAACGCCGCAAGTTACTCAAAATACGAACAAAAACAATGCCGCTGACGGCGTCAAATCCACAAAACGCCATACTTTAAGATATGCTTACACAAAACGACAACCGCGAATGACCCGCACATCCGCTATCTGGATGACACTTCGCAAAAACGCAGCAAAAGTTTTCAACAGCACGTAAAAATAATATACTGCTGATTTTCATTATTTTACGTATATGCAGGTAAGAGATTTCCTCAAAATAATGGACGAAAATTGGTGTGGATAGAAAAAATTCGTACCTTTGCGGTCCGCTTATTATTCACTTGTTACAATCGTAAACAGCAGGTATTAACTTAACACACAGGATTTTACAGTGAGCACACTAAGTTACAAGACGGTATCGGCCAACAAGGCCACCGTTAACAAGGAGTGGGTGCTGATAGACGCCACCAATCAGCCCGTTGGGCGTTTGGCCAGCCAGGTGTCTAAGATGCTGCGCGGCAAGCACCGCGCCAACTACACACCCAACGTGGATTGCGGCGATAACGTAATCGTTATCAACGCCGAGAAAGTACGCCTAACGGGACGCAAACTCACCGATAGGCAGTATGTTAAACACACCGGTTTCCCTGGCGGACAGCGTCATTTCACCGCAAAGGACATGCTGAGCCGTGTGCCCGAGCAGGTAGAGGGTAAGCCCCTGCGCCGTGAGCGTATGCGTGGCACTGCCACTTGGGTAATTGAGCACGCCGTTAAGGGTATGCTGCCCAAGAACCGTTTGGCTGCCGACCTGTTCAGCAACCTCTACGTGTACACGGGCACCCAGCACCCCCACGAGGCGCAGAACCCCAAACAGATTGATTTGAGCACATTTAAATAGCAGATAGCCATGCAAGTATATAATGGTTTAGGAAGACGTAAATCGGCCGTAGCCCGCGTTTACATGCAAGAGGGCAAGGGCAACATTATCATCAATGGCCGCGAACTGAACAACTATTTCGCCTCGGAGCTGCTGCACTACGTGGTGAAGCAGCCGTTCATGGTGCTCAACCTTGAGGGCCAGTACGACGTGAAGGTAACTCTCGACGGCGGCGGACAAACCGGCCAATCGCAGGCCGTTCGCATGGGCATAGCCCGCGCCTTGGTTGAGGCCAATCCCGAGTATAAGTCGGCCCTGAGGGCAGCTGGTTTCATGACCCGCGACTCGCGTAGCGTGGAGCGTAAGAAACCTGGTCAGCCCAAGGCTCGCAAACGCTTCCAATTCAGCAAACGCTAATATTTACTACACATTATTAACCATTTGGCAAGCACAATTAAATTGGCCAGACATCGTAAATCGCAGAAAAACTAACGATCTACTGGTCAATTGCCAAACAACACAACCCAACAATGTCAAGAACCAATTTCAAAGAGCTCCTCGACGCTGGTTGCCACTTTGGGCACCTCACTCGCAAGTGGAACGCCAAAATGGCTCCCTACATCTTCATGGAGAAGAACGGGATTCACATCATCGACCTGCACAAAACCGTAGCCAAGGTTGATGAGGCAGCAGCAGCCGTGAAGCAGATTGCCAAATCGGGCCGCAAAGTGCTATTCGTGGCCACCAAGAAACAGGCCAAGGAGATTGTGGCCGAGCGCGTTAAGGGCGTAAATATGCCCTACGTTGTAGAGCGTTGGCCTGGTGGTATGCTCACCAACTTCCCCACCATCCGCAAGGCCGTGAAGAAGATGGCCTCCATTGATAAGATGATGACCGATGGCACTTTCGACACGCTCTCCAAGCGCGAAAAACTTCAAATATCGCGTCAGCGCGCCAAGTTGGAAAAGAACCTCGGCTCAATAGCCGACTTGGTTCGTCTCCCTGCAGCCCTTTTCGTGGTTGATGTGCAGAAAGAGTACATCGCCGTGAATGAGGCTAAGAAGCTCAACATCCCCGTAATCGCAATGGTTGATACCTGCTGTAATCCTGACCCCATTGACTTTGTGATTCCGGCCAACGATGATGCCACCAAGTCCATCAGTTTGATAGTGGATACCATGTGCCGCGCCATCGAGGAGGGTATGCAAGAGCGCAAACTCGACAAGGATAAAGGCCAAGACGAGGAGGGCGAAGAGGGTGCCGCTCCCGCTCCTAAGACCCGCGCCCGCAAGGCTAAGGCCGAAGGTGCTGCCGAGGGCGAGGAAAAACGCCCCCGTGCCAAGAAGGTGAGCGTAGAGGCTGAGGTAGTAGCCGAGTAAATATACACAAACAAATAACCAACAGAATATCAAACCGATATGGCTAATATAACAGCAGCAGACGTAGCCAAGCTCCGCAAGATGACCGGTGCTGGCATGATGGACTGCAAGAACGCTCTCACCGAGGCCGAGGGCAACCTCGACAAGGCCGTAGAGCTCATCCGCGAGCGCGGAAAGGCCATAGCCAACAAACGCGCTGGCCGCGAGGCTGGTGAGGGCGTGGGCCTGGCCAAAATCACCGCCGATGGCAAGAGAGGTGCTATTGTGGTGCTTAACTGCGAAACCGACTTTGTGGCCAAGAACCAAGACTTTATCGACACCGCCACCAAAATCCTCGACCACGCGCTGGCCAACAAGCCCGCCGACTTGGAGACCCTCAAGGCTCAGAACATCGACGGCAAGAACACCGTGAACGAGCTGGTGATGGAGTTCTCGGGTATCACGGGCGAGAAGATGGAGCTCTCGCACTATAGCTTCGTTGAGGCCGAGTGCGTAGTGCCCTACATCCACCCCGGCAACAAGCTGGCCAGCATCGTGGGCTTCAACAAGGCCATCGATGCCCAAGCTGGTAAGGACGTGGCCATGCAGGTGGCTGCCATGAACCCCGTGTCGATCAGCGAGGCCGACTGTCCTGCCGAGGTGGTGGAGCAGGAGCGTAACATCGCCATCCAGAAGACCCGCGACGAGCAGGTTCAGAAGGCCATCGAGGCCGCCATCAAGAAGGCAGGCATCAACCCCGCTCACGTTGATAGCGAGGATCACATCGAGTCGAATCAGGCCAAGGGCTGGATCACCGCCGACGAGGCCGCCAAGGCCCGCGAGATTATCAAGACCGTGGGTGCCGAGAAGGCCGCCAGCCTCGATGAGAAGATGATTCAGAACATCGCCAATGGCCGTGTGCAGAAGTTCTACAAGGAGAGCACGCTGATGAACCAGGAGTTCATCAAGGACGGCAAGCAGACCATCAAGCAGTACCTGCAGGGCGTTGATAAGGACATCCAGGTGGTAGGCTTCAAACGCGTATCGCTTTCGGTGTAGGCTCAGCGCAACACTGCATAACCGAATGTCCCCGCCCCACAAACAGGGCGGGGATTTTTGTGGCTATGCAAATCATCGCGATAGCAAATTGGCTCATAATACACCTCAAATCGGCTCAAAAGTTTATCATTTTGAGCCGATTTGTATATCTTTGTGAGCCGATTTGATGAAAAGTGATGGATAAAAGTGCAATTTTGGAATATCTCAAAGCGCATCCGGGCAGTTCGTCGGGACAGATTGCCGATGCTATGGCAAACCAGATGAGCCTTGCCACGGTGAAACGAATCCTTAGCGAGTATGTCAACGATTTCTATGTCTATACCGAAGGCAGGGCAAGGGCTACGAAATACTATGTCTCGCCATTGTTCTTGCCTGTCGATTTGGATGAATATTTCGACAAGGAAGTGGACGAACGGCGGGTTAAGTCGAGTTATAATTTCGACCTGATTCCCAACATATTGAGCCGCGTAAATCTGTTCACGGAACAGGAAATGCGGTTGCTGAACGACCTGCAATGCCAGTTTGCCACCAACTTCGCACAACTCTCCGACGAGCAGAAACGCAAGGAAATGGAACGGCTCGGCATCGACCTCAGCTGGAAATCGTCGCAGATTGAGGGAAACACCTATTCGCTGCTGGAAACCGAGCGGCTGCTGAAAGAAAAACAGACGGCAGCAGGCAAGACCAAAGAAGAGGCCATTATGCTACTCAACCACAAGGACGCGCTCGATTTCGTCGCAGCTCATCCCGACTATATAGCGAACATCAC
>JAFWUG010000158.1 GCA_017524185.1 Bacteroidales bacterium
AAACGGTTTCACAACATGTTTTTACCAGATTATTTATACGAAAATGTATATATTTTCCAGCATATTCGCGAATTTCATTTTCATTTATCAAATCTTTTCCACATACACTTATACAATGTGGTTCATTGTCATTAATTAAACAACTCGGTATGTCATTCCAGCCACCATCTCCAATACGCCATTGCCATCTCCCTTTACCTTTATAAGCACTCAAAGGAAAACCTTTAGTAAAACTGATATTAACTTTGTCGTAAAAATACAAACTATCTGTATCAGAACTTGTGGTACTTTTAAAATTAGGATAAAATTTAAAATTATATTCAATACCATAACCATAAGGGCTTAGTGAAGACCAAAATTTTGCTTTATATAAAAACTCGTTGTGATATTCAAAATATGGAAAAATGTTTGTATAATCAAAGGTAAATGTTTTATCTCCACTAGATGGTGTATTCCAGGTTACAATTCCACAAACTTGCACCTTGCCATTATTGATAGTAATAGAATTGATATATCCATCATTAATAGAAATTGATTTCTGACCTGTTACTGTTTTTATTGAATAAGGTTTATTAGGATTATATTTTGGTTGGAGTTGATAAAATCCATACAAAAGTTGTGGCTCTGACTTCAAAGATGTTGTATAATAAATATCACCATAAAATCTAACATCATCACCAGAAAAAATAATCTCATATTCAAATTCGTATCCTTGTCCGAAAGAATATTTAGAAAAAAGAATAAAAAAACAAATCAAAAATCTTAACTTCATAACATTACAATTCTATCAAAAAAAGAATTAATTTACCTACTAAATGACAGCATCAAACCAAATATCGGCCTAAACCCTTCATTATTATAACGAAAATGCTGCACACTACCTTCGAAACCGCAATGAAGTCGCAGACTAATCAAGTTAGGAAGATTAAAACTAAGCATAACCGATGGGGACCAGAACATGTCATAAGGATGTAGATTAAAAGGTATAACCACCTGCTCATATACTTGTTTTGAGTGGAATTCGCCAACTGTTTTTTTTCTAAAATATGTAGTATAGCCTACTGCCAGTAAAGCAGTAAATTGCACCCAACGTTTAGCAGGAAAAACAGAAAAACCAAATTCAAAACTATGATTGAATATATAATACTGTAAGCCATCGTCCTTATATGAATAAGCACTTCTTCCTGATTGAACATCCCGCATACCATGAGACTCAAAAAAATTAAGTTTACTTCTACCCAGAGCAATTGATGAACGAATTTCAAAAGCACAAAAACTATTTATTATATCGTGAAACGTACCTGACAGTTCACCTAATAGAAACTTAGAACTATAAACTTGATGCCGATATAAATTATTCACCTCAGAAGCCAACAAACTAACATCACTATGCTGTGTGGTAACTAAATGACCAACATCATTTATCATATATTTATATGAAAATGCCGTTCCAAAGGTGATACGTTCAAAAGGTGTATAGCTAACATTTATACGAGCACCGATCCCATCTACAACACTATTATTTTCAAAAAAATCCTTGGCATAACTTCTTCCGTCATTACTATATATACTATAAAGCGTATCTACTTTACGTTTCAGGAAAAAAAGCGGCGATAAATCAAAACGAAATTTATTTTTTTCTGATAACGTATATGTCGTAGGTGACATCGAAGGCCTAAATGAATAATGCTTCCAAATATCATCTTGAATATTATTCAATTGTGTATTATCTATAATAGCAGTTCCATTCTGTGCAGAAGTTCTAAAACTAAACACATGTAGTGAAATAAACAAAGATAATCGAAAAAGTTTCATTGTAGTCATATTAAAAAAATCATGCTTAAAAACATGGGAAGCAAAAAACATTATCATCTGTAACAACTGTATAAAAAGAAATGCCTTGGGAATTTCTACCAAAAGCATGTTCATGTGAATCGCTATCATCAAAATCAGTTGTAAGAACTAAATTATCACTTACATTCAAATTATCATTACCTATATACATATTCATTAACCTCGTACTATTATCAAACTCTGTAGCAATTAAATAATCTTTTCTTGCAAGATAAACAATGCCATCTATAACATGACTACCGCAAGTTTTATCCTTAGATTTTCTAACTATATTTTTCGATTTAATATAATAATATGTACCATCATCATTTTTGTCTATAGGAACATCTACAATTTCTCTAAAAGCAAAAACATACTCATCATAATAATATGTCTCGTTATCAAAATGGCATACCAATTTATCATCATAAACTTCATGATAACGATAATTTTGGTCTATACTTAAAATACCGATTTGATCATATCTCAATTTTAGATTAAGCACTACATTCATACTATCCCAATTAAAAATTTTAAAACCATGTCCTGTAAATAAATAGGTTTCGTTATCTATATCATCTATACTTAAAAAAATTTCTTTAAACTTATCAATAACACGTACACTAACTTTGGGAAAATTAAATAAAGTATCTGATTTGTTAGCAGACAATAAATATGAAAAAACAGAACTCCAATTCCACTCATCAGAAAAAATTTCATCAACTACAATTTCTTGCACGAAAAAATATTTTTTATTATTATATGAGTATGGAATTACTGAAACATATTCGTGTATTTTTGTATCATCAAATATATTAACTTTTAAAGCAGTCATATTCTGGCAATCTACACGATATACATCTGTTTTTCCCGATAGGTAAAAGCATTCGTCGCTATCTCTATGCATGCGCGACGCTTTATTAGACTCCAGCGCACACTTGCCCAAAATCTCACCGTTTTTCAAATCTATTTTCACAAAAACACCATCCATGTTTATAATGAGCCATTGCTCAGTGCTGGCCACAAAGTAATCGAGTATGGGAGGCGTAAAAAAATCAGCAGGATTATCGAGCAACTTGCAGTTCCATACCTCACTACCATTATCGGTATTCAAACACGAGATACCGCCATAGATGTTGCCCACAATCACCTTGCGACCATTGTCGAACATAGGGAAAGTGCAATCGTAGGTTTTAAACTCAAAACGAGTGTATTGCTTCGCTGTTGTGTCAGTAACATGCGAATGCGCCCACAAATAAGGATAGTTTGCGATTATAGCTCCATTAAGATCTCTAATGGGTTCGTTGGATAGAGGTGGTAGTTCATCCACCGAACAAGCCGCCAGCGCAGCCATACAGAGCAGAAATAGAATTATGGTTCGTTTCATATTTAGTGGAATGTTAGCAGGGGCGGGTTTAAACGCAATATAAAAAATCAAGCAGGAGCAAGCCGCCTACTCCCCCTGCTCTTTCATGTACTCGCGGGCGTAGGCCACGTAGTGGGCGGCGTTGTCGGTCATGCCGGGGCGGGTGGGGCCAATGCGCTTAGCTGGTACGCCGCCCCAAATCTCGTGGGGCGGAATTTGTGTGCGCTGTAGCACCAGCGCACCTGCTGCAACCACCGCCCCCTCGCCTATCACACAGTCGTCGAGCAGCGTGGCTCCCATGCCTATCAGCGCACCGTCGCGAATGATGCAGGCATGTATGGTGGCGTTGTGGCCAATGGTAACATCGCTGCCAATGTGCGTTGGGCCAATATCGTGGGTTACATGAATGCAGGCTCCATCCTGCACATTGGTGCGATGGCCAATGGTGATGGGAGCAACATCGCCACGCACCACGGCGTTGAACCACACCGAGCATTCGTCGCCCATGACTACATCGCCTACTATGGTGGCATTTTCGCTAAAATAGCAATCGCAACCCCAACGTGGATTTTTTCCTTTATATGATTTTATCAATGCCATTTATAAAAAACGCAACGCACCGATATATAGCACCTTAGATGTACATATAAACACAAAAGGCTATAATTCTTCGGCTGCCTTCAACCGCTCGGCGTTCTCGGCAATTTGCAATTTATCGATTACCTCCTGCACATCACCGTCCATGATAGCACCTAAGTTGTAGAGCGTCAGGTTGATACGATGGTCGGTTACGCGGCCTTGCGGGTAGTTGTAGGTACGAATCTTGGCCGAACGGTCGCCAGTGGAAACCAGCGTTTTGCGCTTTGATGCTATGTTGTCGAGGTATTTTTGATACTCGATGTTGTAGAGACGGGTGCGGAGCTCGGCCAAGGCCTTGTCGTAGTTCTTGAGCTGCGATTTTTGATCCTGGCACTGCACCACAATGCCCGATGGTATGTGGGTTAGACGTATAGCCGAATAGGTGGTGTTCACGCTCTGTCCGCCTGGGCCAGAGGCGCAGAAAATATCCTTGCGGATGTCCTCCACGCGCAGGTCGATGTCGAACTCCTCGGCCTCGGGCAGCACGGCCACGGTGGCCGCCGACGTGTGTACACGTCCCTGAGTTTCGGTCTGCGGTACGCGCTGCACGCGATGCACTCCCGACTCGTATTTCAACACACCATAAACACCACTGCCTGTGATGCTTATAACCACCTCTTTGAAGCCGCCCACAGTACCCTCCGAGGCACTGGTAACCTCGTATTTCCAGCCCTTACGCTCAAAATACTTGGTGTACATGCGATACAGGTCGCCAGCAAAGATGCTGGCCTCGTCGCCGCCAGTGCCTGCGCGTATCTCCATCACAGCATTCTTCGAATCCTCAGGGTCGGCGGGCAGCAGCAGCACCTTTATTTCCTCCTCGAGCTGCGTTTGTTCCTGCTCGAGGGTTTCAATTTCGGCTTTGGCCATCTCGCGCATCTCCTCGTCTTTTTCCGAGGCCAGCATTTCGCGCGAGGTTTCGAGGTTGCTGAGCACATTTTTATAGTGCTCGTAGGCGGCCACAATGGGCTCCATGTTGCGGTATTCCTTGTTCAGGGAAACGAAACGTTTCATGTCGGCCATCACCACGGGGTCGGTGATTTGCTGTCCCACCTCCTCGAAACGCTGCCTAATGCCCTCCAATCGGCGCAGTATATTGTTCTCTGCCATGTCCTTTATGCTGTGAAATTGGCCGCAAAGGTAGTCATTTTGCGTCAAAAATCCGAATGCCATAAAACCATCTACACGCAAAAAGGCCGCTCAAACGGCGGCCTTCTGCTTATTTGGGAGATTACCATTAGTTCCGATTCACCGCATTCAAATCGGCAAATGCCTCGCGCAAACGGGCAATAATCTGCTCCTCGCCCTTGCGCAGCCACACACGGGGGTCGTAGTGCTTCTTGTTGGGGGCATCGGGACCTTCGGGGTTGCCAATCTGCCCCTGCAGATAGTCGTGCTTGGCGGTGTAGTAGTTCTTGATGCCATCCCAAAAAGCCCATTGCACATCGGTGTCGATGTTCATCTTCACCACACCGTAGCTGATGGCCTCGCTGATTTTCTCCTTTTCAGAACCGCTGCCGCCGTGAAACACAAAGCTGATGGGCTTTGCAGCGGTGTTGAACTGCTTTTGAACCTGCTCCTGCGAATTTTTGAGGATTATAGGGTTAAGCACCACATTACCAGGCTTATACACTCCATGCACGTTGCCAAACGAAGCTGCTATGGTGAAATTGGGGCTTATGCTCATGAGCTCCTTGTAGGCGTAGGCCACCTCGTCGGGCTGGGTGTATAGGCGCGAGCTGTCCACGCCTGTGTTGTCCACACCGTCCTCTTCGCCGCCGGTTACGCCCAGCTCAATCTCGAGGGTCATGTCGAGCTTGCTCATGCGGTCGAGATAGCGTTTGCAAAGTTCGATGTTGTCCTTGAGCGACTCCTCGGAGAGGTCGATCATGTGCGAGCTGAAGAGCGGACGGCCAAAATGCTTGTAGTGCGCCTCGCCCTCAAGCAGCAGCCCATCGAGCCAGGGCAGGAGTTTACGGGCGCAATGGTCGGTGTGCAGCACCACGGGAACACCATAAGCCTCGGCCAAAGTTTGCACGTGGCGAGCAGCACAAATAGAGCCAAGCACGCTGGCGCGTTGAGCGTCGTTGCTCAAACCTTTGCCAGCAACAAAGGCCGCGCCGCTATTTGATAGCTGTATGATTACAGGCGAGTTCACCTCGCGGGCAGTCTCCAACACGGCATTCATGGTGTTGGTGCCAGTTACGTTCACTGCGGGCAGGGCAAATGCCTCGGCTTTAGCGTAGTCGAATAGCCTTTTCAGCTCGGAGCCGGTAATGATACCAGCCTTAAATTTAGGTGTGCTCATGGATTTATCCTACTGATTTATCGGGATGTAAAGTTAGCAAAAAACATCAATGTGCCTATTTGTTTTCTACGGATAGTTTGGCGTTTATGTTTTGCGCAACGTTAGAACTCCGATGTGAAATGAAATTTGATGCCGGGGAATTTTTCGATTGCCATCTGGAGCGAATAGGGCGAATCGGCCAAAAACACCTCGCGTCCCTGCTTGTCGCGGGCCAGGTTGTTGGCCTTGCGCAGCCTAAAATCGTCGAGTTGCTTGCGGTCCTCAACCTCCATCCAGCAGGCTTTGTGCAGGGTGATGCCCTCGTAGCGGCAGCGTGCGCCATACTCGTGCTCAAGGCGGTACTGAATCACCTCGAACTGCAACGCGCCCACGGTGCCAATCACCTTGCGGCCATTGGATTGCAGCACAAACAGCTGCGCCACACCCTCGTCGGTAAGCTGCTCCAAGCCCTTGGCCAGCTGCTTCGACTTGAGCGGGTCGGCGTTCTCCACATAACGGAACAGCTCTGGCGAAAAACTGGGAATGCCCTGAAAGCGCATAATTTCGCCCTCGGTGAGCGTGTCGCCTATCTTGAAACTGCCCGTGTCGGGCAAACCAACGATGTCGCCGGAATAGGCAAAATCCACAATCGACTTCTTGTCGGCCAAAAAGGCGTTGGGGCTTGAGAATCGCATCTGTTTGCCCATTCCCACGTGCAGATAGGGCTTGTTGCGCTCAAACACACCCGAACAAATCTTCAGAAACGCAATGCGATTGCGATGATTGGGGTCCATGTTGGCGAATATCTTGAACACAAACCCCGACATCTTATCCTCGGTGGGCTGCACCTCGCGCACATCGGTGCGCGACGGACGCGGATGCGGCGCAATCTTGATGAAGCACTCCAACAGTTCCTTCACTCCGAAATTGTTCAACGCGCTGCCGAAGAACACTGGCGCAACCTCGCCCGAAAGGTAAGCCTCGCGGCTGAACTCGGGATAAACCTCACGCACCAACTCTATGTCCTCTAAAAACTTGCTGGTGAACGGTTTAATGTATTTATCGAGTTCGGGCGAGTTCAAATCCGATATTTCCACCACCTCATCGGCCACGGTTTGGTGCTGCTCGTCGGAGAATAGGAACAAACGCTCCTCCATTAGGTTGTAAACGCCCTTGAATGTTGGACCCTCGCTTATGGGCCAGCTCAGCGGACGCACCTTTATCTGCAACTCGCGCTCCAACTCGTCGAGCAAATCGAACGAATCGAGGCCGGGGCGGTCCAACTTGTTCACGAACACTATCACAGGGGTGCGACGCATACGGCAAACCTCCATCAGCTTGCGCGTTTGAGCCTCTACGCCCTTGGCATGATCCACCACAATAATCACGCTATCCACGGCAGTGAGCGTGCGGTAGGTATCCTCGGCAAAGTCCTGGTGGCCAGGCGTATCGAGGATATTCACCTTGCAACCGCCATACTCGAACTCCATCACCGAGGTGGACACCGAGATACCGCGCTGCCGCTCAATCTCCATAAAGTCCGACGTGGCCGTCTTCTTAATCTTATTGCTCTTTACGGCACCAGCCACATGTATGGCTCCACCAAACAGCAGCAGTTTCTCGGTTAGCGTTGTTTTTCCCGCATCGGGGTGGCTCACAATGGCAAACGTTCGCCTGCGCTGTACCTCTTGTTCTAATGTCATTGTAAAATATTGACTTTGAATTATTTACACAACAAAAAAAGGGCAGGAAGCGATTTGCCCCCTGCCCCAAAGTGTCGATAAGCTATTTATAGGTATTGGGCTTTATTTCGCCGCGCAACACCATCAGGCCATTCATGGCCAATGCGCCCATCTCGTCCTCGCCCGGATAAACGCTCAGAGGCGCGATGAAACCTACCATTTCCTTCACATACTCCACCAAGAATGGGTTGTGGGCTATGCCGCCAGTGAGCAGAATGCCGTCCACGTTGCCTTTCAGCACCGTGGCCATTGCACCAATGGCCTTGCCGATGTTATACGACATGGCATCTTGCACCAGCTTGGCCTTGGCATCGCCGTCTTTAGCCATCATCTCAAGTTTGTAGGCATCGTTGATGCCTGCCAGGGCCACCATGCCGCCCTTGCCGTTGAGCATCTTCTTAACCTGCTCCTTGGTGTATTCGCCGCTGAAGCAGAGATTCACCAGCTGACCAGCGGGCAGCGTACCAGCACGCTCGGGCGAGAATGGTCCCTCGCCGTCGAGGGCGTTGTTCACGTCGATTACTCGACCCTTGCAGTGCGCACCCACCGAAATTCCACCGCCGAGGTGTGCCACAATCAGATTGAGCTCCTCGTAGCGACGGCCCAGTTTCTTGGCATGAGTACGGGCAATGGCCTTCTGATTGAGCGCGTGGAAAATCGACTTGCGCTCGCACGAGGGCAAACCGCACACGCGGGCAACCTCCTGCAGCTCATCAACCACCACGGGGTCAGCGATGTAGGCCTTGGCCTTACCCGACTTGCGGGCGATGTCGTCGGCCAGCAAACCGCCCAGGTTGCTAGCGTGTTCGCCCAGCACACCGTGCTGTAGGTCGGCGCGCAGAGCGTCGTTCACCTCGTACACGCCCGACTCGATGGGCTTAACCAGTCCGCCGCGACCAACAACAGCCGACAGGTCGGCAACATTCACCTTGGCCTCGGCCAAAGCAGCCATGATGATGTCCATGCGGAACTGGAACTGATCCACAATGCTGGCATACTTAGCAATCTCGTCGCTCTGATGGCGCAGCGTCTTCTCCAAAATGGGCTCCTCGTTGCGGAACACCGCAATTTTGGTAGAGGTGGAACCGGGGTTTATAGTAAGTATCAAATAATCCATAAACAATTGTCTTTTAGCGTTTTGCTATATGCACCACAGGGGATGCCGCAGCACCCCCTGAGCGCGGGGACACAGCCCATAAAACGGCTATGCCCCCTAGCTCAAAATATTTTTCTATACAGACAGATTTTTTTCTGCTGTATATATTTGCAAACCATCTACTTAGCAGCGTTAGCAGCCAAGGCGATGGAGTACATTTTCGATTTTACGCTGTCGCCACGCGAGGTGAGCACGCAGGGAACTTTTGCGCCCAACACCATTGCGCCCAGCTCGGCCTTGCCCAACTTGGTGCAAGCCTTGAAGAACACGTTGCCGCTCTCGATGTTGGGGAACACAATGCAATCGGCATCGCCAGGAACAGCACCCGAAAGTTTCTTGATTTGGGCAGCCTCCTTGTCGATAGCCACATCCAAAGCCAAAGGACCATCGATGATGGCACCCTTGATTTGGCCGCGCTCGCCCATCTTGGCAATCAGGGCAGCATCAACGCAGGCGGGCATACCAGCCAACATCTGCTCGGTAGCAGCCAGCACAGCCACCTTGGGGGTGTCGATGCCCAGCGATTTGGCTACACGGATTACGTAGTTGGTGATGGCCACCTTTTGGTTCAAATCGGGAGCGGGAATAATGGCCACATCGCCCACGCAGAGCAATTTGTGGTAGTTGGGAGCGTCGATAACGGTTACGTGGCTCAGCACGGCCTTGGGAGGCAGCAAACCTTTCTCCTTGTTCAGGATGGCGCGCATATATTTGTCGGTGCTAACCAAGCCCTTCATCAGCACATCGCCCTCGCCCGCGTTGATAAGTTCAACAGCCTTAGCAGCGGCCTTCACCTCGTCGGCCTCCTGCACAATCTTGAACTTGTTCACGTCTATTTTGTGCTCGGCGCAAACGCCTTTGATGGTGGCCTCGTCGCCAACCAGCGTGGCCTCAACAATGCCCAAATCAATTGCGCCGCTCAGAGCCTCAATGGTGTGAGCATCGTTGGCATAAGCAGCAATAATGCGCTTTTTGGGTTTGCTCTTCAGAATGTCGAAAACTTCGTCTAAATGTCTGATTGCCATAACTATAAATCCTTATGTTGTGTGTGTGTGAGTTTACAATGCTGAAACAATGCGCATGGTGTCGGAGGCAATAACAAACTCCTCGTCGGTGGTTACCAACAGCACCTTTACGCGCGAATTGGCGGTTGACAGCACGGTGTCCTGACCGCGCAGACCGTTGTTCTTGGCCTCATCTAACTGTATGCCAAGGAAATCCATGTTGGCGCATACATTCTGGCGCATCGAGAAGTCGTTCTCGCCAATGCCGCCTGTAAACACCACAATATCAACGCCATTCATGATAGCGGCATAGCCGCCGATGTGCTTCTTAACGCGGGCGTAGTACATGTCGAGAGCCAACTGGGCGCGGGCGTTGCCCTGTTCGGCAGCCGAGTTGATGTCGCGCATGTCGCTCGAAATACCACTAATGCCCTGCACACCGCTCTTCTTGTTGGCCACGCCAACAACGTCCTTGAGCGAGAGGTTCTCCTTCTCGGCAATGAACGTGAGCGCGCCCACATCGAGGTCGCCGCAGCGGGTGCCCATCATCAGACCCTCAACTGGGGTGAAGCCCATGGAGGTATCTACCGACTGACCGTTCTTAATAGCGGTGATGCTGGCTCCATTGCCCAAGTGGCAGGTGATTATTTTCTGGGTCTTTATGTCAACGCCCAGCATTTTGCAGGCCTTTTCGGCCACAAAGCGGTGGCTGGTGCCGTGAAAGCCATAGCGACGCACCTTGTAGCGCTCGTAGTACTCGTAGGGAACGGCGTACATATAGGCACTGGCGGGCATGGTTTGGTGAAACGAGGTGTCGAACACGGCCACCTGAGGGGCCTTGGGGAGCAGCTGCTCCATGGCGGCGATTCCTTTCAGGTGAGCGGGGTTGTGCAGCGGAGCGATGTCGCATAGCTCCTCAATGCGACGTTTACCCTCGTCGGTGAGCAGCACGCTCTGCGAGAAATACTCACCGCCGTGTGCAACCCTATGTCCCACAGCATCAATTGCTTGCAGCGAACCAATAACGCCATGATTGCTGTTTGTAAGAGCATCGAGCACCATGTTTATACCCACGGTGTGGTCGGCGATGCGGGTAACCGTTTCGTATTTGTCCTTGCCCGTAGGTTTGTGGGTTAGAATTGCATCGTCCATTCCGATGCGCTCAACGAGGCCTTTGGCCAGCACCTCGCATTTGTCGCCCTCCATGCATACCAGCTGGTATTTGATGGATGAGCTGCCACAGTTTAGAACTAGTATAGTCATTTATGTATGTTTGTGTGTGTGTATTGCAGGGTTGAATAAGGAGATGCAAAGGTACGAATTAACCCATCAACTTGCCGATTTGCTGCGATAAATTTCCACTATAAAACCACAGAATTAAGTTCGCTGTAAACAAAAAGGGGCAGCTTTGTAAACTCTGCCCCCTTTATTATATGGGTTAGCCAAGATAACTTTTGAGCAATTTGCTGCGCGAGGTATGGCGAAGGCGGCGGATGGCCTTCTCCTTAATTTGACGTACACGTTCGCGGGTTAGTCCAAATTTTTCGCCAATCTCCTCGAGGGTCATCTCTTGGCACGAGATTCCAAAGAACAGACGCACAATATCGCGCTCGCGCTCGGTTAGGGTGGCTAAGGCACGATCGATTTCGCGGCTGAGCGACTCGTTAATCAGGCCGCGATCGGCGTTGGGCGAATCGTTATTCACCAGCACATCGAGCAGCGAATTGTCCTCGCCATCGACAAAAGGCGCATCAACCGACACGTGGCGCCCGCTCACGCGGAGCGTGTCGTTCACCTTCTCCTTGGGGAGGTCGAGCAATTCGGCCAGCTCTTCGGGCGATGGTGTACGCTCAAACTCCTGCTCGAATTTCGAGAATGCCTTGTTTATCTTGTTGAGCGAACCTACCTGGTTCAGGGGCAGGCGCACAATGCGCGACTGTTCGGCCAATGCCTGAAGTATAGACTGGCGAATCCACCAAACGGCGTAGGATATGAACTTGAAGCCGCGAGTTTCATCGAACTTTTCGGCGGCTTTTATCAGGCCAAGGTTGCCTTCGTTGATGAGGTCGGGGAGGCTAAGCCCTTGATTCTGGTATTGCTTAGCCACCGATACTACGAATCGTAGGTTGGCGCGGGTGAGTTTCTCAAGGGCGGCTTGGTCGCCCTTGCGGATGCGCTGTGCCAGCTCCACCTCCTCCTCCACGGTGATAAGATCCTCTTTGCCTATCTCTTGCAGGTATTTATCGAGCGAAGCGCTCTCCCTGTTCGTGATTGATTTGGTTATCTTAAGCTGTCTCATCTATGTAAGTAGGTGTATAAGAAAATGTTATGCAGGTTGGCTTCGTATCTCAAAAAAAGGAGCGCAAAATTACTACATTGTTTGGGATATACAAAAAACCAGCCTTTTTTTGGGGTCTATATATGTGTACTAAATATCATGCAAACTAACCATACACGAGTACACAGCATTAACGTTTTTAGGCTTGCTGAGGTTACATCCCATCGACCTTTATTCCTTAAACGAAAGCGCGTAGGCACCTGTTGTGCCGTTGGGATAGATGCCCTCAACCAGCACAGGCCCGTTGGTGCGACTTAGCATCTGCTTAAAATCGCTTAGGTTAGAAATCGTCCTTTTGTCTATCTTTGTGATTATAAAACCCCTACGTATTCCACAGGCTTTAATCTGCCCCTCTCCCACCTCGGCCACCTGTACTCCGCCCTGAAGTCCGAGGCTGCGTTTTTGGCGATCGTTGATGTCAACCAGCGTACCGCCCAAACGATTGGATAGTGATGAGGGTTGCGAGAATGTTAGGCCGCCGCTGAGATTGGTTAGCGTTACGCTGAAATGCTTACGCTCACCGCCGCGCAGTGCAATCAGTTCCACCCTTTGTCCCGGACGATGCTTGCCCACCTGCTCCTGCAGCTGCGACACAGAGTTCACTTCAACGCCATTCACCGAAAGCAACACATCGCCAGGGCGTAGGCCCGCTTTTTGCGCTGCGCCATCGCTGGCCACGGCACTCACCAACACACCTTTTATAGGACTTATGCCCATCTCGCGGGCCAACTCCTCGGTGAGTTCGGCTATTGAAACGCCTAGAATTGCTCGCTGTACCTCGCCAAACTCCATCAAATCCGACACAATTTTTTTGGCAATAGACACTGGCACCGCAAACGAATATCCCGCATAAGAACCTGTTTGAGAAGCGATTGCAGTGTTTATGCCTATCAACTCGCCCTTGAGATTGACCAACGCGCCGCCGCTGTTGCCAGGGTTTACGGCGGCATCAGTCTGTATGAACGACTCAATGGCATAGCGATCGTTTATTACGGAAATGTTGCGAGCCTTGGCACTGATGATGCCCGCCGTTACGGTGGTACTGAGGTTGAACGGGTTGCCAATGGCCAGCACCCACTCGCCCAGGCGTAGCTCGTCGGAGTTGCCAAACTCGATGTAGGGCAGGTCGGTGGCCTCAACCTTGAGCAGGGCTATGTCGGTGCTGGGGTCGCGCCCAACAAGCTTGGCCTCGAAGCTGCGCTTGTCGTTTAGCACCACCTCAATGCGGTCGCCCTTTTCAATAACGTGATTATTGGTTACAATATAGCCATCGCGGGTGAGAATAACGCCCGAACCCGATGTTTGCACGGGCTGCGCCATGCCCTGCTGCGGCCCACCGAAGAAGAAGTCGAGGAATGGGTTGCCGAACGAATATCCGCCCTGCGCCCTATACGATGTTTTGACATGCACCACAGCATCCACCGTCTTCTCGGCGGCCACAGTGAAATCGGTTTGCCCCGCTGCGCTGCTACCAAATGCATTAACAGCATAATGAACACGGGGCGTTTGAGCAGCAATGGTGTCGTTGGTTAGGTGGGTGTGGGCAGCCATCTGTGCAGGTGTACGCCCAACAATGGCCACTGCCACCAGTCCACCAATGAGGGCCGACAGTGCTGGCACTATGATTTGTTGTCCTTTCATTGCCTATCAGTTTTTAGGGTCTATATTTATGGTTGGCATAGGCCATGCTTACAACAAATGTTCCATAATTATGAAAAAGCAGGTGGTTTAGCGATGTTTAACCCAACACCTGCAAAGCTTAACGCAGGCAGTACACTCAGCTGTCAGAGTGTGTCAGGCGCAGATGACAGATTGTCAGCGCAGCGCTCAACCGGAACACCGCAACAAACAGCGCAGACACTCAGGATGCTACAGGGTGGGATTAAGCAGCGGATTGTAGGGTATCACCTCGAATGGTATGCCTGTGATTTCGGCAAAAGCCTCGCCGGTGTCGAACATGTCATCGTCGCCCTCGCAGAAGTACCAACGCACCCTGATGGAGCCGATGAGAGGACGTAGTAGCATAAGCAAATCAAGCACACGCTTAGATGAGGCTGTGTTGAAATATTCGAAACGGAACACAAATTCGGTAACCGCATTAGGTTCGCTCACATAGTCGGCAGCCCAAGCAATAATAGGCTTATAGAACTCAATAGGATCTTCGGGCATTGAGCGTCCCTTAAGTTCGAAAATGCCCTGTGCCTTATCGAGCAATACAGCTGGGCTATCTGGAGTTGCTTCTACGACTAATGGTTCCATTCTTACCGATGTCGCTGTACGAAATCACAAACGCGCAAAGTTACGAAATAAAACCATAAAAACCATATTTTTCAATAATTTTATGCACAAGTCAATATTGATGCGCCATTGTCAACAAAATATGGTAACTTTGCACCTACATAACAGCAACACATCAACACCAAATTCATTATGAAATTCTTCATCGACACGGCCAATCTCGACCAAATTCGCGAGGCCAACGATTTAGGCGTACTCGACGGCGTAACCACCAACCCATCGCTCATGGCCAAGGAGCAAATCAAGGGCGAGGCCAGCATCCGCCAGCACTATGTAGATATCTGCAACATTGTGAAGGGCGATGTGAGCGCCGAGGTTATCTCCACCGATTTTGAGGGCATGATTAAGGAAGGGCGCGAATTGGCCGCGCTGCACAAGCAAATTGTGGTGAAAGTTCCCTGTACCAAGGATGGTATAAAGGCAGTTAAATATTTCACCGACAACGGCATACGCACCAACTGCACCCTTGTATTCTCTGTAGGACAAGCCCTGCTAGCCGCCAAGGCTGGAGCAACCTACGTGTCTCCTTTTGTTGGCAGGCTCGACGATATATCGACCGACGGCGTGGAACTAATCCGCCAAATAGTAGATGTGTATCGCTACTACGAATTCCCCACACAGGTACTGGCCGCCTCCATACGCCACACCATGCACATCATACAATGCCTCGAGGCTGGTGCCGATGTGGCCACCTGCCCGCTGAGCGCCATCATGGGTCTGCTAAAACACCCCCTCACCGACGCTGGCCTGGCTCAATTCCTGGCCGACCACAAGAAGGTGAACGGCTAAAAACCAACGTATAGCGTTATGAGCCGCTGCCAACTGATAGAGCTGCTGCCGCAGAATCCGAACCGGCAGCGGCTCGAACGCATAGCCGAAGTGCTACGGCAGGGCGGCGTGGTGGTATATCCTACCGACACCCTGTATGGGCTGGGCTGCGACATGGGCAACGCCAAAGCGGTGGAGCGCATCATCAAAATAAAAGGGCTAAAGCCCAAGGAGGCGCGGCTGTCGCTCATCTGCCAGGATATTGCTCAGATTGCACAATATGCCAAGGTGGGCAACAGCACGTTCCGTCTGATGAAACGCACCCTGCCTGGGCCGTTCACCTATATATTGCCAGCCCTACACCATGTACCCGTGAGCATGGCCGACCGCCGTCGCTCCGTGGGAGTGCGCATACCCAACAACAACATTACGCTAACGCTGGTGGAACTGCTGGGACGTCCGATGGCCAACTCGTCAGTGAAACTACCCGATGATGCGGGGCAGTATATCATTGAGCCTCAGGAACTATACGACCACTACCAACACTTGGTGGACATAGTAATCGACGCAGGTCCTGGCCTCGACGAGCCATCAACCGTGGTGGACTGCACCAGCGATGCTCCCGAAATCATACGCCAAGGACTTGGAAAGTTCGACTAAACGACAGAAAAAACACATTCTGGAATAAAAACGGCCAAATGCACATATTTTAGAGCAAAATATATTACCTTTGCTCATATCCTACGTAGAAATCTCACAAAACCGATTTTTATAACCATGGCTAAAATTAAAGTTGCTATCAACGGCTTTGGGCGCATAGGCCGAAACGTATTCAAAATTGCGCTGGAGCACCCCGAGTTCCAAATCGTGGGCATAAACGACCTCACCGACACCAAGACGCTCGCCCACCTGCTCAAATACGACTCAACTCAGGGCCGCTTTGAGGGTCAAGTGGATCACGATGCCGACCACATCATCGTGAACGGCGAAAAATATCGCGTGCACGCCGAACGCGCCCCCATCAACATCAAATGGGACGAAACACCCGACGTGGTAGTGGAATCGACCGGCAAATTTACCCGCAAGGAGAGCGAAACCGGTGGCTATGGCGACCACCTCAAAAACGGAGCTAAAAAGGTGATACTCACCGCACCCGCCAAAGACAACAACGACCGCATGGTGGTGCTGGGCGTGAACGACAACGAGCTGCAAGCCTCCGACACCTGCGTATCGAACGCAAGCTGCACCACCAACTGCTTGGCTCCCGTGGTTAAGGTGCTTAACGACACCTTTGGCATCACCCGAGGCTATATGACAACCATTCACTCCTACACCAACGACCAACGCATACTCGACGCACCACACAGCGATCTGCGCCGTGCACGGTCGGCTGCCGTATCGCAAATACCCACCACAACTGGAGCCGCCAAGGCTGTGGGCAAAATAATCCCCGAACTAAAGGGCAAACTCGATGGCTTGGCCGTGCGTGTACCCACGCCCACTGGTTCGCTGGTGGACTTTGTGGCCATAATAAAGCGCGAGGCTACCAAGGACGAAATCAATGCCGCCGTGCGCCACGCTGCCGAAGGTCCAATGCGCGGAATACTGCAATACACCGAAGACCCAATTGTGTCGGCCGACATAATACATAGCCCCTACTCGTCGATATTCGACGGCTTGAGCACCATGGTGAGCGGCAACCTGGTGAAAGTGCTGGCCTGGTACGACAACGAATGGGGCTACTCGTGCCGCGTAGTGGATTTAGCCCTAAAACTATTCCAATAGACCAACCATGCGCACAGCGCTCCGACACGTATTGCTCTTGCTCATGCTCCTGCCCCTTAACTGGGGCAGGATTTGGGCTTTGGGCATAACCGACTCGGTGCAAGCCGCCCAGCTACTCGACAGCATCGAAATACTACAGCAAACAGAGGACCTGCCCTCCACGCTCAAATTCATAGAGCGCACAATCGAACTATACGACAGCCTGAATCTAACGCAGCTGCGACAAACTGCTGAACTACAGCGCGGAGCAACCCTGCGCAGCATGGGTCGCCACCTCGATGCCCTGCAATGTTTCACGGATCTTCTTAGAGAGGAAGAAGAATCGGGCGATAGCCTCAGCAAAGCGCAGGTGCTAACCCATATAGGCGCAACCTACAGGCATAAGGGCGACTATCCCACAGCCCTAAAACACTACCACCAAGCCCTATCCATTTACCAAACACTGCACCACAACCAGGGCAAGGCCAGCATCTATAACAATATAGGCATAATACACCTCCACACCGAACACGTGGACAAAGCGCTGGAATTCTACCAAAAAGCCTACGAACTATACAAAATCAACAACAACATCAAAGGCATAAACATAGTGCTGCTCAACATAGGCGAAGCCTATAGCCATAAACACGACTACACCAGCGCCCTCAAATACTACGATCTTGCATTAGAATATGCGCTGCAAATCAACGATTTGGATATAATCGGCAATATCTATCTCGAAGCGGCACGCTTAAACATACTCGAAAAAAAATTGCGCTGGGTGCTTCCGTCCCTAAACCTTGCCATTGATGCCTTTAAAAAAAGAGACAGCCACTCCCGGCTGACCGAATGCGAGGTTATATACGGTGAGTACTACATGGCACTGAATAAGCCTCAGCAAGCCCTCTCCCATCTCAACAACGCGCTGAGCATGGCAAAGAAAACCAACCTGCTCCCTATGATAGCCTCAATCACACTCAAAATTAGCCAATCATACGAGCAGATGGGCAACACAGCCAAGGCCCTGGAATATCACAAGCAACACCTTATCATACACGACAGCATACACAACTCGCAGCACCTGCACTCGCTACTGGAAGCCGAACTTTCCTACGAATTTAACCGCAAAATAGAGATGCATCAACGCGAACAAGAGCAAAGCAGGATGCAACTAGAACAACAACGCGAACACAGCCGTACGCTACGTCGGTTCGGTGCGCTGATTGCCATAATACTATTGTTTGCTATCATAACCGTGCTGGCCCTGCTCCACGAATCGCGCAAGAAAAACACCACGCTACTCGCGCTGATGGCCGAGATGTCGGAAAATAACAACAAACTGATACAGAGCCAAGAACATATAAACGAGCAGCATAGCGACATTGAGCGTAAGAACAAAATCATGCACCGCTCAAAACGCATAATCACCGAGAAAAACCACAAGTTGATCAACAGCCTTGAATACGCCCACAACATACAGAACGCACTGCTACCACGACCATCGACCCTAACCCGCGTGTTCGACGACCACATGCTAATATACCGCCCCAAAGACATAGTTTCGGGCGATTTCTACTGGATTAGCCAACAAAACGATGTGCTAAGCGTGGCGGTGATGGACTGCACGGGGCACGGCGTGCCTGGAGCATTTATGTCGCTGATAGGCAACACGTTGCTAAACCAAATTGTGAACGAATGGAACGTGCAAAGCCCCAGTCAAATTCTAAACCACCTCGACACATTGCTGCGCGACCTGCTACAGCAACACGAGCGCAAAACCAACATGTCGAGCATCGACATCGGAATACTAACGATTGATTTGAAAGAGGACAAGGCCACATACGCCAGCGCAAATCGCCCGCTTATAATGATTCAGAACGGCGAGATGAGTCAAATCAAAGGCACACCACGTTCGGCGGGCGGCGTGCGCCCCAACAAAACAATCGATTTTGAATCGACCAACATACCGCTGTGCTACGAAACATTCTTCTACATGACCACCGATGGTTTCACCGACCAGATGAACCCGCAGCACCGCAAACTGGGCTGGCAAAACTTTATATCGACATTGCAACGCAACTATAACCGCCCAATGATTATCCAACAAGAACTGCTCACCAACATGCTAGATACCCATAGCCAGCAGCACCCACAGATAGACGACATTTGCATTTTGGGATTCAAGATGAAGCCCCGTAGAAGAAACTTTAGCGCATGATTATGCTCATAATTCTGATGGTTGCAGCCTGTGTGCTGTTGCTGCTCGGCCTGATTGGCTGCGTAGCACCTATTCTGCCTGGTCCGCCGCTAAGCTGGCTCGGGCTGCTACTGCTGCGCTTCACATCGTATGGCGAAAACCTAAACACCAACTCGCTAATTGGCGCAGGCATTTTTGCTGCACTTGTTACAGTGCTCGACTACGTGCTACCTGTGTGGACCACACGCAAATTTGGCGGCAGCAAATATGGCGTTTGGGGCGCAACCATAGGACTGGTGCTGGGAATATTCTGTATGCCCCCTTTGGGCCTCATTGTGGGACCTTTTGCGGGGGCACTAGTAGGCGAATACCTTGGACAACGCAACGACGTGAACCCATGGCGTTCGGCACTTGGCTCGTTTGTGGGATTTCTGCTTGGCACAGGCGCGAAGTTGGCCGTGTCGGGCTACATCACCTACCTGTTTGCGCAAGCCGTGTTTGCCTAATCGTGTTTTTGCTGATAGTGCCGATATAGTTCGTACTGCGAACGAAAATCGGACTGCTTTTTCAAACGCTGACAGAAGTTATTGTCCTGATGCTCATTTATTTCGCGTGCCTTTAGGTTGTCGCGCATGGCGTAGTCGAAAATGGTGCGCAACTCGCACTGAAGAGAGCGGTCGAATATGGGACAAGCCACCTCAACGCGACGATCGAGGTTACGCGTCATCCAGTCGGCTGAGGCTATGTAGTAGAGGTCGTCGCCACCATTGGCAAAAATATAGATGCGCGAGTGCTCCAACAGCCTATCCACAATGCTACGTACAGCAATGTTTTCGCTCAATCCCTTTACACCTGGCACCAGCGCACACGTGCCACGTACCACCAAATCGATGCGTACACCTGCCTGGCTGGCCTCATAGAGCTTCTCAATGAGCTCGGGGTCGATTAGATGGTTGAGCTTACACCTAATATAGGCCGGACGTTTAGCCCGAGCGTTGTCTATCTCGTTGGCTATAAGCCTATAAAGCTTTCGCCGCATACTGAAAGGCGACACAATAAGATGTCGGAAAGCAAAAGCCTTGTAGTTGAACTGCATGAAGCTGAACAACTTCTGTATCTCACTGGTAATCTTAATATTGGATGTAAACAGACACAAATCGGTGTATAGACGGGCATTACCCTCGTGAAAATTGCCTGTGCCCACAGTGGCATATAGCCGCTCCTTGCCGCTCTCCTTGCGCACGACAAGCGCAAGTTTGCTGTGCACCTTTAGCCCTGGAACGCCCGATATTACATTGATTCCAGCGGCCTGCATCTGCTTGGACCAGTTGATGTTGGCCTGCTCGTCGAATCGAGCCTGCAGCTCCACCACCACTGTAACCTGCTTACCGTTCTGCGCTGCAGTGGTTAGGGCGTTCACCACCTTTGAATCGGCGGACACACGATAGAGCGTGATATAGATAGCACGCACCTTGGGATCGATGGCCGCTTCCTGTAGGTAACGCACAAAATAGGCAAAACTGTGGAATGGGTAGTGCAGCATAAAATCGCGCTGCGACATAAGCTCTATGAGACTAGGCGCAGCATCGAGTTCGGGCTTGGGAACGGGCGGCATGGGCTGATTGACCAGCTGCGGGTTGCCAAAATCGGGAAAATGGATAAAATCCTTGAAATTATGATAGCGTCCGCCCGCAATGATGTTCTCGCCTGTGTCGATGCCAATGCCCGTGGTTATGCGCTGTAGCAGATCGGGGGCAATGTCGGCGTCATAGACCAAGCGCACTGGTGCGCCTTTCTGCCTATTGCCGATGCTCTTTTCGATTTTGCGCAGCAATCCCTCGGAGATGTCGTTGTCCATGTCGAGCTCGGCATCGCGGGTTATCTTAAAGATGTATGCCTCAAAACGGTCGTAGGGCAATATGCCAAACACGCGATGCAGATTGAGGCGTATCACATCCTCGAGCAATATTATGTGATGCTGGTCGGCTGTTTGCGGCAGCACCACAAAGCGCGGTACGTGCCGCGTTGGCACCTCAACCAGAGCATAGCCAAATCGGCGCTGCCCAGTGGAATCGGCCAGACGTACTCCCAAATATATGCTTTGATCAACCAAGGCGGGGAAAGCAGTGGCGGGGCGTAGCACTATGGGCGACAAATAGCCTGCAATGTTGGCCTCAAAATAGTGCCGTAGGTATCGCTCCTGCTCCTCCGTTACGGTGCGCTCGTCGAGAAAATGTATGCGCTCCTGCTTCAGTTGCTCCTTGAGTTCGGCAAACGTAGCATCGAACAGCGCCTGATAGCGGACTGAGGTTTTCTGAATCTTCTCGAGTATTTTGTGAGGATTTTCGCCAGTAGCCTTTTTCACCCCCTTCTCCACCAGCAAAAGTCGGCGCAGCGTAGCCACGCGCACGCGAAAAAACTCATCGAGGTTGTTTGAGAATATACCCAAAAACCTGATGCGCTCCACCAACGGCACCTGAGGATTCTGAGCCTCCTGCAGCACCCGACCGTTGAAGGCCAGCCAGCTGAGTTCGCGGTTCACAAGCTTGTTTTTGGATGCCATGGGTGCGGATATGTGGTGGTTGCCTGCAGATGCTGTATTACGTAGCGAAGCTGATGCGCTGCGCCACGCGGTTTTCGGAGCCAATATCGGCCCAATGCTTGGTTTTGAAGCGCATGGCCACCATGCCGCCCTTGGGGAAACCATCGATGCGAACTCCCAGCGAACGCGCCAGTTCGTACATCGTTGGGTTATGCCCCACAAGAAGCACTGCGCCCAGGTCGTCGGGCTGGGCAGCCAACCAGTCGAGTATTTGGTCGGCCTGCGCCATATACATGAATCGTTCCGACTGCACCTCAGCCCACAAACCAGCCGTTTGCGCCACCAACTGCGCCGTTTGCATGGTACGTAGCGATGCGCTGGCAAAAACGGCCTCAGCATTGGCCAGCACGTGCGCCTCGGCACGCGCCAACTGCTCGGCTGTATGCCGCCCATGCGACGACAGCGGACGGTCGAAATCGGGCAAACCTAACGGGCTCTCGGCCTCGGCATGACGTATTAGATATAACTCCTTCATGCCCTACAATAGATTGCTTGCCAACTCGGCCAAGAAACTGCGCTCACCCTTCACCAGGTTCACGTGCGCAAAGAGTTCCTGCCCTCGCATACGGTCGGTGAGATAGGTTAGACCGTTCGACTTCATGTCGAGATAGGGGTGATCGATTTGGTCGATGTCGCCCGTGAACACAATTTTGCAGCCCTCGCCAGCACGGGTAATGATGGTCTTAACCTCATGTGGCGTAAGATTTTGCGCCTCATCGATGATGAAGAACACGTTACTCAGGCTGCGGCCACGGATATAGGCCAGGGGCGATATTTGTAGGCGTTCGGTGCGCTGCATCTCCTCAATTTTGGTCAGGTCACGGCTGCCCTGCTTGTTGCGGCTCTTGATTACCGATAGGTTGTCGAACAGGGGCTGCATGTAGGGGCCAATTTTGTCGTTGATGTCGCCGGGCAGGAATCCTATGTCCTTATCGGACAGCGCCACAATGGGACGAGCCAGCAGAATTTGGTCGAAACGCTCCTCCTGCTGCAAAGCGGCAGCCAAGGCAAGCAACGTTTTGCCCGTACCAGCCTTGCCCGTAAGGGCTACCAGCTCAATCTCGGGACGCATGAGCGCATCGATGGCGAACGTTTGCTCGGAGTTGCGCGGTTCGATGCCACAAGCACGGAATTTTTCGACACGCAACAACCTGTCAGACTGTTTGTTGTAACACACCAGGGCGGTTATCTTGTTGCCGCGCAGCAGCAGATACTGGTTGGCGTATGGCTTCAGTCCAGCCTCGGTGGCTGTTAAACCTATATTTACATCGTAAACCTGCTGTATCAGGCTATCGTTCAACGAATCGATTTCCTCCACATCGCGTTTCAGAGGATCTATATCCTGCACCTTATCGCTCAAATAGTCCTGCGCCTGCAATCCCAACGATTTGGCCTTCATGCGCAAGTTTACATCCTTAGATACCAATATTACAGGTGCATCGGGATTTTTCTGAAAAACATGGTAGGTGATGGCCAGTATACGATGGTCGGGCGTGGCCTCGGCAAACGATTCGAGCATCACCTGCGGCATGGGCTTGCCGGTTTCGATACGCAGTTTGCCCAATCCCTTGCCCAGTTCGAGGCCATCGCCGAAAAGGCTGTCACCCGCAATTTCGTCGAGTTCGCGGGCAAACTCGCGGGCATGGAAATTCACAATCTCGTTACCCTTTTTAAAGTGATCCAACTCCTCGAGGGCGGTAATGGGGATTACTATGTCGTTGTCCTGAAAGTTGTATATACACCTAGAATCGTGCAGAATGACGTTGGTGTCGAGCACGAAAATTTTCTTGGTGGCTTTACGCTTGGCCATAAGTTTTAGTTTTATGATTAAAAAGTACAATTGATACGCAAAACACGCGGCATTCGTTGCGCCTTGGGCGATGTATTTTTACAAACATCAACAAAAAATACAAACAAGGGCTTTTGATGACTGTCGAGCTACAAATATTTCCTATTTTTGCGGGTTAAAAGCGATTTTTGGCCTATGAACTTTGTCCTGCAAAGCACTGCCCGCGATTGCGCAGCCCGCGCTGGGCTAATCAGCACCGACCACGGCACCATCGAAACGCCCATATTCATGCCCGTGGGTACGGTGGGGAGCGTTAAAGGCGTGATGCATCAGGAGCTGGAGCGCGAGGTGCAGGCGCAGATTATACTGGGCAACACCTACCACCTCTATCTGCGCCCCGGCCTCGACGTGCTGCGGCAGGCGGGCGGGCTGCACGGTTTCAGCACATGGCAACGCCCCATGCTCACCGACAGCGGCGGCTATCAGGTGTTCTCGCTGGCCGCCAACCGCAAGCTCACACCCGAAGGAGCCAAGTTCCGCTCGCACATCGACGGCTCGGCGCACATGTTCACGCCCGAAAGCGTGATGGACATCCAGCGCGTGATTGGGGCCGACATTGTGATGGCCTTCGACGAATGCCCGCCCGGCACCGCCGACTACAACTACGCCCGCCAATCGCTCGACCTCACCGAACAATGGCTACAGCGCTGCATAGCCCGATTCGACAGTACCGAGCCGCTCTACGGCCACAGTCAAGCGCTGTTCCCCATTGTGCAGGGCTGCGTGTATGCCGACCTACGCCGCCGTGCAGCCGAAAACGCGGCCAGTCTCAACCGCGAGGGCTACGCCATTGGCGGACTGGCCGTGGGCGAACCCGCCGAAACGATGTACGAGATGATTGAGGTGGTGAACCAGATTCTGCCCACCGACAAACCGCGCTACCTAATGGGCGTTGGCACACCTGCCAACATCCTGGAGGCCATTGAGCGCGGGGTAGATATGTTCGACTGCGTGATGCCCACCCGCAATGGGCGCAACGGTATGCTGTTCACCACGCAGGGCGTAATCAACCTACGCAACAAGCAGTGGGCCAACGATTTTAGCCCAATCGACCCCGAAGGCATCACCTATGTGGACACGCGCTATACCAAGGCCTATATGCGCCACCTGTTCGCCGCTGGCGAGATGCTGGGACCGCAAATAACCAGCCTGCACAACCTAGGGTTCTACCTTTGGCTGGTGCGTCAAGCCCGCCAGCACATCATTGAAGGCGATTTTTCTGAATGGAAACGCCGCATACTTCCGCAAATAACCCAACGCCTCTAAAGCAACATAAATATGAATAAATTAGATCTATATATCATAAAAAAATTTTTGGGGACGTATCTCTACGCCATCCTGCTTATAATGGGCATTGTGGTGGTGTTTGATGTGGCCGAAAAGATTGACGATTTTATAGAAAAAGAAGCTCCGCTACGCGCCATCGTACTGGACTACTACGTGAACTTTGTGCCCTACTTCGCCAACCTATTCAGCGCGTTGCTCACATTTATAGCCGTTATCTTTTTCACCTCAAAATTGGCCTACGACTCCGAGATTATAGCCATTTTGAGCAGCGGGGTGAGCTTCCGTAGGCTCATGCTACCCTACATGTTCGGTGCACTGGTGATAGCGGCATTCTCATTCGTTCTGTCCAACTTCATCATACCGCCTGCTAACCGAACCCGCATCGATTTTGAAAATAGATACATAAAACGATACTACGCCAACACCGAGAAAAACATCCACCGCCAGGTGCGCCCAGGCATCTACGTGTATATGCGAGCCTTTAGCATACAGAGCCAAACAGCCTATAATTTTGCCATTGAGCAATTTACACCCGAAGGCGAACTGGTCTCAAAGCTCATATCGGATCAAGCCCGCTGGGACAGCACCAAGAACAAGTGGGACGTAACCAACTATTTTATACGCACCTACGGCCCTGAGGGCGAAACCATTACCAAGGGTCTGTCCATCGACACCAGCATCTATGTTACGGGCAAGGATTTCAGCCAGCGCATGAACGTGATAGAAACTATGGACATGTTTGAACTCGACCAGCACATCGCCGACCAGCAACTGCAAGGAGCCGACAACATTGAGTACCTGCTGATTGAGAAATATAGCCGCGTGGCCAACCCCTTCTCCACCTTCATTCTGACGCTGATTGGAGTGGCACTCTCGTCGCGCAAGGTGCGCGGCGGAATTGGGCTGCACATCGGCCTTGGCGTAGGTCTGAGTTTCACCTATATTCTGCTCATGCGGTTCGCCACTGAATTTGCCGCCAGCGGCATGTTTGGCCCGCAGTTAGCGGTGTGGATTCCCAACATCATTTTCGCAGTTGTGGCACTGGTGCTCTACCGCATGGCACCCAAATAGCAGCAGTTAGCGGTCGCCGTAGTGGCCGTAGGCTGTAATTACTTCGACATATACTTCACGCTCAAATATCTCATACACAAGGCGATGCTTATCTGAAATACGGCGCGACCACTGCCCACTTCTGTTGCCTTTAAGCTGCTCTGGACGACCTGTTCCAGTTTTGGGATGCTCTCTAAGCTCATCAATGAGGCGTTCTGCCTTTGTAAAAGCCTTCGGCTCCGACCGCTTCAATCTCAGCAAATCAAACTATGCCTCAGGAGATATGATAATATCATACATCAGCAATCGCTATCGTTGAGTTCTCTCTAAAAATTCACTAAGCGATTCGTTGGGGAGCATCCGTATCCCTTTGCCCTCGCGAAGACTTTGGCGAGCTCTATCGACGCGGGCAAAAAACTCCTCCTTGCTCATGCACGTGGGGTCGGGCTTGCGCTCCTT
>JAFWUG010000159.1 GCA_017524185.1 Bacteroidales bacterium
CCAGAGGTGTTTATCGCCCTGAGCGAGATGGCCAGCAGCTCGGTGAACATCGTTGTGCGTGCCTGGGTGAAATCGGCCGACTATTGGGGTGTGTTCTTCGACATGAATGAGAACGTGTATAAAACATTTGGTTCCAAGAATTTGCACATTCCATTTCCTCAGTTGGATGTGCATCTGCATCAGCAGAAGTAAGCGCAAAAAAAAGCACAAATCAACAGCAAAGTCGCCTCGGTTTCGGGGCGACTTTTTTAGTGGAGGATGAGGCGGGAATGCCTCTGTTTCTTGAAAAACATAACGCTGTAGATGGGTAGATACAGAATGTTGTTTTTGACGCGTATTTCGCGCTCGTTGCTCAGCACCACCGCCTGGCGTATGCCATAGTCGTCAACGCCTATGATGTTGGCCCGCGCGCTATGAACGTAGTAGTCCTTGCCCGATTTCACCTCAATGGGCAAAACCGACATGTTTTCAACATCATCTATTAGAAAATCTACCTCGCCCATTTTTTTGTTATCGTAGTAGCAAAGCCTATATCCGTGGGCTACAAGCTCTTGCGCTACCACTTGCTCGTACACCGCACCAAGGTTTACGCTGCGCACATCGCGCATAATAGCCTGAATTTGCTCTTGATACAATATGCCCGTGAATATGCCCACGTCGTTAAGATAGAGTTTGAGCAGATTCTTTCCGCTGTTCTCCACAATGGGGTACGACGGCTGGCTGATGGCCTGCACCTGCAACGCAATGCCTGAGTGGATAAGGTACTCAAACTCGTCGCTATAGTCGCTCATTCGCGCAGCCCGTTTGTCCTCGATTTGGGTTGCTCGCAGCCTTTTTTTCTTGTTCTCGAGGCTCGATGGTATCATCTCATAGATGCGCTGTATCTTTAGTTTACGCTGACTTTCGCTCTCGTATCGGGCAGCATCGTTCTTATACAGATGATGAATTTCCTGCTGTATTTCGCGTACCTCCACAATATTCTTGCGGCTTACGTAGCTGTTCACCGCATCGGGCAAACCGCCAACAAGCAGATATTTCCTGAACAGGTCCATCAGTTTGGCGTGTAAGGCCTCGGACAGACTTTCGCGTTGCGCAATCTTGGACTCAACCGTGGCTATGGCCTCTTCGTTAAAGCCGTTGGTCCACAGAAACTCCTCAAAATCAAGTGGATACATATTCTTGATAATGATACTCCCTACAGGAACTGTTGGCGTTTCTTTAAGCGTGATGCCTAACTGCGAACCGCTTGCAATGTATGTATAGCGGTTGTCTTGCTTGAGGAATTTAACCATGCTAAGCAGATGGTCGTAGGTCTGTATCTCATCAATAAAAACAAGTGTGTTTTGCTTCTTCTTGAGTTTATTACCTGCTACGGTACTCAAGGCGAGATAGAAGTCTTCTAAGGTTTTAGCGTTTGCGAAAGATCTTTCCCCATAGCTATCCTCGGCCATGTTAATCTCAACAAAATTTGGGAATAACGACTTACCCACATGGCGGATGATATAAAACTTGCCAACCTATCGCGCACCAGCTATCACCAACATCTTGTTGGAGTCAGATTTTAGGTGTTCCGCTAAATAATTATAAATCTTTCGTTTAAGCATAAACTAACACACTTTTCCTATAAAAATTCACGATGCAAATATACACTTTTCATATGAATTTTGTTCTCTAAAATTACACTTTTCCTATAAAATTCGACCTATAAAAACGCACTTTTCCTATAAAAATAGACCTATAAAAACACACTTTTCCGAATCATGCTATAGCATGAAAGTGGCTTGGTTGGGATTTACAACTACGCAAACTGAGCGGTGAGTGCGGCTTTATCTACTGCTTGCTGATGATGCTGCGCACTTTGTCGGAAACGTATTTTGCCGAGTTGGTGGTGTTTTCGAGTACCTGCACCAAGTCTTTGCGTTTGATTATCTCCGAAAGGCTATAGTTTTGGCTAAATAGTTTGCTGATATAGTTGCCATAGAGTTCGTCGTTGTCGTGCTCTATGGTTTTTATTTCTTGGCATAGCCGTCGGATTTCCTTCACCCGGTCGGTGCCAATGTGTTCTATGTTTTGTATGATGATGTTGAGGTCTTCGGCTGCAAACACAATATTATCGGTCATTGTAACCAAATCGCTGTCCACCTCGGTGAAACGGCGGGTTAGAATTATGTTAGCCGCATCATCGAGGCGGTCCATGAAGGTGTCGAGCAACTCGGCCAATTCATGTACATCATCGCGTTCGAATGGGGTCAGCACGGTAGCGAAGAGGGTGGTGTATAGTTCACGCAACACCTCGTCGCCACGGGTTTCGTAATTTTTTATGTCGCGCTTCAGTACCTCGAGGTTTGCAAGGTTGGTTTCGGTGAGCATCTTGCGTAGCAACGGCGCTGCCTTCATAAAGCATTCGGCCTGCTGCTGAAAAAGCGGGTAGAACTTCCTCTCCTTGGGAACAAAAAAACGGAAAAAATTGCTTAGGCTCATAGGCTTGGGCTACTTTAGGAGAATGTGGAACAGCATGTTAAGCACACCGCCGATGATGAGGGGGACGGGGATGGTGAGAATCCACGATAGCACAATGCGGCGGGCGGTAACCCATTTCACCGATTTCATGCCATCTGTGAGGCCTACACCTATTACGCCGCCCGTGATGGTGTGGGTGGTACTCACTGGTATGCCATACATCGATGTGGCTATTAGGGTGCTGGCGGCGGCAAACTCAGCGGCGAAACCGCGCACGGGCGTAATCCGCGCCAAGCCACCTCCCATGGTTCTGATTACATTCTTGCCGCCTATCAGTATGCCGAGCGACATGATGATGTAGCAGGCTATGGCCAACCCATCGGGGATGTGGAAGCCCTGGCTGCTATCGTAGAGCTTGCCCATAAAGTTGAGCATCTCGGGGCTTACGCCTGGCGTGGTGAACACGCTGGCCATCAGCACGGCTATTATGCCCATGGTTTTGGGGGCATCGTTGGTGCCGTGGCCTATGCTGAATGCCGCCGATGCCATGCATTGCAGCGTTTTGAATATACGGTCGAAACGTTTGCGCGGCACATTTTTGCATAGCCTCAAGCACAGGCATTCCAAAAAGAAGCCTAAGAATAGTCCGATGAGCGGTGATAGAATAATGAAGGCCAGCGTGATGAGTATGGGGCGTGCATGTAGCACTCCAAGCCCGTTGACAAACCATGCTGCGCCTATTATGCCGCCAATCAGGGCATGCGATGTGCTGATGGGCATGCCATTTTTGGAGCACACCCACACCCAGATGGCGGCACCCACCAGGGCCGATAGAACCAGGTAGGGGTCGATGATGTTTTGGTCGGCGAAGTTGGCCATGGTGTTGCCCACAGCAAACTGCTGGTTGAGCACCAAGCGTACGATGATGAAGGCCGTGAACTCCCAAAAAGCGGCCCAAACAATGGCTTGTAGGGGGGAGAGCACTTTGGTGGCAATGATGGTGGAGATGGCGTTGGCCGCATCGTTCATGCCGTTGAGGAAGGTGAACACGAAGGCCAGCAGGATGGAGAGGATGATGGCAATGCTTAGCGTGGTCATCTGTGGCTACGACTCTTTGATTATCAAACTTTTGACGGTGGTGGTTACGTCTTTGGCGCGGTCGGTGGTGTCTTCAACCACTTGGGCCACCTCCTTGTTTTTCAGCAGCTCTATGTCGTCGTGCTCGTTGGCGAACAGGTAGCTTATGTAGTCGCCATAAATATCGTCCACTGAATGTTCTATAAGCGTTACTTTTTGGCACAACTCGCGTATCTGCTGGTGGTTTTTCCCCAGGTTGTCGAGCAGGTCAAAAATTTGAATCATGACGGTAGCATCTTCGTAGATGCTGTCTATAATCTCCTTGATCTGTTTATCGATTTTTTTGGGGTTATACATGAGGATAGTTTTGGCCGAGTGGTTTATGAAGTCCAGAAAATTGTCGAGCCCCATGGCCAGAGCGTTCATGTCCTCGCGGTCGAACGGGGTTATGAACACCTCGTTGAGTTCCACGTAGAACTCGCGCAGCAGTTCGTCGCCTGTGCTTTCCTGCTTTTTAATCATGCGAGTTAGCAGCTTTCGCTCTTCGGGATTATTAGTTTGCACCAACTCTTTCAGATATTTGGCGGCTACTTGGGCGGTTTCGGCCTGTTTGGCGTAGGTGGGAAAGAAGTGCTTCTTGCGGCTTCCGCCACGGGTGAATAGGTTGTTCAGAGCCATTTTTCAGAATGTGAAAAGGGTTGCTTTGAGCCAGCAAAGATAGAAAAAATAGGGATATGTAGCAGCTATGGTTTGTTGTTCTTCAAAAGCTTACGTCGATTGGAGGTTGATAGGAGACAACAATCAGCAGAATAGCATTTTCTCGCTCACCATCGAGTATGGTGCTGGAACAGCCGATATTTGTGGCCTTGAACATGCCGTGAATCCATCGTTGGTTGAGACCTGGATGGAGCGCGGATATACCGAAGACCCACGCATTGCACTTGTAAAAGCATATAAAGAGTTGAAATTCACTGATATAATGGAATTTTACAACCAGCGCGTAAAAGGTCGCCCCATCGCTATTGGTGTGGTGGTGAATACCAAGAATATCGACAAGGAGCGTCTGAAAAAACTGGGCAAGGTGATTGAGCTTAAACCTTCCGACGTGTTCAAGTACTAACATACTCCCACACATATAGCACCGAGAGGGCATTGCTAAACAAGGGCGATGCCCTTTCTGTTTTTATCAATGTTTATAGATGTTTTGGATGTATATACTTAGAAATAGCTAACTAATTTTAGTGATGCAAAATCACTATTTATAGTGATTGCTCATCCCAATTTTCTGCCATATCTTTGCAGCGCAGAAAGATGCTATACTGAGTTTATAGTGTTTATGTTTAGGCAGGACGGGAAGGCTGGAGAGCTTCCCGTCCAATTTTTTTGCTCCAAAACCTATCATATTGCTAATGTCAATGTTACGCATGGCAGCGGCATGTTGTAGCCCGGTCGTGTTCAAAACACGACGCCTAAGCGTTGGGAGCATCTAAAAGTGCTTCGTTGATTGAATTTTATGGATGTTGTATCCACATACGCCCATCGGGGGCAATGCGCAGGGCTGAGGTGGGGCAATCGTTGAGCGAGAGGGCGTGCATTTCGTGGGCCACCACATTGGCCGTATTGAGCCGTGGGCCCTCGCCTGGCCGCTGTATGAAGCTGTGCACCTGGCCCGAGATGAATCGGCCATCGCGACTATTGCGTATCTCGACCACTGGTGCGTAGCCCGTTACGCCCGCAAGGTTCATGCCGTAGGGTGTGTGCAGAAATAGCCTAGGCTGTAGGCCATAAAAATGCTCCTTGTACACCTCCATTGCCCGCACCACGTGGGAGCCATGGTCAAACACAACATCGGTACTGTGGGTGGAGTTCGGTTAGGATGCGTTTCACGGTAGGTAAATCGGTGTGATTCAACGTGTAGTGGTTATGCCCAAATGCGTGAATAAGACGTTTTTAAGGGAATACAATCGTGAACTGTCTTCACTAAAACAGAACGGCGCAATGCTTCCGTTGCACTGCGCCGCTCCATTCTAAAACCAAACCTAAACCTATATTCTTATGAAGTCTTATTTTACCTTTTAACTAATTTAGCCGTGTTAAAATGCTGTTCTGCAGCTACGATCCGCACCACATAAACACCTGCGGGCAGCGAGCTCAAATCTAAATCAAACTCCTGCTGATTAGGAGCAAAGGTGCGGCTAAGCACCATTCGGCCGTCCATGGCATAGAGCCATACATTCGCTGGCACATCCAGCTCAATTCCCAAGCCTATGCGCACGTTGTTGGAGGCCGGATTGGGATAGAGCGTGAGCGTGGCTGTTGTTTCCGATATTGTTGCTACCGCATTGACTGAACCCGTACCTTCGCCCGTACCCGTACCTTCGCCCGTACCGCTGCCCGAATCAGAGTTGCCTCCTTGATTGTTAGTCCACGGTCCGTAGCCCTGCTGAAATCCTTGCGTGAGCATAACATCGCCGTTAGCAACTATGCCCACAAACACTTGTCCTATAGTGTAATCGACCATAATTCCACCACTTTCTACACTACCTCCGCCAGCGGCATTCACCCAATGTTGTGCCGAAAGCGTTGTGGGATAAAGTATTGTCGCCATCGCGACAAATTTCCAGAATAGGTTCAATCGTTTCATAGCGTTTTTGTGCCTAAAATTTTGATGCAAAGTAACTAGCTTTCTTCCTTCTACGCAATACTAAAAAATAGTGATTTTTAATCACTAAAAATAGTTAGTTATATCTGTGTATATATCTCACAAATACCTATAAACATTCACAAAACAGAAAAGGCAATGATGGCAATACCTGTTTTCTTCTCATATCATCTGCAACACGATTATA
>JAFWUG010000019.1 GCA_017524185.1 Bacteroidales bacterium
TATTTCATTCCATCATCGCCTGCCACCGAGTGTATTCCTAATATCCTCAAAACTCAATATCCATCGGCAACCAAGGGTGACTATGCTTTTGTGAACTATAAGCAAAGCAACTTGGAGCCAGCAGATGGAACACCTGTACCTAAAGTGATTTTTGAGGAAAACTGGAATTCGTATGCAGAGAAAGATTCAGTGGGCATACAAATATCCAACTGGTACGCTTATATTCCCGATACTGCTGCTGCTGGTAAAGACAAATCATATTGGCCAATTAAAGAATACAAAGGAGATCGTTACCCTGAATTTTCGGCTTATAACGCGCAAGGGTCAGTTGAAAGTTGGATAATTTCTCCTAAGATAGATATACCTATAGGCACTAACACCCTCCTATTTGATGTTAAAGTAGCGCATTACAATGCCACCTGTTTGAGTGTCAAACTTTCAACTGATTTTGACGGTAGCGATGCCTCTGTTGCAACATGGATTGATATTACTTCCAATTTTATACTTCCCAAAGAACCTACCAGTGGTTATGGAAAACTTCTTTCTGCTGGTACTTATGATTTGTCAAAATATGCAGGTCAAATCATCTATATTGCTTTTGCTTATAAGGGCAACTCAACAAGCGACCCCAAGGAAACAACTACATATCAGGTTGAAAATATAAAAATTATCAACGGTCCTTTGGTTGACCTGTTTGAGCAACGCAACGATGTATATTGCTACAACGGCACAAAATGGGAGCAGGCCAACAAATTTATGGCTGTGCAGCCCGCCGACAAAGATAGAGTTAGTAGCACCGACAAGGCCAAAACCTATCTTCCCATGCTGTTGGCCAACAACTATCCCTACGCCATTGAGGGCGATACGGCTTTGGCTGTATATAGCAACGGTGAAACCATCACCAAGTGGGCCTATACCAATGGCCAATGGGGCGTGGCCTCCACCATCGAGCAACGCACCATGCAGTTCATACATAATGGTAGCGCATGGTTTTTCGACCCCGCAGTGGATTACGTCATGGTCAAGGACGATTATCAGCTCATGGTCGATTACATCGGCAACCACGCCGAACTGGGCAAGTTCTACGACCAGCAGAACAAGAACGCTGAATACTACTACGGATTCTCATCGCGATTCAGCAACTTGAGCTTCCGCCTAAGCTATCGTAATCCCTTCTTCTCCAAGGAGTACACACAACCTGCCGAACTCGATTCCGAGTTGAGCGCAATCAGCTCAACGGAAGACAAAGTAGCTCTGCTATGGAAGCGTAGCGAGGAGGGCGTGCGCGTATTCCTAGAGCAGCGCTTCCCCAATGCCGTGCCGCAGGTAAGCGGGATAGACGTGCACTACCACGTAACCGTCACCATATACTCGCCTGATGGACTTTCGGCCAGCACTGCCGACAACCAACTACATCGCTACTCTTATAGGTGCACGGGCAGCAATCCCGCCACGTTTGAGTTTGTGGAGCGCATGCAGGTGGAGTAGAGAGGTTTAGCGCTCAACCATGCTTCAAAGCATAATCAAGGGCTGTCCAATTGGGCAGCCCTTTTTTGGGGGGAGCTGATTGGATGTTTTGTATCGAGGAATTATTTCCGCAGTTTTTCTCAGAAACGTGGAATTATTTCCTTGATTTCGGTTTTACAGTGCGTAATTTATTGATTATTATGGATTTTGTGGTGTGCGTTGTTTTGCGTCGCCCTGCTCATCGACGCAGTCGCTTTCGCTGCGTAGCCGAGAAAGAGCGGCGAAACAGATATAGCCACGGGCATCGCCCATGGTAATTTGGCCGAGACATTGTCCATGATGCGAAAACAACGCGACAAAACCCTTGGCGTAGTTGCACCGTAGAGACGCAAAATTTTGCGTCTCTACACCCGCAAACGCTGCAAATCAATTGTTTTGGATGCGTAGGCATCGCCCATGTCGAAACTATATAGACGGGTGTGTGTGTAACATGCTGTAATATAGCGTTTTTGTGAGCAGGGTAACATTTATCATGTTGTGGGCGTAAACACAGCAGTTATTCGTTTGTCAAACAAATCCTTAAATCTATACCGTATGAAGCGTTTTCTATCATCTGTCTGTTGCGCCCTAGCCTTGTGGTTAGCCATGGTAGTTGGAGTTTCTCAAGCCCAGGCGCAGAACCTAACGGTGAAGTTCACATTCACCGATGCCTCCGTCCAAGAGGTGAAAGGTCAAAGCACGCTCGCCGATGCGTTTTTTGGCATAGACCTAACCCGTGTGCAAGAGCTGGAAATATCCAAGGGTACTGTGGTTGCCGACGATTGGACTACCATGAAGAACTCTAAGAGCAACTTAACCGCGCTGGAGAAGTTTGTCATTACCGATGATGTTACTTCGGTGGCCGATATTTCAAGTGGCATTTTTAATAATGCTCTACAAGAAATTACTGTTGCTAAAGTAGAAAAGCTATTAGGAGAATCGTTGAGGGATTTAA
>JAFWUG010000160.1 GCA_017524185.1 Bacteroidales bacterium
AGCTGCCCCTCTTCGGGTTCGTTGCCCTTGTCCATGGCGTTGAGGCGATAGAGCGATTTGAGCTTTATGCCGTATTTCTGCGATATTTGGTACATGGTTTCGCCGGCCTCGGCCACATGCACCTTGTGGTTAATTTCGGCCTTGCGACGCTTGGGCTGTATGTAGAGCTCCTGCCCCTCGGTTAGCACAGTACTGCGCCCCAGCTCGTTGTATTTGTAGAGCTGATAGGGCATCATGTTGAGCTCGCGGGTGAGCTTCTCGAAGGTGTCGCCCTCGCGCACCTTAATGTACTTGATGCGGTTACGGATGTACACCTTGCGCACGTTGTACATGTCGATGGTGTAGCTGCTCTCATCGGAGGCCAGCTGCGTGCCGTCGCGCTTCTCAACCTTGCCCTGCTTATTGATGATGCCATACTGGTCGCCCGTGCCCTTGGTGGGCGACTCCACGGCCACATCGACGCCCGTGTCGAAGCGTTGCAGGTTGTTCTCCTCAATCACACGGATAAGCATTTCGGCATAGGCCGAGGCGGTGGCATAGCCCGCCTTTTTTAGGCCGCGCGCCCACGACTTGTAGTCGGTGGCGGGCAGGTCGAACAGGAATGCGTAGCGCGAGTAGCCGCGCAGAAAAAGGCTGTGATCCTCGTAGGAACCCTCGGCCGACTTGTACTTGCGGAAGCACTCGTTGGGGCGGTCGTCGTTGTGAAAGTAGGTTTGTCCCTTCCAATCCTTGTGGCACTTTATGCCAAAGTGGTTGTTGGCCTTACGCGCCAGGGTGCTGTTGCCGCTGTTGCTCTCCAGAATGCCCTGCGCCAAGGTGATGCTGGCAGGTATGCCATGCTCCTCCATCTTTTTGATGGCCAACGATTTATATGTTTCTATATACTGTTCACGGGTGATATTCTGAGCCAACAACTGACTTTGAAACAACGCCACTAACAGCGTCATTATAAGCACAATACACGTTTTGCGGGGCATAGTTCTACCTTATTTTTTGTACACTAAAATTAGCAATAATCCTCAATCATTCAACACTCTACATTTCCATTCTGCAAAACTCGGCCCACAGGGCATCGTCGGCGGGAGGCTGCGCCACAATGGTAACGGGCGTATGCGCCACAGGATGCTCGAAGCTAAGGCTGCGCGAGTGCAAGCTGATGCCGCCGCCCGGATTGGAGCGCGGCGCACCATATTTCAGGTCGCCCTTGATGGGGCAGCCAATCTTGGCCAGCTGGCAGCGTATCTGATGGTGCCGCCCCGTGATGAGCTCCACCTCCAGCAGATGATAGCGCTGCGTGGAACCCACCAAACGGTAGCGCAGCTGAGCCAACTTGGCATCGGCCAAGGGCTTGTCGGCTGCCACAGTGCGATTTTTGCGGGTGTCGCGGCGCAAATAGTGCTCCAGCAAACCCTCTGGCTGTGGCGGCATCTGCTGCACCACCGCCCAGTAGGTTTTGGTGAGCCTATTCTGCCTAAACAGCTCGTTTATGCGCGATAGCCCCTTGCTGGTTTTGGCCAGCAACACCACACCGCTCACCGGTCGGTCTATTCGGTGGGCGGCCTCCAAGAACACGCGCCCCGGCTTAGCATCGCGCTGAGCGATGTAGGCCTTGAGCGCATCAACCAGAGCAGGCTCGCCCGTGGGGTCGGGCTGCACCAGTTCGCCGCAATGCTTATTAACGGCTATATAGTGATTGTCCTCGTAGATTATGCGCTCGCGCATAGCTGTGGGCGTTTTTTGATTTGGGTTTATATTGATTTACAGCGCATTAGTACTGCTCTCGTTCGTTGGGGAAGTCCTGCGACTTTACATCGCGGATGTAGCCCTGAAATGCGCCCTTCATCTCGGCGTAGAGATTGTGATAGCGGCGCAGAAAACGAGGCGAGAACTCCTGGGTTATGCCCAGCATGTCGTGGCTCACCAGCACCTGTCCATCGACCCCAGCACCCGCACCAATGCCAATCACAGGGATGCGCAGCTCCTGCGACACGCGCTGACCCAGCTGGGCGGGAATCTTCTCTAGCACAATGGCAAAGCAGCCCGCCTGCTCCAGCGCATGGGCATCGGAAACCAACTTCTCGACCTCGTCGGGCTCCTGAGCGCGAACCACGTAGGTGCCAAACTTGTGAATTGACTGAGGCATAAGCCCCAAATGTCCCATCACAGGCACACCTGCGCTCAGAATGCGGTTCACCGATTCGAGAATCTCCACGCCGCCCTCCATCTTAACGGCATCGGCTCCGCTCTCCTTCATGATACGAATGGCCGACTCCAGGGCCAAGCGCGAGTTGCCCTGATAGGTGCCAAAAGGCAAATCTACCACCACCAGAGCACGTTTCACGGCACGCACCACCGAACAGGCGTGATATATCATTTGGTCGAGCGTGATGGGCAGCGTGGAACTATGCCCCGCCATGACATTGGAGGCCGAATCGCCCACCAGCATCACATCGATACCTGCCTCGTCGAGGATTCGGGCCATGGAATAGTCGTAGGCGGTGAGCATGGCAATCTTTTCGCCATGATGCTTCATCTCGCTGAGCACGTGGGTGGTAACCACCCGCACCTTGCTTTCTGTTGACATGATTTTAACTTGTCGGTTTGTATTTATAGTGATGCCGCAAAGGTATGCAGAAAGTTTGATTTTAAGCACAAAGCCATCAGTTTTCGGCAAAAAACCAAAGCATAAGGCAGCAGAACATAACCCTGTGCCGCCAAACAAGGCACAACCTGACTTTATGTCAGTATATTGACACATCGAAAAGCACCCAACTGACATAAATAGCAGGTTTGAAACGCCAAAAACTGCCAAATAGGACAAACTTTGGGCGTGGCACAGGTGTTGCTAAGGGGATAGCATGTTGCTCAAAAAATAATGGGCACAGAAAGAAAAGAAATAAACGTAATTCAGAACATACACAATTTACCGCAATGGGAAAAATTATCGGAATCGACCTTGGCACAACCAACTCGTGCGTAGCCGTGATGGAGGGCAACGAGCCTGTGGTGATAGCCAACAGCGAGGGAAAACGCACCACCCCCTCGGTGGTGGGCTTTGTTGAGAACGGCGAGCGTAAGATTGGCGACCCCGCCAAGCGCCAGGCCATCACCAACCCCACCAAAACCATATTCTCCATCAAACGCTTCATGGGCGAAACCTACGACAAGGTGGCCAACGTGGAGATTCCCCGTGTGCCCTACAGCGTGGTGCGCGGCGACAACAACACCCCCCGTGTAGAAATCGATGGGCGCAAATATACGCCCCAAGAAATATCGGCCATGGTGCTCCAGAAGATGAAGAAAACCGCCGAGGACTACCTCGGACAGGAGGTTACCGAGGCTGTTATCACCGTGCCCGCCTACTTCAGCGA
>JAFWUG010000020.1 GCA_017524185.1 Bacteroidales bacterium
ACGCACGGCATAGCCCATGGCAGTATGCTGCTCCTGATAGCGGGGCTTCCAGCTGCAACACCCCCTACGGGGATTGCCTGGGTCGCCTGGGTCTATAGGCTCTGGCCCAATGGGGTCGGGATAGCCTGGCTGGGGCATAATCACTGCCTGTGTAGTATCGGCGGGCATTTGCAGCAGCGGCGATGCTTCAAGATCGTCGAGCGCGGGGGCATCAACCCCCAGCTCAACCTCTATGGGTCCTATGGGCTTGGGCGCGTTGCAGCCCGGGGCGTAGCCATCGCAGTCCCAGCCCACGTGGGCCCGGTGGGTGCGGTTGATGTACACCTCGGGCAGCCCGTCGCCATCGCGGTCGGCCAGCACGGGCATTTCTTGCTCAATATCGAGCGTTCCCATATCGTTCCATGCCCCGCTGCTGCTTAGATAGACGCTCCACTGCTGCACCATATCCTTTGGGCGCGAACCAACCGAAACAACGCGCACAATGTCGTCCAAGCCATCGCCATCGAGGTCGGCATGCCAGTTCTCCTGGCCGTTGCCGAGGGGCTCATGGCGCATGCTGCCACCTGGGCGCATGGAGAAGGTGGTGGGCTTCAGAGGCTTACCGTCGCTGCCCGCCTCGGCGATGCTCTTCAGCTCGCTGCCGCCGTCGTGGCCCTGGGCGTAGGTGAGCGTGTAGGTGCGCAGGGTGCTGCCGTCGCTGCCCGTCACGGTGATGCTGCGCAGGCGGTGGCGTATAAACAGCTCGTAGCCAGCGATATACGCCTCAATGCGGTCGGGGCGCTGCTCGTAGCCGAGCGCGATGGCATAAGGCCCATAGCTGATGCGGCTGAGCAGCAGCTCGCCGGCGTTGGCGGTGTAGGTGTAGTGGATGCGCCAGCCGTCGGGGTGCAGGTGCTCGGTGAGGTGCAAACTTACGGGCTTATGCCAGCAGCCATGCGCGTAGAGCGGCTGCGCGTAGCACAGCGTATGGCCGTCGCGGGTGCGCACGCTGAAGGCCGTGGGCTGCCCGTCACCGTTGAGATCGGCGGTGATTTGGGTGTGCGATTCAATCTCGGTGCGGTAGTGCCCGGGCTGGTTGGGCAGGGGCATCAGCCGCTGGCCGTCCCAGGCCCACGCGTCGTCGGGGCTCAGGTCGATGCCCTGCGCTGCGCCATCGTGCAGCACGGTGCGGGGTGCACGGCTGATGGCCGACACGCCCGCTAAACTCCATCCGCGCCCAGCGATGTTGATTCCACCCAAGCTGCTGTAGGTAAGCGCGATTTGTGGAGTAAGCCCCGCTGGGCCAGCAGGACACCATATCGGAATGGTGTAGGTGGCACCGCCCGCCGCGTTCACGCTCGCCACTCCGTGGGTTGCGCCGTGCGGCTGCGCCCATGCTCCTGTAACCCCCATGCCTATCAGCATGGCAACGGCGAGCATTATATGGCGTAGGCGGAGCATGGGCTGTTAGTTCTTGATGATCTTATAGGTGCAGCGGTCGTCGGGCCAGATGAGCTGCAGCAGGTAGGCCCCGTCGGGCTGCGCCGAGAGGTCGAGCGGCAGGGGGCTGCCGCCATCGTGCTGCCCTTGGGCTATCAGTGCGCCGCCCATGCCGAGCAGACGGTAGCTGTAGGCCTGACCATCGCCCTGCACCTCTACGCGCAGCTGCCCCCGCGTAGGGTTGGGGTAGATGCGCACCGTGCGCTCGCCGCGCTGCACCTCCACGGGTTCGGGCTCAGGCGCAGTGGACTGCGCCGCAGCGTTGCTGGCAATATGTTGGGGGGCAAGCGTTTCGGCCTTGGCGCTCTTTTCGGACTTGGGCTGTTCGAGGCGCACCACGTAGCAGCGCACCATGTTGCCCGCCGCATCGTGCTCGAAGGCCATCTCCACGGGCTGCTGGGAGCGGGCAGCGTACGGCAGCAGAAATAATGCCAAAATAAGCAGCAAACAGTTGCGCATGTTGGGTTTAGGCTATGTGTGCGGATGAGATACTCGTTAGCGCAAAGATAGCACATGCAATGCGATTGTGCAAGTTTGGGGATAGTTTTTGGGTTATCTATGCGATAGTATTGTGAGATTTTTGCTATTCTTCAATTATCTCCACTCTTAGCATATTTTGCGTGTTTGAGTTAATGGCGTAGCGTGTATCGATGCGATGGCCTACCACCCAAACCACGTGGTTGTGGGCATCGGTGAGCACCAGTGCCTGCTGTTTTAGGTGAGCGGGGATTTTTTGGTCGGTCAGGAAGTCGCTCAACTTCTTCGTGCCTCGCATTCCCAGAGGGGAGAATCGGTCGCCTGCCTGCCATGGGCGTAGGTGTAGGGGGAATTGTACGTGCTGCAGGTCGAGCATTGCCACTTGTGGACGGCGGTCGGCGGGTGTGAGTGGTGTGGCTGGAAGGGTGGTTAGGCGCAGGTGTACGGGGTGTAGCATCTCGGAACAATCGCTGTCGATTAGCGTCTTGGTTGGTGGCGGTGCGAGCGGCGATAGCACAAGGTGTTGGCGGTTGCGGATGATGCAGAGGTTGTCGGTTTCGACACGGCGTCCCGTTGGGGCGTTAATCAGAGCTGCTGCTTGCTCGGCTTGGCCAGCAGAGAGGCCGCGTTGCATCAACTCCTCGACTATAAACATCTGACCCGCAGCATTTTGTGGAAGAGCGTCGATGGCTATCAGGGTATGGCCGTGGGCGTTGGTGCTTAGGGCGCGTTGGGCGATGTTGGCCATCTGCTCGTCGAGCAGTAGCATGGCTTGCTGTATGCGGTTGGCTGTGGTGGCTATGCTCTGCGAAGCCGATGGGTTGATGTCGCGGAGTAGCGGCATAATGTTCAACCTCAGTTTGTTGCGTTTGTAGTCGGTGGAGGCGTTGGTGGAGTCGGTTCGATAGTTAATGCGGTGGAGTTGGGCGTAACGCTCAATGTCGGCACGGGGGGCAAATAGTAGCGGGCGGATTATGCGTCCGCTGAGCGGGTGCATGGCGGCTAATCCGCGTATGCCTGTGCCGCGTAGCAGGTTGAGCAGCAGCGTTTCGGCTTGATCGTCGAGGTTGTGAGCCACGGCAATGCGCTGGTATCCATGTTGGTTGGCCAGCTGCTCGAAGAATTGATAGCGCAGCTCGCGGGCTGCCATCTCCACTGATATGCCGTGTTGGCGTGCGTGCGCGTTGGTGTCGAACTGAGCCACATGTAGCGGTATGTCCTGCTGGTTGCATGTTTGGCGCACAAAGGCTTCGTCGGCATCCGATTCTGCTCCGCGCAGGTGAAAATTGCAGTGTGCTACCACAATGTCGGCCCAAATGCGTTTGAACAGGTGCAGCATGGTCATGCTATCGGCTCCGCCGCTTACGGCCAGTAGCACGCGTGTATGCGGGGGGAGCAGTTGGTGCTGCTCTATGTGCTGTTTGAAACGTGTGAGCATGGGGCAAAGGTAATAAATTTGGGCGAAAGAGACGCGTTGGCCTCTTCCGCCCAAAATAATTGCCCAGTTGGTTGGATATTAGAATTGCCGTTTGCGGAATTTGTGTTTGTCCTTAATCCATAGGCCGTAAACCTCGCTCACGTTGCCGGCGGTGATGAAGGCGTTAATTTGCTCGGTGTTAATTAGCTCCATGAGCTTTGCGAACTCGTCTTTGGTGAGTAGGGTTTCAATCTCCATGGTTTTGGTGTTTGAATATCCACCCGTAACCTCGTAGAGGGTAACGCCGCGCACCAAGTCGTTGATTATGTAGTCTTGCAGGCGTTTGTAATCCTTAGAGATGATGCAAACGCGTTTTTTCATGTTGAGGCTAGCCGTGAAATAGTCGACCACAATGCCGTTTATCCAAGTGCCTATAAGGCCTATAACCACCATTTTGAATGGGTTAATGGCGAAAGCCGTGCAGCAGATTATGGCACCAGCCACCGACACCGATGCTCCGATGTCGAAGTGCAGGTATTTGTTCACGATTTTGGCCAGTATATCGAGGCCGCCCGTCGATGCGTTGATGCGGAATAGCAGGGCTTGCGAGAAACTGAGCAGTAGCACAAAGCACATTAGGTCGAACCAGATGTCGCCCATTACCGATGTTTTGCCCGGCTCGATGAGTTGTTCGTAGGGCAAAATCATGCCCCAAATGTCCATCATAGGGCCCAAAATCATGGCGGTGTAGACGGTTTTTGCGCCGAACTCCTTGCCAATCAGCAGCCAGGCCAGCACCAGCAGAATGGCGTTGATAATCATCACCACTACCGATATTTTCACCTGGATTCCAAGTGATTCTAACACGCCAGCAATCACAATCGATAGGCCCGATATGGTGCCAATGATTAATTTGCTGGGCACAAGGAAGTAGTAAACGGCGGCAGCTGCCACCATCATTCCGAGGGTCATAATAACCAGCTCGGTCCAAAACTTTTTGGTTTTAAGTACTTGAAACATAGCTATATGCTAATTTAAGTTGTTGCCTATTTTTATACCAAAATAGATGGTGCGCGGCTGGCTTGGGCCATAGATATAGGCAGGGTCGCGCTCGGGGCCAATGTCGAAGTCTTTTTGGAACGAGTTGAATGCATTCTTTACGCCGCCAAATAGTTGTAGGCTGGTGCCATGGAAGTGAAGTGTGTAACGTAGTTTTACGCCTAAATCGAAGAAATTGTTTGATTTGCGTAGTTCGCCGTCGGGCGTGGTGTTGGGTCCAAAGTAGGGCACTAACATGGGACCAGTGTAGGTGCCAGTGGCCGATATGCACAGCGACCGAATTATGTCAAGGTCGGCCGCGAAGAAGCCGTAGATGTTGGGAGTACGGAAGAAATTGCGTTCGCCAAAGTTTTGTATCGAGTCGTAGGTGCTGCGCTGGGCGGTGAAGCCCGAATTGAGCTGTAGCACCTTGCTGGGGCGCAGTTTCAGCTCTATGTTTAGCCCGCGAACGCTTGCGCCGCCTGCCGAGTTGGTGCGGGTATAAAGCACCACGCCCTCGGCATTGGGAGTGCCAATTTCGTTCACAAACGGATCTTTCAGTCGGGTGTAGAATCCCTCAACCAGCGCACCCAGTAGCATTGAACCCACAACGCCGTTGTAGTCGAGCGAGGCCATTGCGCTGTGGCTGGTTTCCTGGCGCAGGTTGGCATCGTTTTGGTGCACCACGTGGCGCACGCCCGACACTTCTATGTGCAGGTCCTCGTCGAATAGTTGCGGGGCACGATAGCCCTGCGAGTAGCTGACGCGTGCCTGTAGTTCGGGTATAATGCCGTACATTATGCCCACGCGAGGGCTAATCACGTTGCCCTTGCGAGCGTTGTTTTGCTTTTGTTTGTCGGCAATGCGATAGTGATCGAAACGTCCGCCCAACGAGAGTTTCAGGCTTCCTAAGCTTATGTCGTACTGCACAAACAGACCAGTGGTTGAGGCCGTTTGGTCCGATATGGTTTGATTCTTAGTGTGAGGTACTTCGGCTATGGTGTCGCCAGCAATTGTGGCGTTGGCGTAGTCGGGGTAGCCCAGTTTGGTGTCGGTTAGGAAGTCGCCATTATGCTCTACGCCTGCCACCAGTGTCGATTGGCCCAATGCAAGCTTGTACTGTGCGCCCAGGTTGAATGTGTGGTCAGTCGATTGGCCGTAAGCGTCAAGTGCTTGATTTGCACCGTAGTATGAATTGCGTTTGAGCCGTTGCCCCGAGGCGTAAACAGAAAGCACATCGCTTTGGCGGAAGAATTGGTCGAGGGTGAAGGCGGCCGTTTGCATGTTGTGCCTAATTGCCTCGGCAATGTCGCGCTCGTGTAGCGGTAGGTGCTGGCCGTTGCCGCCGTCGCGTTCTTCGCGGATGTTGAAGAAATCGAGCGACAAGCGGCTGCGTACACCGAAACGGTGTGAGAATCGTGCGCCGAGCGTGATGTTGTTCAGCGGAGCCAATTCCGAGAAACCGTCGTCCGTGAGGTCCAGTTTCTCGCGTTCGCGGGTGAATCCGTAGATTGCCACGCCCGTGCGGTTGTCGGCCGACACAATGGAGGTGTTAAAGTTGAGCTGATAGTCGCCCACGGGCGTATTGCTTTTACCGTGTCCAACGGCCATTGCCGAGCAGCTGCCGCCCAGCTCGTAGCTGCTGTTCATGGCCTCTTTCAGTATGATATTCACTGTGCCAGCAATTGCGTTGCTACCAAACAGAGCCGAGCCGCCGCCACGTGTAACCTCCACTCGCTCAATCATGTTCGAGGGTATTAGCTCCAGCCCATACACGCCAGCCAGTCCGCTGAATATTGGGCGGCTGTTTATAAGTATTTGTGTATAAGGACCTTCCATGCCATTCATGCGTACTTGGGTGAAACCGCAGTTTTGGCAGTTGTTCTCCAGACGTAGGCCAGGCGTAAAATTCAGACCCTCGCCCAGCGTAATCGATTGCGAGGTGTTGAACAGCTTGGGCGATATGGTGTTCACAATCATCGGAGCCTCGGTGCGTTTCTGCTCGGTTCTATTGGCCGAAACCACCACCTCGTCGATGTTCAGCGCATCCTCTTCAAGGTCAATTTTTATTTCTGTAGTTTTGTCGTTTTGCACTTCAACCACTTGTGTGCTAACCTTGTAGCCCAGCATACGTGCTTCAATCGTGTGGCTACCCTCGGGGAGGTTTAGTAGCTGGAAGTGTCCCGTCTCGTCGGTGGTTGTGCCAATGGTTGTGCCAACAATACTCACCGTGGCGAATGGCAGATGCTCGCCTTTTGAGGTTACGTGTCCCACAATATGAGCATCGGTGGGGCGTTTGCCTAACCTGTGGCTTTGAGCCTGTGCTGTGCTGCAGATAATCAACGATAAAGTGATGATTATCAGTGTGATGTGTTTTGTAAGTGTATTCATAGTTGTTATTTATTATTAAAGCATACCGGTGTAAGTGATTGATTTATATTTGTTTAAATCGCTTGCACCATCCAAAAATCCCACGGCCAAGGTAGTATAATTTAGATTGATTAAAAATAAGTGTGTCTGAAATTTTACAGGTGTGATGTTTTGTATTGTTTGTTTCGCTGTAATATACTGTGTTTTAGTGTGTTACTCTTATTGTGCCAACTGGCTTTTCTTTTGCATTTGGTGCTACGCCTCTTTGTTTTTGAATTTATGCCTACCTTGCGTTGTCTATTTCGAGCCTCGATGGAGCAGCCCGTATCCATATACATACACGTGCCTTTTTGCCGCAGCAAATGTGCCTATTGCGATTTCTATTCTATTGCAAATCAAGATTTTATTGCAGATTATGTAGATTTGATTGGACACGAAATCCGCCAGCGACGCGACTATTTGCCTCAGGGCGATGTGTGCAGCGTTTACGTGGGCGGTGGAACTCCGTCGCTATTGCCGCCTGAGCAATTGCAACGACTGCTCTGTGCCGTGCGCTCCGAATTCAACCTGCAGTCTGATGCAGAGCTCACCATTGAGGCCAACCCCGACGATTTACAGCCCGCGTTGCTTGGGGCTTATAGGCGCATGGGATTTAACCGCTTGAGCATCGGTGTGCAATCCATGGATGATGGCGAGCTGGCTGCATTGGGGCGGCGGCATACGGCGCAGCGAGCCGTTCAGGCCGTGCGTCAGGCGCAGCAAGCGGGCTTTGGTAACATCAGCATCGATTTGATATATGGGCTGCCCAATTCTACCATCGACACGTGGCGACGTACTTTAGAAAAAGCATTAAGCCTTGATGTTCAGCATGTTTCGTGCTATCATCTGACGGTTGAGGAGCGAACACGCTTACATCAGCAGGTGCAGCGCGGTACGGTGCATGTGGTGGATGAGGAACTGAGCGTGCAGCAGTTCAATTTGTTGCGCCAGCTAACCAACCAAGCGGGTTTTGAGCACTACGAGGTGTCGAATTTTGCGCTCCCAGGCATGGAGTCGCGCCACAACAGCGGCTATTGGCTTGGTCGGCCCTATTTAGGGCTTGGTCCAGCGGCGCATTCCTATAATGGAGCTACAAGGCAATGGAATGCGCGTTCGCTTAGGCTATGGGCCGATGGCCTTCGGCAGCAGCATCCCGCCGTGGAGCAGGAACTACTTACGCCTATTGATGCGTATAATGAGTTGTTGCTCACAAGATTACGCACAAAGTGGGGAGTGAGTTTATCGGATGTGGAACGTGATTTTGGCGTAACTATGTCTCGGCATTTGTTGCAGCAGGCTGATCCGCATCTGCGTAGCGGTGCGTTGATGCTGTTCGACAACGATGTGCTGCTAATTCCGCCCGAACGCTATTTTGTTAGCGACTCGCTGTTGGTGGAATTGTTTGCTGACTAAAATGGTGCAATTTTGAGCGTGCGCGAGCCATCGGTATTGGCCGTTAGCTCTATGCGTAGTGCGTTGTCGGTGGGCAGCAGTTGCTCCACAACCTCGGGCCATTCAACCAGGCATACGGCTTCTGGGGTATTGTAGAAATACTCCTCATAGCCCAGGTCATACACCTCGCTTGGCGTGTTCACACGGTAGAAATCGAAGTGGAACACGGGGTTGCCATTGGGTTGGCGGTACTCGTTCACCAGCGCGAACGTTGGACTGGCCACCACATCGTCGATGCCCATGGCTGCGCATAGCGATTTGATTAGCGTGGTTTTGCCTGCTCCCATTGCTCCGTAGAAATAGGCGCGGCAGCCTGGAGTAATTTGCGCGGCCAGATGTTGTCCAACGCTGTCTATCTCACTGAGTGTGAATGTGATGCTCTGCATTGTGCTTTAGCGTAGCGGCGATAGGGTTATTATTGGCACTAGCATCTCGTCGAGCGATATGCCGCCGTGCTGGAATGTGTCGCGGTATAGATTCACGAAGTGATTGTAGTTGTTCGGGTAGGCCATGAATGTATCGCCGTAGGCGAATATGTAGGCCGAACTCACATTGGGCTTGGGCAGATGAACCGCCTCGGGATTACGTATTTCAAACACTTCTTTTGCGCTGTAGTTCAGATTTTTACCCAGTTTGTAGCGCAGGTTGTTCGATGTGGCGCGATCGCCCACCACTTTCACGGGGCGCATCACGCGTGTTGTGCCGTGGTCGGTGGTGATAACCACCTTTAGCCCCTGTGCAGCGGCTTCTTTGAGCAGCTGGCGTAGATCTGAGTGCTGAAACCACGAGCGGGTGAGCGAAAGGTAGGCCGATTCATCGGAGGCCAATTGTTTCATCATGGCCGAATCGGTGCGGGCGTGCGACATCAAATCCACAAAGTTGTAGACCACCACCGACAGCTGGTGCTGCGCCAATTCTTTGGCATTGGGCGACCGCTGTCCGCCCAGCGTGTTGCCTTTTGAGTAGCGCACGGTGTAGTTCTTTCCCAACCTTTGCAGCTGATTTTGTAGCAGTTGTTCTTCGAACTGGTTCTTGCCCTCTTCTTCTTCGTCGTAAACCCATAAATCTGGGAACGATTGCTGAATTTCGAGCGGCATCAGGCCTGCGAATATTGCATTACGCGCATATTGTGTCGAGGTGGGCAGTATGGTGCAGTATAGTTCGTCGGTCTCGGTGCGCCAGTCGTCGGCCAGCAGCGGTTCAATGGCGCGCCATTGGTCGTAGCGCAGGTTGTCAATCAGCACGAATAGCACTTTTTGTCCCGCGTCAATTAGCGGAAACACCTTGTTGCGCATCAGGTTGGGCGACATGGGCGGACGCTCGTCGGCGCGTTTGCCAAACCACTCTATGTAGTTGTTTCTTATGTATTTAGAGAACTCTGTGTTGGCCTCGTTCTGCTGCATTTCGAGTATTTGGCGGACGCTGGGATCCGAGGAGTCGAGCATTTTGAGTCGCCAGCTAACCAACTTGCGGTGCAAATCCATCCATTCCGACATGGAGCGGGCTTGACTTATGGCCGTGCCTATGCTGCTGAACTCCATGCGGTAGTCGGCCAGCTGCTTTTCGCTGATTAAATCTTTGGCGTGCAGATGTTTCTTTATGGATAGTAGCACCTGCATGGGGTTTACGGGTTTTATTAGGTAGTCGGCTATCTGTGCGCCAACCGCTTGGTCCATAATGTTTTCCTCCTCGCTTTTGGTAACCATCACCACGGGGAGGAGCGGTTTGGCCTCTTTGAGCCGTGGCAGGGTTTCCAAACCGCTGAGTCCCGGCATGTTCTCGTCGAGAAAGGCGAGGTCGAAATGCTGATTACGAACCATTTCTATGGCATCGGTACCATTGGTGGCGGTACTCACGCAATAGCCTTTCTGCTCCAGCAGTAGGATGTGCGCTCGCAATAGGTCAATCTCGTCGTCAATCCAAAGTATGTTGGCCATAATCTGCTGTGCTTTAGTTGTTTATTATTTGTTATAGTGCTGTTTGTAGAAGTTGATATAATCTGGTATCGATTTGTCTCTCTGTAATATATCCATATTTTCGGTACTGATTATTAGTAGTTGATAATCAGATGCTTGTAGCGGGGTGAAAACGTTGTTTTGGTTGTCGGTGAGGCGTTTGAGGTAGTGCGTAGCCGAGCGTTGTCCGGTGAATCCGCTAACGCTAATCATTTCCACATAGTCGTTGAACGTGCTGTTCGACACGTTGAGGTCGAGGTCGATGAAATAGTCAACATTGAAGGTTATGATGTTGAATTTTAGCTGATTGATGTTCGATTGTTTGGGAACAAGGGCTACAATCAGATGGTCGCCGCTTGGGAGATGGTAGTTGGGGGCTGTTCGTGATGGCGTTTCCGATTGACTATTGTGTGTGTGTTGTGTTAGTTGTAGTTCGTTGGCTTTGAGCGAGGCCAGCAATTGCTCGGCGCGTTGCGCTTCTGGTGTATTGGGGTATTTTTTGCCCAGGTCGGTGAGTTGGCGTTGCATGTCGGCTATGCCCAGCGTGCGTCCTGAGGCTATGGCCTCAATGAGTGCGTATTTGGGTTCGAGAGTGGTGCCGCTGTATTTGCTGCGTCCTTCGCGGGCCATGCCTCGGGCAGAGGTGTAGTTGCCTGAGGTGTAAGCGGTGTAGGTTTGCTCGTAGTGCTGCTCTTGCTCGCTCTGTTGCTGGCGTATGCGATTCACGTAGTCGGGGTTGGCCAGCATCATGGCGTAGGGCGATTGCGGGTAGCGCGACATGAGCGTGGCCTTGTAGCCCTGAGCCTCGCTGCCGTTGCCCTGTTCGTTGGCCAGTTTGTAGAGGTTGTAGTAGGATAGGGGGGCTTGCTCGTCGGTGCTGAATCGTTTGGCGAAATTCAGGTAGGCCGTTTTGGCGGCCTCGGCATCGTGCAGCTCCAGTTGGTAGATTTCGGCTATGCGTATCATGGCCGTTTTTATGCGTTCGTTCGATGCTTTGCGGAGCGAGTCGGTGGTGGGTAGTCCCACCAGGTAGTATTCTGGACTCTTGTTCGATAGTTCGCGCTGGTTGGCCGTGTTGCTGCCGCTTTGGGTGTTATTGTCGGCCATGGGCATGTCGGCCATCTGCTCGGTTTTGTTCTTGCGCCTCCAGTTGTCTTCCAGCTTGCGTTTGCCCCATTTCATTTGGAATTCCGATTGGCCGTAGGCCAACGAGTTTTGGTTGTAGAAATACCATTTGCCGCTGCCATCGTTGCCTGCCATGGTGTTGCCGTAGCGTTGGCTCTGCTGATATTGCATCGAGCGTTGGCGGTCTTCCATCTCCTGTTGTTTTTGTATGTCTTCTTGCTCACGCACTTGCTCAATTAGTTGGGCAATCAGCGCGTCGCGTTCGGCTTTGGGCATATTGGCCACGCGTTGCAGGCTGTCCTCTTTGTTCACTGTGTTTATTTGCGTCACCAGGCGGGTTAGGCAGCGCGTTTTGTTGGCTATTTCGTCGTAGTTGGGGTAGTTGCGGTCCAGCACGCTGATGGTGCTATCATAGTAGCTTTGGGCCAATGGATAGTGGGCTTGGTCGAAGTGGTAGTCGGCCAGCACCAGGTACGACATTCCCTTTTGGGTGGTGTTGGTGGTGCTGCTTTGAGCCGATAGTTTGTAGTATTCCATGGCCTTTTCGATGTTGCCCTCTTGGCGTTCCATGTTGCCAAGCGTGTAGTAGATGTGATCCAGATAGTCGCGGTTCTTGTCGTCGCGGGCCATTTTGAGTAGGGCGCGTTTCAGGTCGTCGCCCTTGGCACCGCCTAGGGCAATCAGGTTCAGTTTTATGCTGAAGGCCATTTCGTATGAGGGGTTCAGTTTTTGCGCTTTTTTGTAGCTCTCTATGGCCTCTTTATTCTTGCCGTTCTGCTGTTGCAGCTGGGCGAGCAGGTAGGTGTAGCGCAGACGTGTAGGTTTGTTTGGTGCATTGTCGATGGCCTTGGGCAGATGCGCAATCACCTCGTCGGTGTTGCCCTGTCGCTGGTGTAGAAACGCGTAGGTTGATGCTATAAGATGTTCAAAATCTTTGCTGTTAGGGCGTTTGCGGTTGGCTTTGATTTCGTCGAGGCGCGATTGGGCATCCACGTAGTTGCCCTGCACAATGGCCAAACGGGCCATCCACACCTGCGAGGCATACCATATCGGGGTGTTGGGGTAGCGTAGCCCGATGTATTCCAGTGCCTGTGTAGAGCGGTCGTAGTCGCCCTTCCAGGCCTGCGATGTGGCGGCCAGTAGCCATGCCTCTCGCGCCCAGCGCACAAATTCGGTTTGGTTGTAGAACTCCTTCTCTTTGGCCGTCATGCTGCCTTTTTTGGGCATTTCGGGTTTAACAGTGATGGAGTGTTTGGCTAATAGGTTGGTGCATTTCTCAATGGCGCGTTCCATGTCGCCGCTCACGGCCGACTGCACTTGCTGCTCGTCGAGCAGCAGCACGGGGAGCGGCAGGGTGTAGTTGTAGGCAAAATCTTTTTCGGCCTTTTTCAGTGCTAATTGGTGTAGGTCGCGGGCGTTGTAGTAGTAGTTGAAATAGGCCGTGGTGTTATGGAAACGGCGGCTTATGGCTGTGTTTTTCTGCGTGCTACAAGCCGACAGCAGCAAGGCAATCGCAAGCAGTAGTAATATGCTGATTGACTTGCGTTTACATGTGGTGAATATGGGCAATATGGTGGACAATTCTCGCGGCGTTTTTGGTGGTTTTATGGGGGCACAATATTAGCAATAAAACGGCATAAAACCTATAGGTAAACGCATCGCTGTGGGTGGTATTGTGCAGGGCAGGTTTTATTTGTGCAGTTCGTTTTGCGTTTTGAATATATCGTTGAGCATCAGCAGCATACGGTTTGGCGAGGCATCGCGGGCAATCAGTCCTTGGCAACCCAGCCAAACGGGGTCGGGGGTGGCCACAATGCCTGGTGTGGTTAACGCAACTATGGGTAGGTTGGGGTTGGCTGCTCGCAGTTGCTGCACCACGGTGTCGGTTTGTGCAAAGGGTAGTTGCCAGCTCATAATCACCGCGTCCAAATCGTCTAATAGGCCAGTGGTTATTATGATGTCGTCGAACATTTTTATGTGTATAGCCTTGATACCCACTTGCTTGAGCATCTTTGTTAGGCGTTGGCTGTCGGCCATCTGTTCGTCGATTAGCAGCACGGTGCGTCCGCCCAAATAGCCGTAGTTGTTGGTCGATAGTTGTATTTGGGGCAGGGTGATGTAGCAGATTGTGCCCTGATTGGGCTGCGATTTTATGTCGATGTGGCCGCCCATGGCGTGAGCCAATCCCTGCGCCACCGAAAGCCCTAGACCAAGACCCTCGGGCAGCAGGTCGGTGCTGGTTGCGGTGCGGTAGAATCGGTCGAATATTTGTTGTTGCTTATCTTCGTGAATGCCAATGCCGGTGTCTTTCACAAACAGCTGTAGCGTTTGGTTGGGAGCCTGTAGTATGTAGCCAAACTCAATGCGTCCAGAACTTGTAAATTTTATGGCATTGTCGATTAGTGCTTGCATTATGCGCCTCAGTTTGACAAGGTCGATGCTAAATGTGGCTTCGCTATCATCGAGCGGCTTCAGCATCTGCAGGTGCAGATGTTTCTGCTTCACGGCCATCGATTGGTAGTATTCGCGGTACAGTTCGTCGATTAGCAGGTTCAGGTTGTAGGGCTCGCTCTGGATGTCGAGCTGGTTGGTTTCTATCTGAGTGATGGTAAGCAAATCGTCGAGCAGGCGGGTGAGCTTGGTGGCTTGCTGCTCTATGTTGCGCATAAAATCGGCACGTACGGTGGGGCTGATGTTGTCTTGCATGAGCAGGCGCGAGAATCCGATTAGTCCGTTGAGCGGTGTGCGTATCTCGTGGTTTACGTTGTTCATGAATGCGTGGGAGGTGCGCTTGCACTCTTGCACCTGCTCGCGTGCCAGCCGCAGTTCTTGCATGCGGAGGGAAAGTTCGCTGCGCAGCTCGTTGTTAATCTCCTTGAAGTGCTGCGATGCGATACTTTTCTCCATGGAGCGGCGTTGTTCCTGTTTTTGCGAGTGGACCAGCACAAAGAGCAGCACCACAATGGCCAGCATGGCCAGTCCGAACGACACAAAATCGCGCAGCACAACGTGTATGGGCTGTGAGGCTGCTTTTTGCTGTGTCGCTACCTGTGCATGGGGAGTGGCTGGAGGCACCACGGTGGTGTCGGCCTCGTGCGGCTCGTAAGGCGACACGGGAATGTCGTTGTTGTCCAGGTTGGTGAGCAACGAACCGTGCGCCTGCATCGGCAGCATAAGCCCGAGCAGCAGGGCGAGTACTATATGGCGTAGGCCAATCATAAGCGGTAAAGATAGGCAATCGTTGGCATAATCCGATGCTTTTGGGATATATTTTTGCGTGCTACGCCGATGAATAGCTGCGTTTGTAGTACGAAATTATGCGGCGTCTTTCTGTTTGAGTATAGCCAAATGTGTTGTTATGTGTCTTTCAGTTGTATGGTTATGGACGATGGATTTATGTTATATGTGGAGATCTTTTGAAATTATTTTACGTATATATATTCTTGTTTATCAGTTGTTTGTAGGTGTTGTGCGAATCTGTATCAAAAAAAATGTGTTCTTAGTGGCAGGATGTAAAGCAAAAAATACTATCTTTGCCCCCGATTTTGATGGTGGATGTAGCTCAGTTGGTTAGAGCACTGGATTGTGGTTCCAGGTGTCGTGGGTTCGAATCCCATCTTCCACCCAGAGTTTAGGGTTTTTAGGAAAATGGCTACTCCTTTTCGAGGTGTAGCCATTTTTATTTCAGGTGGGGGAGAGATTACAGACGCAATTTGTTGCGTCTGTATATGCGTCGATCGCTGAAAAAACGATGTTGTTTCCCCTATCCCGTCCCGTCTGAAATTGTGTGCTGTTACGAGGATTTCAGATGTGAATGCTGTTTAGAAATTTGCGCTGGCATAGGCCTTTACATCGGCGGGAGTAACCTCCTTGCCGCCCAGAATGATTAGGCGTTCTACCACATTGCGAAGTTCGCGCACGTTGCCCGTCCAGGGCAGTTTTTGCAATGCTTCAATGGCCTTGGGGCTAAACTGTTTGGGCTGTGTGCCATAGTCGGCACAGATTAGGCTGTTGAAATGGTCAACCAGCGCGGGTATGTCGTCGAGGCGCTCGCTTAGAGGTGGCACGTTGATTATGATGACGCTCAGGCGGTGGTATAGGTCCTCGCGGAAGTTGCCCTGCTCAATCTCGTGGAGCAGGTTTTTGTTGGTGGCTGCAATCACCCGCACGTTCACGTTGATGTCCTTGTCGCTGCCCACGCGGGTAATCTTGTTCTCCTGTAGAGCCCGCAGAACCTTGGCCTGCGCGCTGAGGCTCATGTCTCCAATCTCGTCGAGAAACAGTGTGCCGCCATCGGCTTGCTCAAATTTGCCTTTGCGCTGTTTGATGGCCGATGTGAATGCACCTTTTTCGTGGCCAAACAGCTCGCTCTCAATTAGTTCTGATGGTATTGCAGCACAGTTCACTTCCACAAAAGGCAGGGCGGCGCGGGTGCTCTGCTGGTGCAAGCCGTGGGCCACCAATTCCTTGCCAGTGCCGTTTGGTCCGGTAATTAGCACACGGGCCTCGGTGGGGGCCACACGTTCTATGATGTCCTTCACCTTGCCAATGGCAGCCGACTCGCCTACTATGTTTAAAGCCTTATTAACACGGCGTTTCAGCTGCTTGGTTTCCTGCACCAACTGCTGCTTGTCGGTGGCGTTGCGTATGGTAACCAAGAGGCGATTCAGATCCAGCGGTTTCTCTATAAAATCGAATGCTCCTTTTTTGATGGCATCCACGGCGGTGTCGATGTTGCCGTGCCCCGAAATCATCACCACGGGCACGTCGGGCGACTGCTCGTTGAGTAGTCCAAGCACCTCAATGCCGTCTTGCTTGGGCATCTTTATGTCGCACAGCACAATGTCGTAGTGCCGCTGTCCGAACAGCTCCAGCCCAGCTGCACCGTCCTCGGCCAGATCCACCTCGTGCTTCTCGAACTCCAATATTTCCTTTAGCGTATTGCGGATAGCCCGCTCATCGTCTATTACCAGTATTTTTGCCATTTATATCGATATGTAATTTATGTTCACAAAGGTATAAAAAACGCCGCAACTAATGCGTTTGTATTCCCGAAAGGGGATAACCCGTTGCCGAACGTTGCGTATATACGTGCTGAAGCAGTTAATGGCTGCCGTTTTTGCTTATTTTTGTTTAGAAGTATGTCTATATCTATTGCTGATTTAACCCTGAAGAGCCGTTCGTATCGGCGTTTTGAGCAAAATAGGAAGATTGAGCGCGATGTGTTGGAGCGGTTGGTCGATTTGGTGCGATTTTGCCCATCGGCCCAAAACATGCAGCCGCTTAAATTTTTGCTATCGCACACAGCCGAGCGTAACGCATTGATATTCCCAATATTGGCTTGGGCAGGATACCTGCGCACATGGCCCGGCCCCGCCGAGGGCGAACGCCCAGCGGCCTACATCGTGATGCTCGAAGATCAGCAGCTGTCGCGCTCAACAGTAATCGACCAAGGTATTGTTGCGCAAACCATCATGCTGGGTGCAGCCGAACGCGGTTTGGGCGGATGCATAATTGCCGCCTTCAAGCGCGAACAGCTCGCCCAAGCGCTGGGATTGCCCGAACACCTGCACCCCGTGCTCGTGCTGGCCTTGGGCTATCCGGCCGAGCAGGTGCAATTGGTTGACATGCCAGAGAGCGGCGCGGTGGAGTACTATCGCGACCAGCGCGATGTGCATTGCGTACCCAAACGTAAGTTGTCCGATTTGATTATTGGCTGATTGTTTTTGCTAATTTTGCGCCTCAAATCGTTAGTTTTCCTATGAACTCGCAGCTTAATATTGCAATTGTGGCCGGCGGTAATTCGTCGGAGGCCGAAATATCGCTCCGTGGAGCAGCGCAGATGGCGCAATGGCTCGATTCGCAACTCTATGTGGCTCACACCGTGCTGGTTAGCGGCACGCAGTGGACGCTGAAGCATCCGCAACATGGCGACCTTGCGGTAACTCGCGACGATTTTTCGGCTCTTTTGCCCAATGGTCAGCGTTTGCGTTTCGATTGCGCTCTAGTGATGATTCATGGAACGCCTGGCGAGAATGGTTTGCTGCAGGGATACCTCGAGTTGATGGGCATTCCGCATACTACGTGTAGCACCATGAGCGCGGCCATCACCTTCAACAAGTTTGTGTGCAAGGAGTTGGTACGCTCCACTGGTGTTGGTTTGGCGCGTGGGGTGCTAATCAGGCGTGGGCAGACGTTCGATGCGCAGGCTCTGGTGGCCGAACTGGGCTTGCCGCTGTTCGTGAAGCCCAACGCCAGCGGTAGCAGTTACGGTGTGTCGAAGGTGAAGGCCGTGGCCGACCTGCCCGCCGCCATTGAGGCCGCATTGCTTGAGGGCGATGACGTGCTGGTGGAGGAGTTCATTGGTGGCCGCGAGTTCTCGTGCGGTGTGTTCAAGCCCAAGGGTGCGCCCGAGGTGCTGATGCCCGTAACCGAAATAATCTCGCACACCGAGTTTTTCGACTACAACGCCAAGTATAATCATCAGTCGAACGAGGTTACGCCCGCCCAAATTCCCGTGGAGCTGTCGGACGCCTTGCAGCAGATGGCTTCGCGCATCTACGACCGCCTGCAATGTAGCGGCATTGTGCGGGTCGATTATATTGTAACCCCAGAGGGCAATCCCTATTTTTTGGAAATAAACACCGTGCCTGGCATGAGTGCCGAGAGCATCATTCCGCAGCAGGTTAGAGCCATGGGTAGCACCATGCGCGAGGTGCTAAACCAAGTGATTGCCGATGCTATGCAAAGGCAAACGCCGCATCGCTAAGGGTATTTGCGCCCAAGGGCGATATGCAAACCTAACGAGGCTGTACAGGAATAGTTTTTATCCAGGAAGTAGTGTGTTTCGCTGCTCTCAAATTCGCGCGGACAGATGCCGCCGCCCAATTGTACCTGCACTTTAACGTGCTTATAGCCAAATCTAACCGTAAGCGAATGCTCTAAAACATCGATAAAATCGGTGATTGCGAGCCTATTCAGATAGTCGCCTTCGGGTGAGGTGAAATTGTGGCTCATGTTAAAAAACGACGCTTTGCCTAAGCGAATGGTATATGCCAAATCGACTGGTGCATAGGAGAATCCTATTGAGGCTTGCATAAAGAGCTTGTTCAAGTTTATCTTGGCCGCCTGCTTGTTTGGCATAATTATCTCCATGAAACTGAGGCTGTTGCCCAAATAGAAGTCGGCAACCATATACTCCGCATATGGAATGTAGCCGCCCACAGCCACCTCGCCAATGTGCGATGTGATGGTGGGCGGACCGCCTGTAGCGCTCGATTTTAGTCTGTCGGAGTGATAGTAGGTGTAGCCGCCCATAATTCCCAAATGCTTTATTGGTGAGCCTGCTACGTTTACGTTTAGGCCGTATATTTCTGATGTATTTATGTCGGGAAATGGGATTGGAAAAACCTCATCGCCATGCTCGTAGTTGTGCGCTAAGGCAACGTCTAAGGCCAACTCCATCGAGTCGCGCAGCATTGGCACGTTGTGCGGCTGATAGATGTAGTAGTTATACGGCGTCCAAGGCTGTAATCTGCCTGCGCCGCAGCCAATTAGCAGCGGTGCAATGGCCATTGTTAGCATTAGTGCTATGTACGATTTCCGTACTGCCATATAGTTCAATGTTTATGGGCAAATGCCTTTATTTACTACGGATACGTTCGCCCAAAGCAGAAGTGAAGGCCTAACGAGACAGTGAAACTATTCAGCTGCGGCATGTTTTCATACGTTTGGCCGAGTTTGAAACCGTGCGAAAGTTGCAGCTGCGCTTTGATGTCCTTGTAGCCAGCCCTCAGGGTGAGGGAGTACTCGCCCATTAGGTGGCCTCGGTTTTTGACGAGCCAATTTATGGCCTCGGCTTCTTTCTCGTGGGTAATGTTGTGGTCTATGCTGTTGTAATAGGCGTAGCCTATGCGGACACCATACACCAAATCGACTGGCGCATAGGAGAATCCTATCGAGGGTTGCACAAATATGTTGTGCATCTGCACGCGGGCTGAACCTTGGTTGCCGTTGTCGAATAAATGTTTCTGAAATGTAAAACGGTCGCCGCCGTAAACGTCAAATACCCAGTATGTTCCGAATGGCTGATAGTATCCTACGGCCAACTCGCCATTGTGGGCGGTTATTGAGTTGTCGCGGTGGTCGTTGTAGAAGTTGTATCCGCCCATAATTCCAAAATTCTTGATGGGCGAGTATGCTGCATCGATGTTAAAGCCGTAGCTTTCGTGTTCGGGCACAGTGAATGGCCAGTAGAAATTGGCTTCGTAGTTGCAGGTTGCGCCTACGTCCAAGGCCACCTCGCCCGAGTCGCGCAGCATTGGCACGTTGTGTGGCTGATATACGTAGTAGTTGCGCGGATAGTAGATGCAACTTTGCAGTATAACCGCAGCCAGTAAACCTATAACGATGCTTGCTGTGTATAGTCTTCTCATATTTAGGCGTTTAGGTTGATGCTATTCGTATTTATGCCCAAAGGTGTAGGTTAAGCCCACGTAGTGGCGATACGAGGCCACACCGTGACCATGCAGGATATAGTCGTGGTTGTTGAGCTGTACGAGGTATGTGAGTTGGTATGTTGCCTTGATGAATTTCCAGCCAGCGCGCACAGTAATTGTTGGCTCAAGGAGCCAAAAGCCACTATTTTGGCCTATTTGGTTCATATACAGATGATCGCCCATGGCCCAACTAGAACTTGTGGCATCGATGTTGTTTTTAAGCCCAAAATATTTGAGGTAGCTCATGCGGGCCGATGCGCCCACGTCGAATATTGGCGATGTGTAGCCAAAGTTGGGCTGTATGAATATTTTGGAAGATTTAAGGTTGGCCCAGCCAGCGGTGGAGAATTTGTGCTTCTGCGAGCTTAGGCCAGTGCCGGCGTAAACCTCAAAAGTGAGCTGGGTGTTTATTGGCTTATAGTAGCCTGCGGCCACTTCGCCGTAGTTTATTGCGTCGTAGTCGGTGAGGTTTTGCACGTCCTTGTTGCCCTTGCGGTAGAGCGACAGGCCGCCTGCCACGGCCAAGTAGTCGGTTATGGCGTATGCGCCTTGCGCCACGAAATTGTGGCCTGAGGTTTCGTAGTTGAGGTGTGTGCGGTGACTGCTGGCGGTGCTATCGGTGTAGTTGCTCACACCGCTGTTGAAGAACTCATCGCTAACTGCCGCCGTTATTTGGTATTCGCCCTGCTGGTTGAATAGCGTTACCGGTTGGCAGTAGGGCGCGTAGATGTTGCGCGTGCAGCTGCTAATTAGCGCGGCAATGGCCGAAGCGGCGAGGAGCAAACGTGAGGTTTTCATGGCTACAGAGTTTTGGTGAAATGGCTTGTAATGCCACAAAAATCGTACCATTAGCGGTTTTTAGTCCTCTTCTAGCATCGGTACATAGCGGCTGTAGGTGCGCCATTTTTCAATGACACTAGCCATATCGGGGGGGAGGGGGGCTTCAAAGTGCATGGCTTGATCAGTGGTGGGGTGCGTAAAGCCTAGTGTGCGGGCATGTAGGGCTTGCCGTGGGCATAGGCCGAAGCAGTTGTCGATGAATTGTTTAAACTTGCTTGTGGGATTGCCCTTTACTATGCGGTCGCCGCCATACACCTCGTCGTTGAAGAGCGGATGGCGTATGTGGGCGAAGTGCACGCGGATTTGGTGCGTGCGGCCAGTTTCAAGACGGCATTCCACTAGGCTCACAAAGCCGAATCGTTCGATGGTGCGCCAGTGTGTGATGGCGTGTTTGCCCTGTTCGGGTGGGCAAATCTGGCGGCGGGTGCGGTCGTTGGGGTGGCGGTCGATGTTGCTCTCAATTGTGCCCTCGTCCGATTCCATGTCGCCCCATGCAAGCGCAACGTAGCGGCGCGAGGTGGTGCGCTCGAAGAATTGCTTGGCCAAAGCGTTGGTGGCCATCTCGTTTTTGCCAATCACCAATAGCCCCGATGTGTTTTTGTCGATGCGATGCACCAGTCCGGGGCGCACCTGTCCCGAACTGAACAGCGGCAGGTGGCGCAGGTGGTGCATTAGGGCGTTAACCAATGTGCCGGTGTAGTTGCCGTAGGCGGGGTGCACCACCATGCCTGCAGCCTTGTTCACCACCAGCAAATCGTCGTCTTCGTAAACTATGTCGATTGGGATGTCCTCGGGGCCAATCTCCAACTCGTGGGGCGGTGTGGCCATCACCACCGAAATGGAGTCCAATGGTTTTATTTTGTACGATGCCTTTACTGGCTTGTTATTTACCAATATGCACTTGGCTTCGGCGGCCTGCTGTATGCGGCTGCGGCTAACGCTCCCGCCAATGCGGTCGGCCAAAAACACGTCGATTCGCATGGTGGTTTGGCCTGGATCCACCGTGAAACGGTGGTGTTCGTATAGTTCAGGCGCATCGGATTGCTGGTCGATGTCGTGGTTGTCGCTCATCGGCTTGTTCTATCGGCTTATGATTAGTTTGCCCGTGGCTGTTTTTCCGTTGCTTAGCGCCACGCGTACAATGTAGAGCCCTTGCGGAAGATGCGCCACATCGATTTGTGGGGCGTAGGGGCGGTGTAGGCTCAGCGTGCCGCTGCTGTGGTATATGGCAATGGTTTTGGCCGTTGTGCCATCGGGGATGCCTATGTTTACTATGCTGTTGGCAGGATTTGGGTATAGGTTGATGCTGGTGCGCTGCCTTGTAGGTGCAGCGGTGAAGTGTGCCGCTGTGCTGCCCATGATTGGGCGTATCATTAGCGTACCGTCCCAGCTAACCGGTGTCCATCCGTTTCCTTTGTTATAGAGCAGTTTGTCGCTGTGGTTGGTGTTCAAATCGACTCCAACATGCATAAACACTTCGTAAACCTGCTGCCAGCCGATGTAGAAGTTGCTGCCCTTGGCTACGAATGTTGCTGGCATTTGGTAGCATATAAAGCGGTTGAGGCTGTCGGCGTATGCGGTTCTTACGCCAGCGCGTTGGGCTATGATGTCGCCAGGCTGGTTGTTGCGTTCGTTCCATAGGGTTAGTTTGAAACTGGTGGCATTGGCATCGTCCAGGGTGTGGTTGAAGTAAATCATTATACCCTTTAGGGTGTCGTCAACCAAGCTGGTGAATCGCATGGCGGCCTGTGCCCTGTTTGTTCCCTCGCCTATGAATCCCCAGCCTGTTTCGGCCGAGCCATCGTCGTAGGCGTAGTAGTTATGCAGTAGCAGGTCGGTGTATAAGGTGTCGTTGTGGCGCAGGTGTGCGGTTTTGGGGTTGTTGTTGGTGCTGAGGTAGGCCACAAATCGGAATTTGCCCGAGTCGGCCCAGGCCGATGTGAAGTTGTGGTCGTACTCAAAGTTGCGGGTAAAGGTATCGATGGTGAAGGGGTCGCTGTTTGCCGAGCCACCGCTAAAGCTTTGTGTTGGGGCTTGCCCCGACAGGTCGATTATTTTGTAGTATCGCGTTACGTTCCACACCGAGTCGCCCAAGTTGGCATATTGGGTGGTGAACTGCATGGGGCGCGGCACCAAGTCTTTCGAGGCTTTTCCAAAGACGTGCCACGGCACCGAGGTGTAGTCGTTGAGCATTGGCTCAATTGGTGCGCAGAATGCTATATCGTTGAGCGTGGTGTCGTGCTGGTGGCGGTGGGCATCGAGCCTAATCAAATCCACCAACCAGTGGTCGCAGTTGCCCTGACGGCTGGCTATGGTTTGCTGCTTGTCAATCGATGCGTAGTTTATCAGCCTGAACCTAAACCCTTTATATAAAAACAGGCTGTCATCAATGGGCAGCATCACGGGGTGGAATTGCTGCGTAATGTTGGGTCGGGTGCGCTCAATGGTGCGCGGCTTGATGTGGAAATGTTGTGTGAGCGTTTGGTTAGCGGCTTGGTAGGTGATGGCCACGGCGCGATGCCATTGCTGCGTGCTGTCGAGCAGTTCTACCACCAACGAATCGCGTTCGCTTGGGGTATAGCCAAGTCCTTGAGGTTGAACAAAGAACGAGAGGTATAGGCTGTCGGCAATCCTTCGCTCGAGGTTTATGGGGAGCGATGTGAGGGTGTCGGCGGGTAGCGGCGAGGTGGATAGATTGGGGTAGAGCCTGCCGTTGGCTGCGGCTGCATCGAATGTGGCTGTACCTATCGATTTGGTATTCAGTGCGTAGCGCAGGTTTGTGCGAACGCCGCCGCCCTGCTCCCAGCGGTCGGCTCGGGGTGCGGGCTGAAGGCGGGCAAAGTCATCAAAGAATGGAAGTGCTATGGTGTCGGCCTTTGCGCTGTTTTGCTTAGCACTAACTGGTGCGATTGTGGTCGCTGTTAGTAGTGCTATTATGCTGGTTATGAGGTGTTTATTCCAATATTTCCTCATCTTCGTTGGTGCGTATGTTGCCGCCTTTGAATAGCGGTGTGTTGGTGGTGTCGCGTTGGGGTATGCGGCTTTGGTTCAGCGTTAGCCAAATGTTCACCTTGGTGCCAAAGGCTATGTTGTTTATGCTGGAGTAGGCGGGATATTGATTGTACACCCTCGCCTCTAACGAGTCTTTGTAGTCTTTTATTGTTTCGTCGAATTGTATTTTGCCAATGTTTAGTGCTGCTTCGATTATTAGGTTTTGGGCATCGTTTAGCTTGAGGCCAACCAGTTGCGGCAGGTTGGTTTGCTCGCCATACATTCCCCGTCCTAGCACCAGTTCTACTTTTGTGCCCTTGGGTATTAGTTTTCCTGCGCTTATGGTGTCGCCGTTGAGGGTTTGCGCCAGCACGTTGTGGGTGCCCAGGTCGGCTCTGAAGCGGAGCGCGCCCACGCTCAGCCCTTCGAGTTCAAGTATGGCCTTGGCCTGACGTAGCGTGTAGCCCACCACGTTGGGCATACGCACTTTCATGGGGCTTTTGGCGTTCACTATCAGGAATATGCGGCGGTTAGTTTTTACGTGCGTGCCAGGCTCTGGAATTTGTTCGATGATGCTGCCTGGGGTGCGGTTCATGATGTAGGTGGAGTCAGTTATCTCGGCGCGGAGCTGGTTTTTGCGGGCCATGGCGATGGCTTCGTCTATTGTTAGGCCGCGCATGTCGGGCACGGGGAACGACTGGCCGTGCTGGGTGCGTATGCGCAGGTAGAGTGCTACGCCTAATATGATGATGATTGAGGCCAAAATACCGAGCAACGGGGTTTTTACGTAGGTGTTGCCGAATATTTTTGCCAATATTGTTTTTATCATGCTCATGTTGATTTGGGCTTGAGTTTGATGTGCAAAGGTAGTAAATTTTGACAACCTTAAAAGGTGCGTTTTAGCCACCAAAGGTGAGGCGGCTAATTTCGTTGTGTATCAGCTGACTAGTGTTGTGCCTATAGCGCTGTTTAAGGCAGGCAATGGCCCAGGTGATTCCGCAGAGCGGTTCGGCCAGAAACAGTTCGTCGGCATCGAGCACAGCTTGTAGGCTTAGCCCCACCTGATGCTGCACTGCTATGCCTAAACGCATGGCTGCCTGTAGTACTAAATCGCGCATCACATTGGGACAGCAGCCCTCGCGTTTCGATGGTGTGTAGAGCGTGTTTTTGTGCATTATGAACATGTTGGCTTCAATGGCATCGGCAATACGCCCAAAACGATTAAGCATAAGGCAGTTATCTGCTCGTTGGCTCTTGGCGTATTGCCGTGCAAGCGCATTGAGCGTTCCGTTGGCCCCGCGTATGAGCGATAGCGGCGCGTCGGGATGGGGGCTGTTCTCCAGCACGCTTAGCACTATGCCCGACTCGTTGTAGCAGTATTGGCGGTAGGGCAGGGGGCGCGATTGTATGCTAAGGCACGCGCTGTCGTTTGCGCTGCGATATACGCTTAAACGGATGTGCGAACTGTCGAATATGCGGTTCTTGTTGAGCAGCCGCGTTATGTTTTCGCTAATGCTGGCTGGGTTGTAGAGTAGCAGCGGCGGTTTTATGTTTAGCCGTTTGAGGTTGTTGTTGAGCAGTGTTAGGTGGGCGGGCAGGTGTCGCACTTCGGTGCCATAGGCCAGCATATCCTCGTAGGTTCCATCGTTATACATCAGCATGTTGTTGTGCGGGTCGATGGGGAGCTCAGCTCCGTTCACAAAATCGCCCTCCACGCGGCTGCTGTGGATGTATATGTAGTTTTTGATGGCCAACGTTATGGATGCTAATAGTGTAGGATGTAGAACAGCAACTCGCGCAGCAGTTCGCCATCGTCGATTGTGCCGCGCTCCATGCCTTTTGAGCGAAGATCGTAGTCGCGCAGCATCGATAGGAAGCGCACGGTGCGTCGGATGTCGTATTTTGATGCCGCTCCGCGATATTCGCGCACAAAGAATGGGTTTATGCCCAGCGCACGGGCCAAATCGGCCTCGCTGGAGTTGGCCATCAGGTGGGTTTTTAGTATGCGCACAAAGTGCTGATGTATGGTGGATATGATTGGCGGTAGCGGTGCAGCATTTTTGGCCAAGTAGTTTATTATTCTATTGCATTTCAGTATGTTGCGCTCGCTAATGGCCTTGGTGAGTTCGAATCGGTTAAAATCTTTGCTTATACCGATGTTGTCTTCAATTTGCTTGGTGTCGATGGTGGTTGTTCCTTGCGGCAGGGCAACTAGCAGTTTGTCGAGCTCGTGGGCTATTTTGCTAAGGTCGTTGCCCAAGTGTTCGGTGAGCAGCTGGCAGGCCACAGGAGTTACGCTTATTTTTTTTTCGCTCAGATATTTACTTATCCAGTCGGGCACCTGGTTGTCGTAGAGTTTTTTCGACTCGAATTTGATGCCGCCAATTTTTTCGAGCTGTTTCAGCATTTTGGTGAGGCGCGCGCCTTTCTCTCCGCTCGATTCGGTCTTGGGTTTGTGGCATATCACCAGCACGGTCGATGCTACGGGCGAGTTTAGATAGATTTCAAGTTTTTCGAGGTTCTTGGCACTTTGCGCCTCTTTCACCATCACCACCAGTCGCTCGGCATTCATGGGGAATCGGCGCGCTTCAACGTTTAGGGCATTCACGTCCACTTCCTTGCCGTAGTATATCAGCAGGTTGAACGCTTTTTCTTCCTCGCTAAGCGCGTTTTGCTCTATGTAGTCCGATATTTGGTCGATGTAGTAGGGTTCATCGCCAGTGAGGAAGTAGGCGGGGCGGTATTTGCCCTTTTTGAGTTCGCCCATCACCTCGGCGAACGTGCTGCCGCTTTTTGCTAATGCCATGGCGACTAAAAACGCATGTGTTTGATTGATTGGTTGCTCTCAATGAGCTGTTGCAGCGATTCTATGCCTATCAGTATGTGGCTATCCACAAACATTGAGCTCACCATGCGGTCGCTGGCCGTGGTTTTTATACCCTCCGAAATCATGGGCTGATCCGATACCAGTAGCAGTGCACCTGTTGGAATTTCGTTGTAGAAGCCCACGGTGAGCAGTGTGGCCGTTTCCATGTCGATGGCCATGGCGCGGGTGGTGCGCAGGTACTCTTTGAATTCCTCGTCGTACTCCCATACGCGGCGGTTGGTCGATAGCACCGTGCCCGTCCAGTAGTCCTTATCGTGGTTACAGATTGCTTCGGACACCACGCGTTGCAGCGAGAAAGCGGGCAGAGCGGGCACCTCGGGCGGTAGGTAGTCGTTCGACGTACCCTCGTGCCTGATTGCCGCCGTGGGCAGTATGAAATCGCCCACGTTGTTCTTAGACTTCAGACCGCCGCATTTGCCCAAAAATAGCGCGGCTTTGGGTTTTATTGCGCTCAGCAGATCCATGATGGTGGCCGCATTGGGGCTTCCCATGCCGAAGTCAATCATGGTGATGCCGCCAGCGGTGGCGCATGGCATGTTGGCACTCGGATCCACTATATTCACCCCGTTGAGGCGGGCAAACAGCTCCAGGTAGCCCCTGAAGTTAGTGAGCAGTATGTGCGACCCAAAGTCGGCTAACTGTTGGCCGGTGTAGCGGGTGAGCCAATTCTCGCAGATTTCTTGCTTCGTGTGCATGTTGGTGTGCTTTGTTTGCTGTGGAAATGGGGCTGCCGCTGTTGGCCGAGCCTTGCCCATTGCCTAATCATTTCGCAAAGATAGGTATTTATTGCGAATGCTCAAAAAATACGAGTAATCAGCTGAATTTTAGTGTTTTAGTTTGTATTGAATTACACACCGCTGTATTCTATCGGAATTTATGCCTATCTTTGCCCGTAGCATCACCCTAAATCCCCGGCACATGTTAGCAACATCGTTTCCGCCGCTTGGTTTGCCGCCCTATGCCTACAAGCTAAGTGCCGATGGGCAGCGCATATTCGACACCGTGCGTAGGCGCTATGTGGCTCTAACCCCCGAGGAGTGGGTGCGACAGCATTTGGTGAACTTTTTGGTGCAGCATCGGGGTGTGCCTGCTGGGTTGATGCAGGTTGAGGCGGCCTTGCGCCTCAATGGTCTATCGCACCGCGCCGATGTTGTGGTGTTCGACCGTCAGGCGCAGCCCTTGCTGGTGGCCGAATGTAAGGCCCCTACCGTGCAGCTCACCAACGAGGTGTTGCAGCAGGCTTGCCGCTATAATATCCGCTTTTGCGCTCGCTACATACTGATTTCTAACGGATTGCGGCATCTTTGCCTTCGTATCGACCGTTCCACTGGCGCGGCGGAGCCAGTGGCCGTGCCGATGTTCGACGAGATGTAGCCTTGTTGGGTGCTATTCGTTTTCGGGTTTGGGGAAAATGCGCTTTTTTAGGATTCGGAACGACAGCTGCACACCCGCGCTAAAAGTGTGCGAGTAGGGGGTGCCATCGAGCCAGGTTAACTGCCGCCCTATGTTGAACTGTGCGCTGAACACGTTGGGTGTGTTCACTGTGAAAATCAGTGATGGCGTTAGGCTAAACACATTCGGATTGCTCTGTAGCCGTTGCGCCACGTCGGCCCAAAGAGTGGTGCTGTTGTCGTGGTTGAAGTTGAAGTAGCGTGTGTGGCCTATGTTGAGCATAAAAGTGCCTTGGAATAGGTGTTTTAGTCGTTTGCCGGTGTAAACCGAAATGCCCCCCGACAGGTTTTGGTTGAACATCGAATAGGAGTGTTCGATTTGGTGGCGCTTGACTCCCGTTGGGATGGGAATAATGTAGTACCAAATTGCGCCAGTTATCTCAAGCCCCGATGCTGCTAATTTGCCTTTGCCAAAGCCCAGCGAGTATTGGCCTTCAAAGGCAAAATATTCGGAAAATTTGGCGTGATAGGCTGCTGAGGTTGATGCTAAACTATGTTCGGTATTTAGCGTCCAAACGGTAGGGTGTATAGACTCTACACCAGCATCTAAGTTGTTTGCCGAGAATGAGAGCCCAAACGATATGTGTTCCCAGGGCGTGTAGTATGCCGCGAGGCTGGCATGACTTTGTCCCCAATAAGGGTCTTCGTTGTATGTAAAAAAGGAGGGGCTTATGTAGTTTCCTGGAGCGGGTGCAATTTTTTTCGATCTCATTGCTTCAAGGCCGAGGTGGGCGCGTAGCTGCCCCTTGTAGGCCATGGCGTGGGTGATTGGTGCTTGTATGGGGTGTAGCGCGGAATAGCGCACCATGGCCTCGCGCGACCAGCTGTCCTGAGCCGTTGCTGTGTGGCCAATTAGATATGTCAATGCACACAAGGCGATGGCTTTTAGTGTATTACGCATATAGGTTCATGGTTTAGTATTGGCTTTGCTAATTATGTACGTGCAGCGTGTTGCCTGTGATGGTAGCGGTGTAGGCCTGTAGCGGATAATCGAAATTTGAGGCCCAGCCGTTTAGCAGCATATATTGTGCACTGCACACGGGGCAGGTGGCAGTGCCGCTACTCAGGCCATCGAGCGCAATCACGCTCACCTGTTCGCTGCTTATCATACAGTTGGGGCATGTGCAGTCGTAGGCGTTCACCGCGTTGGTGTATCTATACACAATAATGCCATTGTTCTGGTAGCCATATCCTGGCACCACAATGGCATTGCCGTCGTACTGGAGCGGCGAAAACAAGGGGAGCGATAGTTCGGCGTAGATGCTTACGGGTGTTTGGGGAATTACACGCGCTTGCTCGTTGTCGAAACAGGCGCAAAACAGAACCATAAGCGTGGATAGTATCGTATAAATTGGTATATTTGTCCGCATGTAACAGCGCATGATATTAAAGCGATGATGGTGCAATATTACAAAAAAATCATCGGATTTACGCTAATCCTTACCCTGGCCGTTGCTCCGTTGCTGCTCTGGAGCGCACCAACAGGGGGAAAGGCCGACCCGCTATTGGGTACGCGTTCGCGCTGGTCCAACTTGGAGGGCAGCATGGCGAAGCGCAATCGTGAGGTGCGGAAGTATCAGCGCGAGCATCGGCGCGAGGAGCGTAAGATGGCGCGGGAGCGTATGGCCAACATGCAGCTCGATGCGCGCTACAGCCGCGAGTTTCGGAAGGCGCACTTCGCCAAGCAAACGCCCCAGGCCAAGGAGATGATGGTCGCCTCGGCCAAGGAGTCGAAAGCCATGCGCGATTTGGGCAACACCAAGTATAGCCGCAACGTGATGAAGGCCATGCTCGAAAGGCAAACGCTCACCGCGCAGCGCATGATGCGCCAATCGGCTAAGGAGTCGGAGGAGTTGCGCGATAAGGCACGCACTAAGTATAGCCGCGACCCACAGCAGGCGTTGCTGGAGCGGCAAACGCCCTCGGCGCAGCGTATGATACGCCAGTCGGCCAAGGAGTCGGAGGGAATGCGCGACAAGGCTCGCACCAGGTATAGCCGCGACAAGCAACAGGCTCTGCAGGAACGGCAGTCGCCCTCGGCGCGGCGCATGATACGCCAGTCGGCCAAGGAATCGGAGGAAATGCGCGACAAGGCTCGCACCAAGTATAGCCGCGACAAGCAGCAGGCAGGTTTGGAGCGGCAATCGGCCTCGGCGCAGAAAATGATGCAGCAGTCGGCCAAGGAGTCTAAAAGCTTGCGCTCAACCAGCAGCAACCCGCTCTCGCGTGCCAAGCAGCGGCTACAGGACAAAAAATCGACCCGTCAAATGCAGCGCGACAGGCGGCAGGCCGTGAAACAGCAACGCCGAATAGCAAGAGAAGCAAGGTCATCTAAATAGAAATCAGTAGGTTAGTTAACGCAATGGATACAGAAACGCTTATTTATATTGTAATGATAGCCATTTATATAATGGTGGGTGTGGCACGGCGAGTGGCCAAAAAGAATATAGAGTCAATAAAGACACAACCCCCATCAAGTGGCAAGCAACCTGTTCAAGCCCCAGATCCATACGCTTTTGACCCATTGGCACCCAACCCATATTCCAAGCCGAACGATGCCTATCAGGAAACTGACGATTATTTTCCAATGTCGTCGTCATCATCGTTCGAGGCCGCACGCGAAACATTTGATAGTGCTGAGGATGAGGTGTTTATACCTAAAAGCTTTGAGACCATTTTTGCCGATGAGTCCGTTATGTTGGGGAGCGAAAGCAGCGCCGACGCCGACGAGCAGACACTCTATCCGGGCTATAGCTATAAGCCCATCGACATACCTGAGCCAGAGCCTGTAGTTGTGGCCGAAAGCCCGCTGCGTCCGGTGGAACGCCGAGCAGAATCGTCGGCTCAACCCGATGAGATTGAGGCGTTGCACCCTGTGCTGGCCGACATTCAAGCCAATGGTTTCGACCCAATTAAAGCCGTGCTGTATGCCGAAATCATAACTCCTAGACATAATAATTTTTAGTTCAGGGTACGATTTTGAAATTTTAGTACTATATTTGCAAAAACATGGAGTTCCGAGCAATCGGGATTCTTTTTTTTATAACAAACTGAGAATCAATCATGTCAAAGATTAGCTACCTTACCGAGGATGGCTTGGCCAAGTTGCGTGCCGAACTCGACCATCTGCGCACCGTGGAACGTCCTGCCTGCTCGCGCGCTATAGCCGAAGCTCGCGATAAGGGCGACCTCTCGGAGAATGCCGAATACGATGCCGCCAAGGAGGCTCAGGGATTGCTAGAGCTACGCATCTCTAAGCTCGAGGATCTGGTGGCCAACGCCCGTATAATCGACGAGTCGAAAATCAACACCGATCAGGTTCAAATCCTTAATCGGGTGAAAATACAGAACCTTAAAGCCAAAACCGAGCATATCTATATGCTCGTGTCGGAATCGGAGGCCAACCTCAAGGAGGGAAAACTTTCCGTCGGAACTCCCATTGCTAAAGCCCTGATGGGTAAAAAGGTGGGCGAAGTGGTTGAGGTGAAAGCCCCGGCTGGCATTATGCAGTTCAAAATACTCGAAATATCCATATAAGCCATGGCCTCCATATTCAGTCGTATTGTTCAGGGCGAAATACCTTCGTATCGCGTGGCCGAGGACGATAGGCACTACGCCTTTCTCGACATCAATCCGCTGGCCGAGGGCCACACGCTTGTGATTCCTAAGCGGGAGGTGGACTATATCTTCGACCTGCAGCCCGATGAATTGGCCGCGCTGGCGCAATTTGTGCAGCGGGTTTCAAGGGCTATTGACCGTGCTATGCCCTGCAAACGCGTGGGCGTGGCGGTTTTGGGGCTTGAGGTGCCACACGCCCACATCCACTTGGTGCCGCTAAACACCGAGGCCGACATCGATTTCCAAAAGCCTAAGCTGCAACTTCAGCCTGAGCGTTTTGCGCAGATAGCCCAAGCCATAGCTAGCAAATTTGAATAGTTTGCGCCATGCACGAACACTGCGGACATCAGAATTTGCCCCAAAGCAAAAGCCCCAAGGGTGCATTCGACACCATGGTTGAGCTAAAGGGACGCTTGCGCGAGTTGGCCAACCCGCAAACGGCCGAGCAGATGCTGCGCGAGGGTTATCTATATAAGGTGAACCTCGGCGTAAGCCCCGATGCTCTTCGCCCGCTGGCGCAGCCACATGCCAACAACCACGAGCTGGCCCTGATGCTCTATCGCGACGATATGCGCGAGTGTAAGTTGCTGGCGGCTTTGGTCGATACGCCTTTGGCCGTTACCGATGCCCAGATGGACGAGTGGGCACGCGATTTCAATAATCCTGAAATAATCGATTTCGTGTGCCTTAACCTATTTGGTATGAGCCGTTTGGCCTTGGCTCGGAGCTACGAGTGGTGCATTAGCGATAATGAACTGCTGCAACGCGCTGGCTTGATGATGTTTGGCTATAATGCGGCCAGCAGTGCAGTGGAAACAGTTGTGTTAGAACCATATATAGGAATAGTGGAGGATATTGCCGAAACGGCCAGCGAACTAATGCGCGGTGCGATGGTTTATGCCCTGCGGCAGATGTCGGAGCACAGCAATCACCTACGAGAGCAAGTGTGCCAATGCGCCCAGCGACTGGTCGCTGCGAAAAACCCCATAGCCCAATCGGTTGGCAAGGAATTGATTGGGTGAGTTTGGGTTTTAAATAACTGTAAATCAAGACGATAATACGAGTTGTAATAATTTTTTTTTGTGTAAAACTTTGCATTTAGCAAAAATAGACCTAACTTTGCCGCCCGTAAATATACGCAGTAATCAACACTCACAATGAAGCAAGGAATTCACCCCGAAAATTATCGACTGGTGGCATTCAAGGACATGTCGAATGAGCATGTTTTTATCACCAAATCGACCGTGAATACCAAGGAAACCATCAACATAGATGGTCAGGAGTATCCCTTGGTAAAAGTGGAAATCTCGAACACCTCGCATCCGTTCTATACCGGTAAGATGAAGCTGGTTGACACCGCCGGACGCGTTGACAAGTTCATGAGCCGCTACAAAAAGCATATCGACCAGAAGAAGAAGTAGAGTTGGTACTACATACCTACCGTATGCAACAAGACAAGGGAGAGCGCTACAGGGTTCTCCCTTGTTTGTAACAATGTGGTATATAAACACTTACAATGCCCAAATTTATTCTATTCGACGATGCACGATGGCAGCAATTGCTGCCGCTAACCTTCACGCGCCCTGTGGCTGAGATAAGGCTGGGAATACTCACCATTGCTCAAAAATGGGAGCAAATGCTGGGGGCGCGTGCGTCGTATCTCACGCAGCCGTATCTTGCTGAGCAGTATCCGCTGATGCGCGGCGAAATAAACTGCTTAATCAACGGAGGTGTGTGTCCCGATGCGGCATTGGTGAAGCGTATCATGAACCTAAAAATGGGCGAAGCCCTGGTGCAAGGCGATGTGCTGATAGCCGCTTTTGTTGGCGATAAACTTCCCGAAACACTGGAACTGTCGGCGTTTGAGGTTGATTCTTATACCGATGAGGTGCTACAGGTGCAACATTTGTGGGATATATTTGCATTGAATGGCGAGGCTCTCGAGCGCGATTTTGCGCTGCTCACCAAGGGGCGTCGATCCAAGCCAATATCAGCAACCAATAGGGTGATTTGTCCCGAGCGCATTTTTATAGACGATGGAGCGCGGGTTGAATGCGCCACCCTAAACGCCACCGATGGGCCTATATATATAGGTAGCGAAGCCGAGGTGATGGAGGGATGCTTGGTGCGCGGTGGGCTGGCCCTGTGCGAACATGCTACGCTTAAAATGGGAGCAAAAATCTATGGTCCCACCACCATTGGTCCCCACTGCAAGGTGGGCGGCGAGGTGAGCAACAGTGTGTTGCTGGGCTACAGCAACAAGGCGCACGATGGATTTTTGGGCAACTCGGTGCTTGGCGAATGGTGCAATCTGGGAGCCGATACCAACACGTCGAATCTCAAGAATAACTATGCCGAAGTGAAGCTTTGGAACTATGCCAGGCAGCGTTTTGAGAAAACTGGGCGGCAGTTCTGCGGGCTAATCATGGGCGACCATTCAAAATGCGGTATCAACACCATGTTCAACACTGGCACGGTGGTGGGGGTGGCCGCCAATATATTCGGCAGTGGCTATCCGCGTAATTTCATACCCAGTTTTGCATGGGGAGGACCTGCTGGCATAGAGGTGCATTCGCTGGGCATGGCCTTAGGCACGGCAGCGCAGGTGTTTGCGCGGCGAGGCTTGACTCTCGATGCGCCTATGCGTAGCATCTTAGAGCATGTTTTCGACGCAGAAAATCCTGACAAAACTTACACGCCGCAGGCATAGAACGATATAAATGGGGATATAATATCGATAAAAAATGCCACAGCGATAGAATGGCACGAGGGTTGCCATATCCATAAAACCCTATGAAAATGTTCAACAACTGACATATTGTCAGTTTTGAGTGTAGGGAAATAAATCTTTATAATGCAGATTATGAATAAGTTCAGCATAAAATTCGACACTCCATTCGACGACGAGCCTGAGGATTCGGACTTCAACATCATTCCGATCATCTCAGAAACGCATTCGAATACATTCAACGCCGACGACATACCCACCGAGTTGCCTATTATGGCGCTGCGCAATGCGGTGCTGTTTCCGGGCGTGGTGATGCCCATAACCGTTGGGCGCGAAAAATCGGTGAAATTGCTCAAATCGTTGCCTAAC
>JAFWUG010000161.1 GCA_017524185.1 Bacteroidales bacterium
GCCCCCAAAAGAGTTATCTGGGCATGATGAATCTAAAGGACAAACTGATATGGATAACCGGCGCATCGTCGGGCATTGGGCGTGCAATAGCCCTGCAGCTGGCCAACGAGGGCGCACGGCTAATCCTCTCGTCGCATAACGCCGAAGAGTTGCGTCCAGTGGCTCAAGAGTGCCGCCAGCACACGTCGCTCTGTGAGGAGGTGGTGTTCGACCTCTCCGAAACCGCTACGGTTGAGCGCATTGGCGCATCCATAGCCCAGCAGCACCCCGACCTGTTCGGCCTCATCAACAACGGCGGCATCAGCCAGCGGGCGTTGGCAGTAGATACCCCAGTGGAACTCACGCGCCGAATAATGGAGATTGATTTTTTCTCCTATGTGGTGCTAACCAAGGCTGTGCTGCCCGTGCTTATGGCCAATGGCGATGGCTTTGTGGCTGCCACCAGCAGCATTTCGGGCAAGTTCGGCTTTCCGCTTCGCTCGGCCTATGCTGCCGCTAAGCACGCCATACAGGGCTACTTTGAGACGCTGCGAGCCGAGCTAAAGCCCCATAATGTGAGCGTTACTGTGCTTTACCCGGGGCGCATACGCACCAACATCTCGCTCCATGCTATTGATGGTCAAGGACGCGAGCATGGACAAATGGACCCCGGACAGCTCAACGGTCTGCCCGCCGACAAATGCGCACAGCGTTACCTAAAGGCCATCAAGCAGCGTCGAGCCGAGCGGCTGATTGGAGGCATTGAGCTTTTGCCCGTACACATCAAGCGGTTCTTCCCACGCCTATTTTTCCGTATTGTAACCAAGATAAACCCTACATAAGAACACTCCATGTCGCACAGAATATATGGCATACAGCAGATCGGCGTAGGCACGAGCAATTTTGCCAAAACCTTTCAATGGTACATCGACAACCTCGGCTTCGATGCTAAAATATTTGAAGACAACACCGTAGCCGAACTCATGCTTCCATACACTGGAGGCGAACCACATCAGCGCCGCGCTGGTTTGGCCATGAACCTACAGGGCGGCGGCGGCTTGGAGATTTGGCAGTATAAGGATCGCGCCCCCGAACCGCCGCAACTGTTTGTGCAGCTGGGCGATTTTGGTATATTTGCAGCCAAGGTGCGGTGTCCTAATATCGATAAAGCTTATAGGCACTTAGTTAGTCAGAACACCAAGCCCTTATGTCCGCCATCGCCCAATCCAGCGGGCGTACAGCACTTCTTTGTGGCCGACCCAGCGGGCAACCTCATCGATGTGGTTGAGGATTCACTCATGTATAGCAACATGAAGCAGCCCACCTCGGGCATCTGCGGTGCGCTGATTGGCGTGTCCGACATCAACGAGGCGCGCCGCGTGTATAGCGACATCTTGGGCTACGACCAGGTGGTGTACGATGTGGAGGGTGCTGCCGAAGACTTCTTCTGTCTGCCTGGCGGTGGCGAGCGAATCCACCGCGTGCTGCTAACGCACTCTCAACCCCGTCAGGGTGGTTTTAGTAAATTGTTTGGCACATCGAGCATTGAGTTGGTGCAGTGCCTCGATCGCAGTCCGCAGAAAATATTCAAGAATCGTCTTTGGGGTGACATTGGCTTCATCCATCTCTGTTTCGACATCAAGAACATGGCCGAACTGGAACGGCTTTGCAACTCCAAAGGATTTCCTTTCACGGTCGATTCTAACGTAAAAGGCCGTTTCGACATGGGCGATGCCGCTGGTCACTTCACCTATATCGAAGACCCCGATGGCACGTTAATCGAGTTTGTCGAAACCTACAAAGTGCCGCTTATTAAAGCCTTGGGAATCAGTTTGAACATGGAGAAGAAACCTATTGATGCCACAATCCAGATTGGCTCATAAAACTATTGCGAATAAAACGCGTTAAAAAGGTCGTGTAAATGCACGACAAAACTGTAAATTATCAATTTACCAAAACTTAATATCTCTCTCAAAATGAGCAAGATGACACAACAAGAGTACATGGAGCGCGAAAGCAAATTCGGCGCTCACAACTACCACCCGCTACCCGTGGTGCTGGCCAAGGGCCAGGGCGTAAAGGTTTGGGACGTTGATGGCAAGGAGTACTACGACTTCCTGTCGGCCTACTCCGCCGTAAATCAGGGCCACTGCCATCCCAAAATCGTTAAGGCTCTAACCGACCAGGCTCAGGTGCTAACCCTCACCTCACGCGCATTCTACAACGACGTGCTGGGCGAGTACGAGGAGTATGTAACCAAATACTTTGGCTATGACAAGGTGCTGCCCATGAACACCGGTGCCGAGGCCGACGAAACCGCCCTAAAGCTGGCTCGCCGCTGGGGTGTTACCAAGAAGGGTATTCCTAACGATCAGGTGAAAATCATCTGCTGCGAGGGCAACTTCCACGGCCGCACCATCACCATCATCACCATGAGCAACGACCCCGACTCGTATGCCAACTATGGCCCTCTAACCCCTGGTTTTGAGCGCATTCCTTACAACGATGTAGCCGCCCTAGAGCGCGTGCTGGAGAAAGATGGCAAAAACATCGCCGGATTCCTGCTCGAGCCCATACAGGGCGAGGCCGGCGTGTATGTGCCCGATGATGGCTACCTGAAGAAATGCTACGACCTATGCAAGAAGCACAATGTGCTGTTTATGGCCGATGAGGTGCAGTGTGGCATAGCCCGCACGGGCAAGCTGCTGGCCTGCGACCACGAGGGCGTTCGCCCCGACATCCTCATTCTGGGCAAAGCCTTGTCGGGCGGTGTGCTACCCATCTCGGCCGTGCTGGCCGACGATGAGATTATGCTCACCATTAAACCCGGCGAGCACGGCTCCACCTTTGGTGGATTCTGCCTTGCTGCCAAGGTGGCCATCGCCGCCCTGCAGGTGGTGAAGGACGAGAACCTAGCCGCCAATGCCGAAAAGATGGGCAAAATCTTCCGCGAGGAGATGAAAGCCATTAAGAGCGACATGATTGAGTTGGTGCGTGGCAAAGGTCTGCTCAACGCAGTGGTTATCCGCAACAAGCCTGGCAAAACCGCTTGGGACGTTTGCCTTGCCATGGCCGAGCAGGGCGTGCTGGCAAAGCCCACCCACGGCAACATCATTCGCTTTGCTCCCCCCTTGTGCATCACCGAGGAGCAGCTGCGCGAGGCCATTGGCCGCATAAAAACTGCTTTCAAGCAGTTTGAATAATAGCCAACGGTGCACAACATCCAGACGTAGAGGCCATTGTGCCTCTACGTTTTTTGTGCGCCTATTCCATCGCGAACAGGAGATATACACGCAGGAGCTTGATTGTGCCTCTACTTTTTTTGTGCGCCTATTCCATCTTGACTACAAAAAGCACCGTTTAGCCCACGAAAAGCAGCCAGTGTAGTTCGGATTCTATGTCGTAATAAGAACCCTGATTCAAGAGATGCGTAAAAGCACGAAATGTGCTATATGTCCGCCGCGAGGTGGATGCAACCAATTTTTGTTCAACGCAAGACAAATAGATTAACTCCATAAAATCTCAATCACCATGCGAACAAAATTCCTACAATCAGTTTGTTTGTTAGTTCTAATGCTAGCAATACCAGGCCTTGCGCTTGGACAGAACCTGACGGTGAAGATAACCGCTGGCACAACCATTACTGTAACAGGCAAGTCCTCGTTAGAGGATGCGCTGACAGGCATTGTTTTGCCAGAAATTACAGCTTTGGAGATTTCGGCGGGAACATTCACCGCCGCCGATTGGCTATATCTCAAAAGCAACAATAAGGCCGAGATTGGCCTTATTGCATTGGCCAATTTCAGTATTACTGATGGTGTTGATGCAGTGGCCGATATGCCCACCACCGATGGCGAGCATCCCTATTTCAGTTCAAACTTAAAAAGCTTCAGCGCACATAAACTACAAACTGTTGGCGCGTATGCATTCTACAATTGCAATAAGTTGAGCAATGCTAACATGCCCGATGTAACGATGCTTGGCGAACGTGCGCTTGCCAACACTGGTGGACTAAAACAAATAAACCTCCCGCAACTCGAAACAGTTGGCATGTATGCGTTTGTAAACTGCGGCGTGGAAAGTTTAACTCTTCCTAAAGCAAAAAATATAGCAAACTATGCATTTATGTCCGCGGGCAATCTAACTACAATAAAATTGCCAAGCGTTACTACAATTACGGCACAAAAACTATTCTACGGGTCGGCTGTTACCTATTTGGGACTAAGTAGCAGACCTACCCTTTCGAATCCTAAAAACAATACTTTCGAAGGAGCTCCTTCGCCACGCTATCTATTGCTAATTGATGCTAACGGTAATGAACTGACAGGATCAGATTCCGTTAGCCTTGCTAATTCTTTTTCTGGTGGTGAGTGGCAGGGCTACAAACTCGACCATAGCCGCTTACCAATTAACCTAAACATAGTATATAACAAGGGCAGAAATACGAAAGCAGGCACAGGTAATACGCTTAAAGATGCCATCACAAAGTCAGGTGTGGCTTTAGGTAGCATAGAAAAGATAACTATAGCATCGGGTGAAATTTTGGCCACCGATTGGGTTTGGCTAAGGAATAATAAAAGCAGTCTAAAAGCATTGACACATTTCACCGTTGAGGAAAGTATTACCGCTGTATCCAATATTCCTTCTGGTAGCGCAAGTGTGCTATCGTCGCCCTTAGCGGAATTTAGCGTTGCTAAACTAAATATTTTGGGAACAAGAGCACTGTATAGCATCACATCGCTTCAAAAGGTAAACCTTCCGCAAGCCACTGTAATAGAGCAACAGGTGTTTGCGCAGTGTACCAAATTGCACGATGTTAGTATCCCTCAAGTAAACTCGATACAAGGACGCGCATTCTACTTTTGCGGTTCACTAACAACGTTGCACTTGCCCAAAGTAACACTGCTAAATCAACCCAGTATTTTTGATGGCTCTGCTCTTACTTACTTAAGATTAGGAGCTAGCCCAATACGAATAACCGGCGATGCATTAGATGGATGCCCATCGCCTCGGTTTGTTGTGTTGGTTGACGACAATGGCAATCCGCTCACTGGAATTGCAAAAACAAATGCTGAAAATAAATACCAAACCCATACAGGGTATAAGAATAATTTATGGTACGGTTTTAGAATAAATGGTTCACAACAACCATTAACGGTTGTATTAAACAACGATAGAGTTCTGCCACGTAGCGGTTCTTCGCTTAAAGATATTTTAAGTGCAATTCCAGACCCTAATAAGAGTGCTATTTCGTCAATTGAGGTTGTAGCAGGAGAATTTATAGCAACCGACTGGGTGTATCTGCGCGAGGTAAGGGGATTGCTCAGTAATCTTAGGCAATTTACTATTGCTGATTTGCCTGAGGTTATTGCTGTGTCGGATATGCCTGCCGTTAATACTTCAAATCTATATTTTAGTCAATCGTTACAGGAGGTATCCTTGGCTAAAGTAGAACGCATTGGATTTAATGCATTTACTGACAATGTAAATCTTAGAAAAGCATTTTTTCCACATGTTAAAAGGTTAGACACATACGCTTTTTTAAGATGCTCAATGCTCGATACTATTAGTTTGCCACGAGTTGCCGTATTTAACGGTAGTGGTATATTCAATGGTTCGAGCATAACATACATGAAAATAGGAGCTACCCCGCCAGTTGCTGACAATGTTTCTAATGGAGCGTTTAGTGGAAGTTCCGAGGTTCGTTTCCTTCTGTTTTGCGACAATAATGGCAATATGCTCAGCGGACCCGATTTAATCACGGCAGAAGAAAACTATCGTAATCATTTTGGATATGACCGTAGCACCAAACTATGGTATGGCTGGAATATCGACAATAAAACAGATTCGCTCGAGGTAATAATCAATGGCAATGCTGTTATTAAGGAAATTCACTTAATTGCTTGCCTCGATAGTGCAGCTAAATTGGGCATTTCACGAAGCCAAATTGAAACTATAGAGGTAACCAAGGGAAATGTTACAGGTTCGGATTGGTCTAATCTAAGGGCAAATAGAGGAACGCTCAGTAATCTAAAAAAATTCTTTGTACACAATACTGTAACATCAGTTGCGCCCCTTGGCAAGTTAGATGCTGTTGATACGGGCGAGCAACTCTATTTCCCTATTTCAACAGAAGAAGTTCATATTGCGAAAATGACCACCATTGGTCAGAACGCATTTAGGTCTGCAAAAAATCTAAAATATATAAATCTCCCTAACCTTTATAAAGTCGAAACCTCTATTTTGAGGATTTCAACATTGCAAAAGGTTTCTTTGCCTAATGTACAAAGCGTTAGGTCGTACTTCTTGGAGCGGTGCAGCAATGTAAAAGTATTGCAACTAAGTTCTACTCCAATAACTATTGAGAATGGCATCGATCCAACTTTCAGCCTGAATACTCCCAGCGTTAAATATATACAAATAGTTGGTAGTAATGGGGCACCTCTAACAGGCCAAGCATTAGAGAATGCCAAAGAAAACTACAGAAACGATGTGGTTAACTATAATAAAAACGAGAAAGGTGATGCTTCTGCCTCTAGCAAATGGCGCGGCTGGACGTTAGGCACAACTGTGAAAGTTAATATAGCAGATGTTGAGAATGGTAGCATTAGCGTGCCTATAGACCTTGTGCTGCGCGATACGTTAGCTAACAAACAAATTATTATCACTGTTACTCCCGATGCGGGCTATCGCCTAAAAGAGGGTAGTTTGCGTGTTTATAATACTGAAGATGAGAATGTTGAAGTGGCGTTGAATGGTAAAACATTTACCCTGCCCATGCACGATGTTACCATCGCTGCCGAATTTGAGCCAATCACATGGACTATAAGTGCTACAGCCGATCCTATTGAGGGCGGTAGCATTAGCGGAGCAGGGACATATAACCAAGGCGCATCAACCACGCTAATGGCAACGCCTAGCGAGGGGTACAGCTTTGTAGGGTGGAAAGAGAACGGAGTTCCTTATAGCACCGAAGCATCCATTAGCATTGCCGATATTGCTGCCAACCGCACGTTTGTGGCCGAGTTTGCTCAGAAAACCTACACGCTTACCTACATTGCCGGTGCTAACGGTACGTTAGAAGGTGGTAGTCCGCAAACGCAAACCGTTGTTCACGGCCAAAACGCTAATCCTGTAGAGGCAAAGGCAAACTCGGGCTATCACTTCAAGAAATGGAGCGATAACAGCACCCAAAACCCACGTACAGACGTGAATGTTACTAAGGATTTTACCGTTACAGCAGAGTTTGAAAAGGATATTAATACCTTTAGCATTATAGCAGAGGCCAACCCAACTGAGGGCGGTAGCGTGAATGGTGCTGGTACATACAACGAGAACACAACCGCTACGTTAAAGGCCACGGCAAATGAGGGCTATAAGTTTGTAGGCTGGGAAGAGAACGGCAACGTAGAGAGCACTGATGCTGAGTATAGTTTCACCGTAAAAAGCAACCGC
>JAFWUG010000162.1 GCA_017524185.1 Bacteroidales bacterium
AAAAACGCGGCAACCACCACAAAATACTCCATGTGCTTTGCCATCATGGTGCATCGCCCACCATACTGTTTGAAGCACATCCGCACATAGGCACCGACAAACTTCCACTAATAATCAGCGCAATACGCCAAACCATCGAAGAACACGGAGGGCAAATAATATTCAATGCCCGTATGCACAAACTGCTGCTAAACTCCCAACGTGCCACAGGTGTAGAACTTTCGGACGGACAGCGCATAGAGGCTGCCGCAGTGGTGTTAGCCACAGGACATTCGGCTCACGACGTGTATGAAATGCTCCAACAACAAGGCGTAGAACTACAACAAAAGCCATTCGCCATGGGGCTACGAGTGGAACATCCGCAAAGCCTCATCGACCACATACAATACCACGGACAGCCACGCGGCGAACTGCTTCCCGCCGCATCATACGCACTTGTGGAGCAAATCGACGGGCGGGGCGTATATTCGTTCTGCATGTGTCCTGGCGGTTTCATTGTGCCCGCATCAACCAGCAACAACGGGCTTGTGGTGAACGGAATGTCGCCCTCGCGACGCAACTCGCCCTACGCCAACTCGGGCATAGTGGTGGAACTGCGCGAGGCCGACACTCAACAATTCGCTGCCCATGGTGCTTTAGCCGGACTTGCACTCCAACGCCAACTGGAACAAATGGCACAGCAACACAGCAACGGCGGCTCAACCGCACCTGCCCAGCGCCTGTCGGACTTTGTGCAGGGCAAAGCCTCGAGCAGTCTTCCGCGCTGCTCCTATATGCCTGGCGTGGTATCATCGGATTTGAGCCAATGGCTTCCAAACGTGCTAAACAACCGACTGCGCCAAGGCTTTGCCGCATTCAATCGCAAGATGCGCGGCTTTGTAACCAACGAGGCACTGGTGGTGGGAGTCGAATCGCGCACATCGTCGCCAGTGCGCATACCGCGCAATCCTCAAACGCTACAGCATGTGGCCATTGCCGGGCTATTCCCTGCAGGCGAAGGCGCAGGCTACGCGGGCGGCATAGTTTCGTCGGCCCTCGACGGCGACCGCTGCGCCGAGGCAGTAGCGCAATACCTCGCCAGTTAGTCTATGACCACCACACCATCCTCATCGTCAGCCCCATACGCCTTGTCGCTCTTAGAGAAATAGCGCACAGCAGGCTCGGCGGCCATGTAGGCGTCAATCACACGTGGCACCGAATAGTCGGCCAACGTGCCGATTGGCACACACCGATAGTCCAACCCGAGAGTGTATGGCACAGCACGCAGTTCCGCTATTATAAAAGTGGCATAGAGCGTTATATGCGTAAGCTGATGCTTTATGGGCTCCGACACCGACAGCACCTCAACCTGCGCATCGGCACCCAACAAATCGCCCCACTGCGTTGTATCCATCAACTCGCTGATGGACACCTGATTGGACAACTCAATGAGCGGAAACTCATAGAGCGAATGCCAAATATCGCGCTCGGCGCGACGACGCACAAAGGTTGTGTTCCTATAGCGCAGCATCAAATAGTAAAAATAACGACTACGCACAACCACACGCTGCCCCTTTATGGGCAGTTTGTCCACCATATTGTTACGGTAGGCATAGCACCAAACCGACTGCGGACAATCCGCGCATTGCGAGCCGCGATAGGTACACACCAGCGCACCAAAATCGATGATGGCCTGATTGAACAGAGCCGGACGCTGCTTATCCATCAAATCGGCAGCCAGCGCAAAGAACTCCTTACGCCCCTGCGTCGTATCGATGGGTGTGAACACCCCAAACACCCGCGACAGAATGCGATACACGTTACCATCGACCGCCGGCACAGCCTCACCAAAGGCGAACGAGGCTACTGCTGCAGCCGAATAGGTTCCAAGTCCCTTGATTTTCAGCAGTTCGGCATAGGTCTGCGGCAACTGTCCTCCATAAAGTTCCATCACCTGCTGCGCACCAGCCTGAAGATTTCGCGCACGGGTGTAATAGCCCAGTCCCTGCCACACCTTCATCAAATCGTCGAGGGGCGCACTAGCCAAAGCCTCCACAGTGGGAAAACGCTCAATGAAACGGAGATAGTAACTCAACCCCTGCGCCACACGCGTTTGCTGCAATATCACCTCCGACACCCATATATAGTATGGATTATCGGTATCGCGCCAGGGCAACTGCCGCCCATACTGGACGAACCATTTCAACAAAACTAATGTAAACGGCATTTTCAGAAGATTTGACGATAAATAATTGTCAAAATTAGCAAGTTAGCGATTCATGGTAAAAAAAATTGCCGTATATTTGCACCCACATTTTTGAGCCACTTGAATGCTAATTCACTGATACTTAAAGTTTCAACTATGACTAAAGCAGACATCGTTAATGAGATCTCCAAATCGACAGGGATTGAGAAAGTAACCGTTCAACGCGCTATTGAGGCTTTCATGGAAGCGGTTAAGGACTCGATGGTTAAGGAGAAAAACGTTTACCTACGCGGCTTCGGCAGCTTCGTTGTTAAGAAACGCGCCAAGAAAACCGCACGTAACATCTCGAAAAACACCACCATTGTTATCCCCGAGCACTTCGTTCCCTCGTTCAAACCTGCCAAATCGTTTGTGAACAAGATTAAGAACAACGTAAAGTAGTTCGTTTACACACAGAGTATAACCCCAAAAATAGATACAACCATGCCAAGCGGAAAGAAGAGGAAGAGGCATAAAATGTCTACCCACAAACGGAAGAAAAGACTGCGTAAGAATAGGCACAAGAAGAAATAGCAACCTATCTCTTCCGAGGAAATTAACCAGCAACCTAAAGTACTCCGAAGGAGTATTTTAGGTTTTTTGCTTGATACCCCCCAGCAAACACACCCACCAACACAAACTCTAAGATTACCGTGAACACCGAGTTAGTTATCGACGTACAGGAGAACGAGATAGCTATCGCCATGGTTGAGGACAAACGACTGGTTGAACTCAACAAGGAGCGGAGCAACGTTCAGTTTACGGTTGGCGACATCTATCTTGGTAGGGTGAAGAAAATTATGCCGGGTCTGAATGCGGCATTCGTAGATGTAGGCTACGAAAAAGACGCATTCCTACACTACCTCGACCTTGGACCCAACTTTCACACGGTGCACAACTACACCCTTGGCCATTACGCCCGTAAGACCAAGCCCCTACCCGTGTCGAAAGTGAAGTTCGAGAAAGAGCTCGACAAGAGCGGCAAAATCAGCCAGATGCTCACCGCCGGCCAACCCGTGCTGGTGCAGGTGGCCAAGGAACCCATATCGACCAAAGGGCCAAGGCTCACCTCCGAAATATCGCTGGCCGGCCGCCACATCATTCTAATACCCTTCAGCGACAAGGTTTCCATATCGCAAAAAATAGAGTCGAAAGAGGAACGCAAGCGACTCAAACGACTGATGACCAGCATATTGCCGAAAAACTACGGAGCCATAGTGCGCACCGCAGCCGAGGGCAAAAAGGTGGCCGTGCTCGACACCGAGCTACAGGAGCTACTAAAACGCTGGGAGGGCGCACTCGACAAACTGCGCACGGCAAAAATGCCCAGCCAGCTGGCCTGCGAGATGAAACGCACCACCACCATCCTCCGCGACATGCTCAACGGATCGTTCAACAGCATCACCGTGAACGACGAAGGGCTATACAACGAGATTCGCGAATACATAGAAACCATCGCACCCGAAAAGGAGAAAATAGTGAAGCTATACACGGGCAACGTACCCATTTTCGACAGCTTCAACCTCTCCAAACAGATAAAGACCGTTTTCGGACGCATCGTATCGGTTAAAAGCGGCGCATACCTATACATTGAGCGTACCGAGGCTCTGCATGTGATCGACGTAAACAGCGGCAACCGTTCAAAATCGAACACCGACCAGGAAAATAACGCCATCGACGTGAATCTGGCCGCCGCCAACGAAATTGCCCGCCAGCTACGCCTGCGCGATCTGGGCGGAATCATCGTAGTCGATTTCATCGACATGCACCTGAGCGAAAACCGCAACAAGCTCTACGAGCACATGAAAACGCTCATGGAGCAGGATCGTGCAAAGCATAACATACTGCCCCTGAGCAAATTCGGTCTGATGCAAATCACCCGTCAGCGCGTAAGGCCCGAGATGCAGGTCGATACCCAAGAAAAATGCCCCGTTTGCCAAGGCAGCGGCGAGGTGTCGCCCACGCTCATCCTCGACGACCAGATAGAGAGCAAACTCGCGCTGATTGCCAGCTCACGCAAACAACGCCGCATCATTCTGAAGACGCACCCCTACATTGCTGCCTTCATTAACCAGGGACTCGTTTCTAAACGCCGAAAATGGGCATTCAAATACCGCTGCAGGCTAAAGGTGATGCCCATATCGTCGTACCACTTTTTGGAGTTCCACTTCTTCGCACCCAACGATATCGAGATAGACTAGTCGTTCGCCAACCAACGCAGCGCATCGCTGCGTACATCAAAACAATAGGGGCTGCCGGTGTTATCCAGCAGCCCCCATTGCTTAACCAAAACCTAACCTAGAAAAAGTTCGGCAACGAGCCACAAAAACGGACTCCAATTACCTCGTTTTTCATGGCTACAAAGTTAATGCATTTTACTGTTTCGAAATGTTATAAGTGAATTAAAAAATAGCATCGTTTACAAAATAATACTATCAAACATTTAACATGTTGATTGTCAATCAATATAATTAGTGTAAATATAAAATACTTATTATCAGTTGTTTATCGTTTTATGTTAGGTAAATTCAACAATAAAAACTACCTTTGCACTAAACCATCAATATATTCTATGGACTCGCAACTAAACGTAAATGTTCAATCAGAAATAGGTGAACTAGAAGCAGTTATCATTCACAAACCGGGGCCCGAAGTGGAGCGCATGACCCCATCGAACGCGCATCTCGCCCTATATAGCGACATTCTAAGCCAGCAGGTAGCCCAAGCCGAACACGACCAACTCAGCGGAGCGCTCAACAAGGTGTGCCGCACCTACGAGGTGGCCGACCTACTGAAAGCCACGTTAGAGCGCAACCAGGTGAAAAAAACCTTGGTGCAGAAAATATGCCAACACGAAGGGCTATCACACCTAACCGACCATCTGCTATCGCTCGACAGCAGTGCCCTGAGCAACGCGCTGATTGAGGGTCTGCCCCTTGAGGCTAGCCCAATTATGGACAACCTGAGCCAGGAACGATTTGCTCTGAAACCGCTGTATAACCTATACTTCACCCGCGACGCCTCGATGACCATTGGCGGACGCGTGCTGATTGGCAAAATGGCCAACGCCGTGCGCGACCGCGAAAGCCTAATTATGGAAACCATTTTCACCGAGCAATTTGGTGTAGCCACGGTAAACCCCATGAATAGCAATGCCTTTGGTAGCGCAACAATCGAGGGCGGCGATGTGCTGGTGGTGCGCGACGATGTGCTGCTAATCGGTAACGGATGCCGAACCAACGCCATGGGTATAGACTTCATAGCCAATCACTTCGTGCAAGGACCTGGGCTACAGCACATCATTGTGCAGGAACTGCCCCACCACCCCGAATCGTTCATACACCTCGACATGGTGTTCACGCTGCTCGACGTGGACAAATGCATGGTTTATGCACCAGTGATTTTCTCGAACTACCGCACCACGCACTTCACGCTCGAAGGCGGCAAGGTGGTGAAAGTAACCACCGAGGACAACATTCCCAAAGCTCTATCGAAACTTGGAATTAACCTGAAGCCCATTCTCTGCGGCGGCACCGACAGCTGGATGCAAGAACGCGAACAATGGCACAGCGGTGCAAACTTTGTATGCGTTGGACCAGGCAAACTGATTGGCTACGCTCGCAACCAGCACACCATTGAGCAGCTCAACCAAAACGGATTCGATGTGGTGCGAGCCAACGACCTGATTGGAGGAAAAGACAGCATCGATGGGCGCAAGAGCTATGTTATCACCATCGACGGCAGCGAACTTTCGCGCGGTGGCGGCGGTGCTCGATGCATGACCATGCCCGTTAAACGCAAATTGGTATCGTGGTAAACCGCAAACTCGACAACGCCGAGCTGCACCGCAAAACGGCCGACGAATACCGCGCAGCGCAAAAACTGCCCTTTGTGGTGGTGCTCGACAATGTGCGCAGCCTCAACAACGTAGGTTCGGTGTTCCGCACCGCCGACGCGCTGCTCATAGAGAGCATACATCTATGCGGTTTTACGGGCACACCTCCACACAAGGAGATACACAAAACCGCTCTGGGAGCTGAACTATCGGTACCCTGGCAGCATTTCGACACCACCGAAACCGCCATAGCTGCGCTACGCGCCAAGGGCTACACCATCGCCACAGTGGAGCAAACCGAGGGCAGCATATCGCTCTGCGACTTTAGACCAGAGCCCGAAAAGCGGTATGCATTAGTGTTCGGCAACGAGTTGCATGGAGTGGCTCAAGAAGTTGTGGATCAGTCGGATATATGCATTGAGATTCCACAATTCGGCACCAAGCACTCATTCAACATCGCTGTGTCGGCAGGCATTGTGCTTTGGGATTGCTTTGTGAAATTGCAAAAGTGAACAAGCATCATCTAAAAAACTAAAAGGCTGTCCAGCATTTCTGAACAGCCTTTTTTGTGTGCGCTACAACAAAACGCAGCAAGTCTATACCGCCCATCTTGCACATGTTTTGGCTATTTATACGACCGCGTTTTATGCGCTCTCGTGCAGCTCTATTCGCGGATGGGACAAGGCGGTATGCCCCCTTGCTTCACAGCACACGCAGCGTTGTGCCACATCGCCTCCTTAGTGCTTATTCATTAAGGACGGTAAGCCCGGTAACGTTTACGCTGCCGACTCCATCGCTGGAAAGATTTAGGTGTTTTGTGGTGCCCGAAACAGTGATGGAACCAACGCCATCGAGTTTAACGCTAAGGTTGTTGCGGCATTCTACATTGAGGTGTGCCTTGCCTACACCCGAAACCGACACGTTGATGTTCTCGCATCGTAGGTTCAGGCCATCAAATTCGCCCACACCGCTGTAATTCAGTGTGAAATCAGCGCATTGCAAATCGGTAGTGCGTATTTTGCACGCGCCACCGCATCGCATGTATAGATCGTGATCGAGGTTTAGGCCATTGAAGGAGAACTCCCCTGCGCCATCTAGAACAACACGAGAGAGATCGGGCGCGGTGATAACAATCCGCACATCGCTTGAAGCATTCACCACACCAACACCATCTTTTGAATCGATGAGCAGCTCGCCGTTCTGAACCTTATAGCGGAGCCTTTTAACCATTTTGCGTGGACCGCTGATGAGGATTGTGCGCCCGTTAGCCTGCTCAAAAGTGATGTTGCCATAGGATTTGAAGTTTATGCAGTCGAAATCCGAGAGGACATTGCTGACCTCCATCTGGCTGTCGTCTTTACACCCCACTAAAATCAGCAGGGATAGGATAAATAATGCAATACGTTTCATGTCCCAATGCTTTAAAAATTGTACCGCAAAGATAGATGTTATTTTTTTACCCCCCCCCCATTAACAGTTTTTAACTATACGTAAATACACATAAACATATTATTTACAGCGTATTAGCAGTATGATAAAATAACCAGCGAACTTTATTCAGTATGACGAATGGAATTTGAGGACATTCCACCCGAACTGCTATAAAAACAAGCAAACATAGGCTATTCCGTGTGTTATTGCCTGTTTCTTCGGCTGTACGGACGCGATTAATCGCGTCCTCTCACATATAGCCGCTCCTTTATGCGGTTCAGGGCACTGTACGGACGCGATTTATCGCGTCCTCTCACGCCTGTACATTCATCGGTTTGCGGCTGAAAGGACGCAACACGTGCGTCAGCAATATGCATTACTACATTGATAATACATGTATTAAGCAACAGCCATTAGCGAAACTTGAAAAAATTTCAACTTTTGAAAACGGAG
>JAFWUG010000163.1 GCA_017524185.1 Bacteroidales bacterium
GCTACAAGGTGATTTCGGGCGGAACCGACAACCACTCCATGCTCATCGACCTGCGCACCAAATACCCCGACCTGACGGGCAAAAAGGCCGAGAACACGCTGGTGCTGGCCGACATCACCATCAACAAAAACATGGTGCCGTTCGATAGCCGCTCGGCATTCCAGACCTCGGGCTTCCGCGTGGGCACCGCCGCCATCACCACCCGTGGCCTGAAGGAGGACAAAATGCCATTCATTGTGGAGCTCATCGACCGCGTGCTGGCCGACCCCGACAACGAGGCCACCATCAAGGCCGTTCGCGCCGAAGTGAACAAGCTGATGCAGGAACTTCCGCTGTTCGCCTGGTAGGCATCAACACAAACCATACAAAAGGGGCAATCCATAATAATATTGAGATTGCCCCTTTCTGTTTTTACATAAACAACTAAACTTACCCACCAAGAATCCCATAAGACACTCGCAGCAACGAATATCAATATAAACAAAAAGATAATATTTACAGGCGTTTGGGCTATAGTTACAGCATCAAAAGCACAACAAGATACAGAATATGCCAAATAAAATGCTATATTTGCGCCGCAATTGAGTTGCGTAACTGGCTCCATAGTTCAAGGGATAGAACGGAAGTTTCCTAAACTTTAAATGTAGGTTCGAGTCCTACTGGGGCTACCAAAACCAAACGCCAATGCTGCATTGGCGTTAATCTTTATGGGGCAATTGGATGCAAAAAACGCTGCCACCAACACCGATTGGCTAGTGGCCTACACCAAACCACGCAACGAAAAAAAAGTGCTGGAGCGACTTCAAGCCATGGGTATTGATGTTTATTTGCCCCTACAGCGCACGCTCAAACAGTGGAGCGACCGCAAGAAATGGGTGAACGAGCCGCTATTCCGCTCCTACATATTCGTTCGACCTACCCTTAAAGAATACTACAGCGTGGTGCAAACCGACGGGGTGGTGCGCTACGTGAACTTTGCCAAGCAGGTGAGCAAAGTCCCCAACAGCACAATAGAGCAAATAAAATACCTGCTCAACGAGCCTGGAGTCAACATTGAGGTGAGCCAGGAGCATTTTGCACCGGGCACTCACATCACAATTAGCATGGGCGCAATGCGCGGCATGGAAGGCGAGGTGGTAGAGCACCGCGGAACACAAAAACTCATAGTGCGCATGGAATCAATAAGCCACTCTATTCTGGTTACCCTCCCGCGCAGCTATGTGGAACTAACAAAATAAACAGCCTGCTTAAAAACAGCATATCACAAATGTCGTTACTCAAATCCATAGCCACCGCCCTGATCGGCACAATGCTATCGGCGACAACCCTACAGGCGCAGCAACCATGGACACTACAGCAATGTATTGAACATGCACTTAACCACAATATCGAAGCCAAACAGCAACAACTCAACGTGGCGAGCCGACAACGTTCCTACACCGCTGCCAAACTGGGCATTCTGCCATCGGTGAACGCAGGCGCATCGCACAACTTCACCTTTGGTCGTGCCATCGACTACATGGACAACAAGGTATCGACCGATTTACAATCGACCAACCTATCGGTTGGAGCTTCGCTCTACCTGTTTCGCGGCCTACAGCAGCTGCGCAACACGCAGCAAAGCCACATCGACCTAATGGCCGCCCAAGCCGATGCCGACCGCATCAGCAACAATATCACGCTGAACATAGCCACGGCCTATATGCAGATACTCTACAGCACCGAACTGGTTGAAACGCAACGTCGCGCCGTAGAACTATCGCAAATGCAACTCCAACGCACCCAACAGCTGGTGAACGCGGGCAGCCTGCCCGAAGGCAATCGCTACGAAATGGAAGCCCAACTCAGCACCGACGAACTGGCCCTGGTAAACGCCGAGAATCAGCTGGCACTGGCACTGCTCACCCTAACCCAAATGCTCGACCTCGAGCAAACTGAGGGCTTTAGCATTGTGCGCCCCAACATCGATTCGCTCACAGCCGACCTGAACATCCCCACAGCCAACGAGGTGTACGACTACGCCCAAACCTCCATGCCGCAGGTGCGCAGCGCCGAACTACGCGTACAGAGCACCGAAAAAAGCATAGCCATTGCCCGTGGCAGCCGCTACCCCACCCTATCGCTCGATGCCAGCGTGGGCACAGGTGCGCGAAGCTACCTCAACTCCGACCTCGACGGCGGCACAACCTATGCCAATCAGTTCAAAGACAACATGAGCACTGGCGTTGGCCTTTCGCTCCGCATACCCATATTCAACGGCCTGCAAACCGAAACCAACATTGCACACGCAAAAATAGCGCACAGCAACGCTCAGCTCAACCTACAAAACGAGCGGCAACAGCTCTACAAGGCCATACAGCAAGCTTATGCCGATGCCATTGCCGCTCAGAAAAAGCTCAAAGCCAACGAGCAACAGCTAACGGCTCTACGTGAAACACTGGGCTACACCGAGCGCAAATACAACCTAGGACTGCTAAACGCCATCGACTACACCACCGCCCGCAGCAAAACCACTGAGGCCGAACACAGCCTGATACAGGCCAAATACGACCTTTTGTTCAAAACCAAAATACTGCAATTCTATCAGGGACTACCACTCCAAATGTAGCCCCAAAAAATTCATAAAAACTACACCAATTTATGGCCAAGAAAAAGAAAAACATCGTTCTGCGCATCGCCATTGCTCTCGTCATTCTGGCAGTCATAATTATAAGCATAAGCAAAAAAACGGGCATGGTTGGTCAGCCCGACCGCATTAAGGTTTATGCCGAACTTCCCAAACACCGTAACATAGTGGAATCGACCAACGCCAACGGCAAAATACAGCCCGAACTGGAAGTTAAAATCAGTTCCGAGGTATCGGGCGAAATAACCGAACTGCCCTTCAAAGAAGGTGCCTGGGTTGAACGCGGCCAACTGCTCGTGCGCATAAAACCCGAAACCTACATTTCGCTGCGCGATAGGGCCAAAGCTTCGATGAACTCGGCCAACGCCATGCTACTGCAAAGCAAAGCCAGACATATGCAGCAACAAACACAATATGAACGCAGCCGCCAACTACACGAGCAAAAAACCATATCCGACTCCGAATTTGAACAAATTCAAACCTCCTTTGAAGTGGCAAAAGCCGAACTACAGGCCGCCGAGTTCAATGTTGAGAGCGCACGCGCATCGCTCAAAGAGGCCGAAGAGAATCTGCAAAAAACATCAATCTACGCGCCCATTTCTGGCACCATATCCAAACTCAACGTGGAACTGGGCGAACGCGTAGTGGGCACCATCCAAATGTCGGGCACCGAAATACTCCGCATAGCCAACCTCAACCGCATGGAAGCCCGCATCAATGTGAACGAAAACGACATCGTGAAAGTACACCTGGGCGACACCGCCCTGATTGAGGTTGATGCCTATCTGAACCACAAATTCAAAGGAATTGTTTCGCAGATAGCCAACACGGCAAGTTCAAGCGGCACCAGCACCGACCAAATCACCAGCTTTGAGGTGCGTGTGGCCATACTTCCTTCATCGTATGCTGGCCTACAGCAATCGGAGCATCAGGGGCCTTTCCGTCCAGGCATGTCGGCCACCGTCGACATACTCACCTGCATGAAAGACAGCGTGCTTTGCGTACCCATACAGGCCGTTACGACCCGCACCCCCAAGGACAGCGACAAATCGAACACCGAAAAACAGCAGAAAGAGGCCATTTTCGTTACGCGCAACGACACTGCCCGACTAGTTTACATCAGCACGGGTATACAGGACAATCAATACATTGAGGTTACGCAAGGATTAGACCCCAGCCTGCTAGTGATTTCCGCCCCCTACAGCGCCATATCGCGCAAGCTAACCGATGGTGCGCTGGTTGAACTACAAAAAGACAAAAGCGCAGTATTCTCTACAACATCAACCAAATAGAAACAAGCCCAACGCAGCCCCATGATTCTCTGCATCAACACAGCCACCACGCTATGCTCCGTGGCCATAGGCCACGCCAACGAACCACCTGCGGGCGTTAGGGAGATTGCCGATGCGCATGCCCATTCAACCGCACTTGCCCCCATGGTGGAGCAACTTATGCGCGAATGCGGTATAAGCATGAAACAACTACGCGCTGTAGCTGTAAACAAAGGTCCTGGCTCGTACACTGGACTACGCATAGGCGTTTCGCTGGCCAAGGGTATATGCTATGCATTGAGCAAACCACTGCTGGCCATAGGCAGCCTTGAGGCAATGGCGCAAGGCGTAATTCAGCAGCGCGATGCAATTTGGCAACCCGACAACCGCCCCACCCTGCTCTGCCCCATGATTGATGCTCGCCGTATGGAGATATACACCGCCCTCTACACCGAACAACTACAGCCTGTTAGCGAAGTTGAAGCAAAGGTGATTGAACCAGGGGCTTTCGGCCAATGGCTATCGACTCACCGCCTACTGTTCTTCGGCGATGGTTCGGCCAAATGCCGCACCGCAATCGACCATCCAAACGCAACATTCATCGATGGAATTGAACCATCGGCGGCCTACATGCTGCCGCTCGCTCACAAAAAACTGCAACAAGGCAACACCGAAGATGTAGCCTATTTTGAACCCCACTACCTGAAAGACTTTGTAGCCATAAAAGGCAAAAACAAAGTGCTAAGCGGACTATAAAAGCCGACCCAAAACAATATCGAAGTAACATCGGCAACAATAAATCGTTAAATTTGGAGCTATATTTGCTATCGCTCATAGTGCGTACAGCAAACAACCCATAAAAGCATCAGCAATGAAGACGCGAATTTTTCTAACTGCCGCCCTGTTTGCTAGCCTATCGGCTATGGGGCAAACCATCGATTTCAAAAACACCAAACACGACTACGGTAAAATCAACGAAGACGATGGTGTGGCCTACCACCAATTCGAGTTCAAGAATAATGGCGATGCCCCGCTCATCATCAAAAAAGTGGAATCGTCGTGTGGCTGCACAACCCCCGAATGGCCCAAAAATCCCGTAGCACCAGGACAAACAGGAACGATCAAAGTGGGCTTCAACCCAACAGGTCGCCCCAATAAATTCTCCAAATCCATCACCGTACACTCCAACGCCAAAACACCAACCGTTGTGCTACAGATTGCTGGATTTGTGAACCCTCACGTGAAAACCGTCGACGAGATATACCGCCAGCAAATAGGCGACCTACGGTTCAAGCAAACGCACCTCTCGCTTGGCAAAGCCACCTTAGGAACGCTCCGCACCGACACGCTAAAATTCCTAAACAAAGGCATGATGGAGGCTCGCGTGGAGGTAAACTTCGCCAAAAACCAGCAATTCATCAACTTCAAAGTACAACCCGAAGCTGTTAAACCCAACGAATTTGGTTTGATTATAGTGGAATACGACCCCGACAAACGCAACGACTGGGGCTTTGTTCACGATCGTTTTTGGCTTACCATTAACGGAACCCGTGCGCAAAACCAAATATCCATAAGTGCCAACATCGAGGAGGACTTCTCGAAACTAACACCTGCTCAGCAGAGCAACGCCCCTGTGGCCGAATTTAAATCGACCACCTACGATTTTGGCAACGAGCATGCAGAGGGTAAACTCGTTGAGCATGAATTCCAGCTCACCAACAAGGGTAAAAGCGACCTCATTATCCGCAAACTAAAGCCCAGCTGCGGCTGCACCACGGTGAACCCCGATAAAATGGTTCTCAAACCAGGCGAGCGCACCCAAATAAAAGCGCAACTTCGTACCAACGGCTACTCGGGTCGCCAAAGCAAATCAATCACCGTAATCACCAACGACCCCAAACAGCCTTCCATAACGCTACGCATCACTGGTTCGGTGGTAAAAAACAACGAAAAGAAATAAACTCTCAACAAGCACAAGAATAACAAGGGGCTATCCAAGTTGGATAGCCCCTTTGCTATTTATCACACTCGCCCCTCCAATCTACCCATTTGCCCAATTTTCACGGTCGAGACAGCGATACTGAATGGCCTCGGCCACATGCTGCGAGGCAATATGCTCGGCTCCAGCCAAATCGGCAATGGTGCGCGATACCTTTAGGATGCGATCGTAGGCACGTGCCGAAAGGCCGAAACGCTGCATGGCCGTTTTGAGCAACGCGGTACTGGCCTCATCGAGCGCACAGAACTGCTGTAGGTGAGGTGCCGACATCTGCGCATTGCAATGTATTCCAGCCCATTGCACAAAACGCTCGGCCTGAATCTGCCGCGCCCTAACCACACGCGCCCGAATATCGGCACTGCGCTCGGCAGGCGGTGCACCAGCCAACTTGTCGAATGGAACGGGAACAACCTCCAAATGCAAATCGATGCGGTCGAGCAGCGGCCCCGATATTTTGTTCAAATAACGTTGCACACTACCTGGCGAACAAACGCACTCCTTTTCGGGATGATTATGATAACCGCATGGGCATGGATTCATGCTGGCCACCAGCATAAAACTGGCAGGATACTCCACCGAAAATTTTGCCCGCGAAATGGTTATCACCCTATCCTCCAACGGCTGACGCATCACCTCCAGCACACTACGCTCAAATTCGGGTAACTCATCGAGAAACAGCACCCCATTATGCGCCAGCGATATTTCGCCAGGCTGCGGATACGAACC
>JAFWUG010000164.1 GCA_017524185.1 Bacteroidales bacterium
ATGCGCCTGCCCATGCGCTTTTTCGACACAAAATTGATGGGCGATTTGCTGCAGCGCATCGAGGATCATCGTCGTGTGGAGAACTTCTTAACAGCCAATAGCTTAACGCTAATATTCTCTTTGTTTTCGTTTTTGATTTTCGGTGCGGTGTTGGCCTACTACAATATGCTCATATTTGCGATATTTACCATCGGCACAGCCCTATACGCGCTGTGGATTATAGCATTTTTGAAAAAACGCCGCGAGCTGGACCAACTCTACTTCGAGGCTGCCGGACGCAATCGCAACGTAACCTACCAGCTCATCAATGGCATGCAAGAAATTAAATTGCAGGGCTGTGAGCAGCGCAAGCGCTGGGAATGGGAGGATATGCAGGCCGATTTGTTCGGCATCAACCTGCGCAGCCTCAATTTGGGGCAGATTCAGCAGGCGGGCGGCGTGGCCATCAACGAGTTAAAAAACATACTCACCACCGTGCTGGCCGCCACCGCCGTAATCAACGGCCACATGACGCTGGGCATGATGCTGGCCGTGCAGTATATCATTGGTCAGCTCAATGCCCCCGTGGAGCAGCTCATCGGCTTCATCTACTCGTGGCAGGACGTGAGCCTGAGCCTCGAGCGCATGAACGAAATCCACAACGAGGCCGATGAGGAGGACTCCACCCGCACCGTCACCACGCTGAGCGCATCGCCCACGGCTAAAGATATTGATATTCAACACATCAGCTTCAAATACGACACCTTCCGCGAGCCATTTGTGCTGCACGACATCAGCCTGCACATCCCAAACAACCGTGTTACGGCCATTGTGGGGGCCAGCGGCAGCGGCAAAACCACGCTGCTCAAGCTTCTCTTGGGCTACTACGAGCCGCAGCAGGGGCAAATTCTTGTGGATGGGCAGCCGCTCAGCCAGCGTAATTTGGCCGCTTGGCGCGCCCAGTGCGGCGTGGTGATGCAGGACGGCTACCTATTCTCCGACACCATTGCCCGCAACATCGCCATCAGCGACGACCAGCCCGACCTCGACCGCATACGCCATGCCGCCCGCGTAGCCTGCATCGCCGACTATATTGAGTCGCTGCCCTTAGCCTACAACACGCAGGTGGGACAGGATGGCCAAGGGTTGAGCCAAGGTCAGCGCCAGCGGCTGCTCATCGCCCGCACGGTGTACAAGAACCCCGATTTTGTGCTGCTCGACGAGGCCACCAACGCGCTGGATGCCAACAACGAGCGTGCCATTGTGGAGAACTTGCAGGAGTTCTACCGTGGCAAAACCGTGGTGGTGGTGGCCCACCGCCTGAGTACCGTGCGCAATGCCGACCAAATTGTGGTGCTCGATGGCGGGCGCGTGGTGGAGCAGGGCACCCACGACCAGCTCACCGCCCTGCGCGGACGTTACTTCAATCTGGTGCGCAATCAGCTCGAGCTGGGCAGTTAAATAGTTGTAAATTAGGCTTTTATAAACATGCAGAAGAACCACACCGACCCCCATTTAGAGCTACGTAGCGAGAAGGTGCGGCGCGTTGTCGGGCAGATACCGCCCGTGCTGGTGCGCTACGGCACATCCATTGCTGTGGTGGCCATCGCGGCCATGCTGGCGGTGGCAGCACTGTTGCCCTACAAGCAGGTGTTGCGCGGCACTGCCTGCGTTGTCGGCGTAGCCGAACACCTCCCCGCCGACTCTGTGCTTGTGGCCGTGTCGTTGCGTTTCGATGCTCCTGTGGCCATCAGCCAGGGCCAGGCCACGAGCGGCGTAGCGTTCAGCACATACAGCGGCCAAAGCATCCGTGGCCATCTGCTTAGCCTCTCCCCAAACCCCGACACGCTGGGACGGCAGTCGGCCTACGTGGCCATGCCCTCAACCAACATCGACGCTCTGCTGCATAGCCAATGCACTTTTTCGCTTTCGTTGGAGCGCGGCACACTGCTGCAGAGTTTGATGGGGAGGTAGGTGAGCGTGTAATAGACTTATTTACAGCACATTGCGTCTGTTTTGCCCTTTTGTTTGTATTAAAATACTGATAATATGTTGTTTATATTTAGTACTCCCGATTTTACGGAACATAATCCAAAAATTCAGTATATTTTTATGGATTGTAATCCAGAAAATAGGTATTATTTTTTGGATTGTAATCCAAAAATTCCGTATAATTTTATAGATTACGCCTATATATAGGGTGTGCAAAAGCCACCAAACCCTACATTTTTAGTAGAGTATGGTGGCGGTGCTAGTTGTATATATATGATTATCAGATATTTGACACAAATGGCGTTAGTGTAGCCAATCGAGGTAGTTCTCGGGGGTGATAACCACCGTTTGCTTTACATCGTAGGTCTCGCGGAATGCTTTTGGGAAGCGGCTCCCCGACCTTTTGGCGTTCCATTTCATCTCAAAGGCGGTCATTGTGCCATCGCACTCCTCAATGTAGTCAATCTCCTGCTGCTCAGAGGTTCGCCAAAAATAGGTGTTCACGTAGTGCTTGTTGTAGTGGTTATATTTCATGCGCTCCGCTATGAAGAAGTTCTCCCACAGTGCGCCCATATCGTTGCGCTTGTTTATTGGGGTAAATTGCTGGAGCACAGCGTTGCGGATGCCGTTGTCGTAGAAATAGATCTTTTTGCTCTTTTTTAGCTCGGTACGTAGGTTGCGGTTCAGGCCATTCAGGCGGAAGATGATGTAGCATTTCTCTAATAAATCTACATATTTCTCGATCGTCTTGCTGTCGGCGCCCACGGTTTGCGCCAACTCGTTATACGAAACCTCGCTGCCCACCTGTAGCGCAAGCGCAACCAGCAGTTTCTCAATAATTACGGGCTTTCGCACACCCTCCATCGACAGAAGGTCCTGATACATGTAGCTGCCCGACAGGTTGGTCAGTATGTTGCGCACATCGTCGTCGGCGTTGAGCACGTCGGGGTACGAGCCGTAGATTAGCCGCGAGTGTAGCGTTTGGTTGACGCGCAGCAGGCCGCCGCTGTTCATCAGCTCCTGCGTGGCGATGGGGTAGAGCTGGTACTCGAATTTGCGCCCCGTGAGCGGCTCGTTGAGCTGCCCCTGCAGCATGAGCGACGACGAGCCGGTTACCAACAGCTGCACGTCCTTGAAATGGTCGGTTATCAGTTTGAGGGTCAGACCTATACCCTGCACTCGCTGCGCCTCGTCGATGTAGATTACGCGATTGTTGGCCACCAGCTGGCGTATGCTGCTTAGGTTGTTGGCCTGCCGCAGCAGCTCGCGAACCTGAGCATCGTCGCAAAATAGCATAAGCACCTGATTTTGTGGTACTTTTGGACTAAGCGACTCCAGTAGTTGCTGAAACAGCGTGGTTTTGCCCACCTGTCTGGCTCCAATCAGCACAATGGCTTTGCCCTTGAACATGCGCTGCTGTAGGTCGTTAAGCAGTTGGCGTGTGATGAGTGTCATGGTTGCGCGTTTTTCTGAGCCACAAAGGTACGTAAAATAAATGTATTCCTCAAATTCATGTCTTATTTTTGGATTGTATTCCATAATTTATGCATAGATTTATGGATTATATTCTTTAAATATATACCTATTTTTTGGATTGTATTCCAAAAATTCGGTATATATTTTTGGATTATTTGTGTTTGTCGATGTTGTAGCAGGCACTTGTGGGTTTGTTGCTTACGTTTGCCTGTGTGCTTGAGCGATTTGTAAATTAGGCCGATAAGCATTAACTTTGCATCTGTTTACTATTATTGCGTTGCAAGTCAATGCGTTCATAGACAATGGATTACAACACAACACGCAAGCCCCTTATCCTGCCCGAATATGGGCGTGGAGTACATCAGATGGTGGAGTACATGCTCACCGTGGCCGACCGCGACGAGCGTTCGCGCATGGCTCGTTCGGTGATTGCCATAATGGGTAGCATGAATCCGCAGATACGCGAGCAGAGCGACTATAAGCATAAGCTTTGGGACCACCTGTTCATCATGTCGGACTTCAGGCTCGACATCGATGCGCCTTATCCCATGCCCAGCCGCGAATCATACGCCGTTAAACCCGAAAAAGTACCCTATAATAGTCGCAACGATATACGCCATAAGCACTATGGGCGTATTGTGGAGGAACTGGTAAAGGTGGCTTCGGATATGCCCGAAGATTCGCATCGCGATGCGCTTAAAATGATGATTGCCAATCAGATGAAGCGTTCCAACCTGGCATGGAATCGCGACACGGTGTCCGACGAGGAAATATTCAACGACCTCAATGCGCTTAGCAAGGGCAAGTTGAGCATGCAGCTTGGTACTAAGCTTATGGATGCCAGGGATTTAAAGCTTGGCGCACAGCCCAACAGCAGCATGTCGGCAGGTGGCAAAAAACGTAAGAAACATCGTAAAAAATAGCGCATCATGGCCACATTTGAGGTATATGGCGGCAAACGCCTGCAGGGTGAACTCCGTCCACAGGGGGCTAAAAATGAAGCGTTGCAGGTGCTCTGCGCCACACTGCTCACCCCCGAGCGTGTAACACTGTGCAACATTCCCAACATCAGCGATGTGAACAAACTCATCGACCTGCTGCAGGGCATGGGCGTTGAGGTTGAGCGCATTAGCCCCTCGGAATGCACGTTCTGCGCTAAGAATATCGATATAGATTACCTCACCACAGCCGATTTCAAGGCTAAGGCCGCTGCCATCAGGGGCTCAATCATGGTGGTGGGGCCGTTGCTGGCCCGCTTCGGACGCGCTTATGCGCCTAAGCCCGGTGGCGACAAGATTGGTCGGCGTAGGCTCGACACCCATTTCCTGGGATTTGAGAAGCTCGGTGCCCGTTTTTCGTATAACGCCACCGACAGTTTCTATACCATCGAGGGCGGCAACATGCAGGGCACCTACATGCTGCTCGACGAGGCGTCGGTAACCGGCACGGCCAACATACTGATGGCTGCTGTGCTAACGCCCGGTAAAACCACCATATTCAACGCCGCCTGCGAGCCTTACGTGCAGCAGCTTTGCTGCATGTTGCAGAGCATGGGGGCAAAAATTGGCGGGGTTGGCTCAAACCTGCTCACTATTGAGGGTGTGGAGGCACTGGGCGGCTGCGAGCATCGCATACTGCCCGACATGATTGAGGTGGGGTCGTTCATCGGCCTAGCAGCCATGACCGCCTCCGACATCACCATAAAAGATGTGTCGCTGCAAAACCTGGGCATCATCCCTTCGGCCTTTGGTCGCATGGGCATTCAACTCGATGTGCGCGGCGACGACATTCACATCCCCGCGCAGGAACACTACGAGATAGACACCTTTATAGATGGCTCCATACTCACCATTGCCGACGCGCCCTGGCCTGGCCTTACGCCCGACCTGCTGAGCGTGTTCCTGGTGGTGGCCACGCAGGCCAAGGGTGCGGTGCTGGTGCACCAGAAAATGTTCGAGAGCCGATTGTTCTTTGTCGATAAGCTCATCGACATGGGGGCGCAGATAATACTGTGCGATCCGCACCGAGCCACGGTGATTGGGCACGACCGCCAGATGCGGCTACGCCCCACCGTGATGTCGTCGCCCGACATACGCGCAGGCGTGGCGCTGCTCATCGCCGCCCTGTCGGCCGAGGGGCGCAGCGTAATCCACAACATCGAGCAGATCGACCGTGGCTACGAGCGCATCGACCAGCGTCTGAACGCCATTGGGGCTGACATCCGTCGTCTGTAGCAGTTCGGTGGCGTGTCAATGTGTCAGTGTTTGTCGGGTTGCCTGACAAAATGGCTGACATTATGCACCTAAAATCTGACAAAACACCTTTGGCACACCTTATGCTAATACAGCCCACGTTGTAAATCAACACGACAAATAATTTCTAACACAATAATTGACAAGCAAATGGCAAGCATTAACGTAAAACCACTGGCCGACAGGGTGTTGATACAGCCCGTTGAGGCCGAGACCAAGACCGCAAGCGGCATCTATATCCCCGACACCGCCAAAGAGAAACCCCAGCGCGGCAACGTGGTGGCAGCTGGCCCTGGCACCAAGGACGTTACCATGGAGGTGAAGGTGGGCGATGTGGTGCTCTACGGCAAATACGCTGGCACCGAAATCAGCATCGATGGTACCGACTATCTCATCATGAAACAGTCTGACATACTGGCCATCGTTTAAGTTTTTTGTATAGATAACAATTTAATTTACAGACAGATATGGCAGCAAAAGTTCTGCATTTCGACACTGAGGCCCGCGAAGGTCTGCGCCGTGGCGTAAACCAGCTGGCCAATGCCGTAAAGGTTACCCTCGGCCCCAAAGGCCGCAACGTGGTGATTGAGAAAAAATTTGGCTCACAGCAGGTTACCAAAGACGGTGTGTCTGTGGCCAAAGAGATTGAACTCGAGGACGCCTTCGAGAACGTTGGTGCTCAGATGGTTAAGGAGGTTGCCTCCAAAACCAACGATAAGGCAGGCGACGGCACCACCACCGCCACCGTGCTGGCTCAGGCCATCGTGAACGTAGGCCTGAAGAACGTTACCGCTGGCTCGAACCCCATGGATTTGAAGCGCGGTATCGACAAGGCTGTGGCCACCGTGGTTGAGAACCTCAAGAAACAGAGCGTGGCCGTGGGCGACGACTATCAGAAAATTGAGCAGGTGGCCACCATCTCGGCCAACAACGACAACGAGATCGGTCGCTACATCGCCGAGGCCATGAAAAAGGTTAAGAAAGAGGGTGTTATCACCGTCGAGGAGGCCAAGGGCATCGAAACCACCGTTGAGGTGGTGGAGGGTATGCAGTTCGACCGTGGCTACTGCTCGCCCTACTTCGTAACCGACACCGAGAAGATGGAGGCAGTGCTCGACAATCCGCTGCTGCTCATCACCGACAAAAAAATCTCGACCATGAAGGACCTGCTGCCCGTGCTGGAGCCTGTTGCTCAGGCCGGTAAGGCACTCCTAATCATCGCCGAGGATGTTGAGGGCGAGGCTTTGGCCACCCTGGTGGTGAACAAGCTGCGCGGTTCGCTCAAGATTGCCGCCGTTAAAGCCCCTGGCTTTGGCGATCGCCGCAAGGAGATGCTGGAGGACATCGCCATCCTGACCGGCGGTGTGGTAATCAGCGAGGACAAGGGCCTGAAGCTCGAGGGTGCTACCCTCGACATGCTTGGACGCGCCGAGAAAATCACCATGGACAAGGATAACACCACCATTGTGAACGGCCTGGGCGACAAGGATGCCATCGCTAAGCGCGTTGGCCAAATTCGCACCCAGATCGACAACACCACCTCGGACTACGACCGCGAGAAGCTCCAGGAGCGTTTGGCCAAGCTGGCTGGCGGCGTTGCCGTGCTCTACGTTGGTGCAGCCACCGAGACCGAGATGAAGGAGAAGAAAGACCGCGTTGACGACGCCCTGAACGCCACCCGTGCCGCCGTTGAGGAGGGCATTGTACCCGGCGGTGGTGTGGCCTACATCCGTGCCGTTGAGGCTCTTGACGGCCTGAAGGGTGCCAACGCCGACGAGGATTGCGGTATCCAAATCATCAAGCGTGCCATTGAGGAGCCCATGCGCCAAATCGTGGCCAACGCTGGTCAGGAGGGTTCTGTGATCGTGCAGAAGGTGAAAGAGGGCAAAAAGGACTTTGGCTACAACGCCCAAACAGGCAAGTTCGAGAACCTGCTGGAGAGCGGTGTAATCGACCCCACTAAGGTTAGCCGCATAGCTCTTGAGAAAGCTGCTTCGATTGCCGGGCTGCTGCTCACCACCGAGTGCGTAATCACCGAAAAGAAAGAGGAGAAACCCGCTATGCCCCCGATGGATCCCGGAATGGGCGGCATGGGCATGATGTAGAATATAAAGCTCCGCTTTATATTTATAGCCGAAAAAAGGGCTGTCCGGAATGGGCAGCCCTTTTTTGCTGGCCGATAGATTCGATGGCCAATCGAACCCCCGCCAAGCCGCCAAAAAAGCTTGAAAATCGTGGGTAGTATCCGCGATTTTGGATGAAAATCGCGGATAGGATTTTTGCTAAAATATTGATATATAGATGTTTGAAGTGTTTTTGGTCGATAAGTTGGTGTGGAGGTTTTGGGCGCGTATTGGACGTTCTATATTGCCATCAAAAGTTGTTACGCACATACAGCGGTGTGGAGGTGGATGCCGTGATTGGCGATGCCCGCGTGGCCATTGAGATTAAATCGGCCGAGGAGGTGCATCCCAGGCATTTGCGCGGGCTGAAGGCTTTTGCCGACGAGCATCCCCAAAGCCGCCGAATAGTGGTGTCGCTCGACCCATTCAGCCGCCGCATGGGCGATGTGGAATGCATCTATGCCCCCGAGTTCCTTGCCCAGCTCTGGAGCAAGGGGCTGTAGGCGGCATTTCCGCGCAAAAAGGCTATCGCCCAGCGCATTGCGATTTTGGCGTACTCGTACCAGCGCAAGTGTCTAAGCAATAGTACTTTACCTTATAATCCGAACGGCTAAGCCATGCTACGGCGGCGCGGTGGATGATGGGAATGCACGAGGTTATATGTGATATAAATACTTGATAGATAGATAGATAGATGCAAAAATAGTTGCCAAAAAATTTGGAGGGTTGACGAGCATGCGCTATTTTTGCATTATTGGAGGTGGCATAGCCACCTTTTGGATATCTCATTTAAAAACACAGAATGATGACCGCAGAAGAGTTGACACAAGCGCAAGAGAACTTGCACAAAGAAATTCAGGTATTTGCAGAAAAAAATTGTTCTGCAAATGAAGAGTTATGTCCAATATATGATGGTATTGCGAACATAGATGCGTATCTTAAATCCCCGCTTAAAATTATGTGGATTTTAAAAGAGCCATATGATGAAGATGGTGGAGGATGGCAAATAAGTGAGGCTTATAAAAATGATGATAAAAACAGAGCAACATACAGAAGAATGGCATACTCTGCATACGGCTTTAACCACAAAATGTACTATGATGAAATATGTAAAATAATAGATAAAGAAAGTAAGGTTTCCGTATTAGATAGCATTGCATATATTAACCTCAGTAAGATGCCAGGCAATAAGAAAACGTCTGATGCTGCTGCCAAAGCATATTACACGCTTTGGAAAGATATATTACATAAACAAATTAAAACATACGACCCTGATGTGATAATATTTGGAGGAACAGGAACAATGAAATGTTTCGAGTTTGACAATGAGCCTCAACTATTTGAAACATTTTTTAATTCAGATGTAAAAAAAACGTGCAATGCAGAATTATATCAACATAAAGACAAATGGTTGATTTCCATAGAACATCCAGCTGTACCAGGTGTTAATGATGACGTGTATATTGATTCACTTATTGATGCTTTAAAAACAATTTTAGAACATAGAAAATCATAATATAAACCTCTTCCATTTTATAAATGGAGCAATCACTTCAAAATTAACATAAAGTAAATAATTGAGGCATTTACCCTGTATTTATGTTGCCTCAACTTTTTACCCTGTGGGAATATTTTCTCAATAAAAACGACTATAGTTTCCATGGTTCAATAATAGTCGTAATTTTGCACCAATAAAAGTGGTATATTACCACCTTTATTGGTGCATGGAGTAAGCGGTGGAAAAAGGCGATATTCAACGTCGCGTTATGGACAAATCGTGGCATGTGTTGGCCTCATCGGTCATAAAGTAGTTGCCGATAAACTCAAAACGCAGCAACAGTAGTGCTTTGCGATGCCTAGCATGGCGAAAGTGGAACTGCTTTCGAAAACCGTCGCGCAGCAAAAAAGCTCCAGACCATGCTTAAATGTCATGCCTGGAGCATTTTGGGTGTGGTATATCATGTGGTTGCTACCTCCTGCTGCGTTCCACTGCGCTATCGCCCTCGTCGAGATGCAGCTTGTTGCTGCCGCTGTCGTGCTCGGTGCCCCAGCCAAAGGTGTAGTTTAGCTGCACAAATGCTAGGTTGTTATACATCTGATTGTAGGCGTAGCGCACGTAGGGGGCTACTTTCGAGAGGCTCTCGCGGCGCACATCTTTGTAGTGCATGAATGGGTTCATTATGCCCGCCGATAGGCGCAGCTGTTTGTGCTGATACGATAGCGTGAAGCGGGTGGAGAGGCTGCTGGTGCTAAGCAGTTCGCCGTCGAGGTAGTTCTCCTGGCCATACCATAGCTCCGAGCGTAGGCTGTAGGTGCGCTTTGTTGGCGTGGTTTTGCTCAGCGTGAGCGAACCGTTGCAGTGGGGCAGGGCACGGCGGAGCTTGTAGAGCTGGCCGCCATCGCAGTTGTAGAAATCTACGCCGCCCCAAATGTTGAATGACACCCATTCGTTGGCCAGCTTGCGCCCCGAGAGCGAGGCGTTGAGCGAGAGTCGCTCAAACGAGGGAATGTTGTTGGTGGTGCGCACCACCATGTTGAGCGCCGGGTCGATGTGCGATACGCTGGCAACCTTGTTCTGATAGCGCTGCAGCTTGGCCTGCGCAAACAGTTCTATTTTTTCGCCAAGCTGAACGGTGTTGTTGAGGGTGTATTGCTGCATGGCTCCATCGCGCAGCTGAGCGTTGCTGCGCTGTAGTTGGTAGGGATCCAGCGGCATGTCGATGGGCGCAATGCTCTCCAGTCCGGGGCTTTTCATCTGTAGCATCACATCGAGGGCTACGCGCCACCACTCTGTGGCTATGTACTCAATTGCGCCGCACGGCATCCAGCGTTTGCTGTGTATCAGCGAGTCGGAAATGGTGTATTTGTTCCACATGTTTAGCGCACCGCCCACCAGGGTTAGCTTTTTGTTGAAGTTGAGCATGAGCATGATGGTGTGCTTGCCCTGGGTGCGTTTCATGCCCGATGTATTGTAGGTTAGCGCGGGTGTGGTGTAGGTGTTGTTGTGCCACGAGCCGCGCCACTCGCCGGTGTACATAATCATGCCAAAGCAGGTCATCTTTTTGTTGAGCGGAAACGGCAGCCCATATTGCCACTGAAAGCCCGAGAAGGTCATCTTTTCGTTGGTCGAGCTGTTGGTGCCAAACAGCAGGCTGTCGCGCATGTTGCGCTCCTCAAATTCGCGCTCGTAGGCTTCGTTGGTTTGACCGTAGTTGGCGTTTAGGTAGAGCGGCCCCAGCGGTGTGCGCACCTCCATATAGGTGTTCAGCCAGCCCGATTTGAGCTGCTCGGCGCTGTGGTCGTGGTTCAGGGTGGTGTCGTTGCGTAGGCGGCTCTGCGTTAACACTTGCCCGTTGAAGTCGTTGTTCCACGTGCGGTTGAAACGTCCGTTGGCCGATAGGTCGAGCAGCAGGTGTTTGCCGTCGTAGCCATAGTGGAGCGTGCCCAGATTGTTCCAGTAGATGTGGTCGGCGGGCATGGCCAGCTCGTTGCGCTGTATGGTGTCGGTGGGCAGATAGAAATGGTCGGTGCGCTCGCGGCGTTGGTTGTGGGTGTAGCGGTATTGCGGCTGCCAGTCGAGCGATAGGCTATGGTCGCCCTTATGCACCGAGGCAAACACGTAGTGCTCCCCATAGTTGCCCAGAATGCCCTCCACCAGGTTCACCGTAACCGAGCCGCCTTGGTGCGGGCGTTCCACCACCACATTGATCACTATCGTGGCCTGCGGAAAGCGCGGAGTGGGCTGGTCGTAATACTCAATGCGCTTGATGTATTGCGGGGGCGTACCCTGCACCTCGCCCGTGCTCACTGGGCGATTGTTGATGAGCAGCACCACTTCGCCACCGCCCAGCGCCGATATGGCATAATTTAGCGGGTCGATATTCACCCTGGGAGGGTCCATGGCCGATAGCACAGCGCCATGCCGTTCTCCGACGCCTCTATGCGCTGCGTGGTGGGATAGTAGGTTATGCCATCGGGCCTGTAGCGCTTGCCCAAGGCGGTAACCGTAACCTCATCCACCTGTTGCGTTTCTAAAGGCAGCACAATGTCGCCCAAATCGCCGGCGGCCACCAGCAGCGTTTTGGTGGCATAGCCTACGCACGATATGCGCAGCGGGCGCAGCTCGCCGGGGTTGTCAATCGCAAAACGCCCATCGGAATCGGTGGTGGTGAGGGTTACTATGGTTTGAAGCGTGTCGGCGGCATCCTTGAGCAGGGCCACGTTGGCGGCCTGCACGGGTTTTCCGTCTTCGGATAGCACACGCCCGCTTATGCGCTGTTGGTTGTTTTGCGCGTAGCACAAACCAAATAGCAATACGAATATGCTTGTGAGTAGAGATGTTTTCACTGAAAAGAAAGATTAGTTGTTGATGGTACTATAATAGCGAGCAAGCAATGCGCTGCGTAGCGCGTCGGGGTTGCGATAGATTACGCACACGTCGAACCTGCCATTTTCGCGCAGGTTGCGCAATCTATACCAAATGCAGCCGCCATGGCAGATGGGCAGCACATCGCATTGCCTACATTTATCGTCGAACACCCACGATGTGTTGAGCATGCAATCGTAGAATTGTTGCCTGTTTGTGAGTTTTGTTTCGTTGATGTAGCCAATTATCTTTTTTGCATCGGTTACATCGTTCCAGCATTTATAAATTTCGCCATCAGGGCCTATAATAAACGCGCTAACGCGGTTGGCCGCACAGCTTTTTATGCTCAGATGCGGGTACATATCGGTGCCGCAGTCGCACAGGTGCTGCACAAAGCGCGTTGAGGTCTCCTTGCTGCCCATAATAGCCTCTGGACCAAGGTTGTTTGCCTCTGTGTTGTCGATACGCAGCAAACCAGGATAAACCTCAAAATTTGAATATTTTTCCCAGCGTTGTTTCAAAAATTGCTCCACCTCCACAAAATGCTCCTGATTGACCGTGCCAACGTTCACGCGGACAGAAAGAAAAGTAGATGGTAATTCCTCTAAAATTCTATCCATATTGCTCACAATTCGGTCGAACGAGTTGGATGTGTCGTTTTTATTGAAACGTATGCCATTGTGCCGCTCGCGATTGCCGTCGAGCGTTATTTGTATCCTATTGAGCGGAAATTCTTTGAATAGAGCTATTGCCTTATCGTCGAAATAGTAGCCGTTTGTAATGATATTATGCCCCGACAGCTCCTTGTTGGTGGATGGCAGTTGTCGTAATATCTTTTCAATTATAGGCAAAGCCAGCAGCGGCTCGCCGCCATACCATGTGATAGATACCGAGTTCGATTGCTCATGTTTTTTTATAAATTCCATCAGCTGCGCCACCCGTTCATCGGTCATTGTGGCCTGATGCTTTTTAGGCTCAAAGCAATAGCCGCAGCTGAAGTTGCAGTGTGTTGTAGGTGCGATGGTTAGGCCGAGATGCTGCATGTCGAAATTGCTTTGCAGCATTTTGAAATGCAACTCATTTACAAAAAGATCGTCTTCGCCAGCGGGAATAATAAATTTATGCTTTTCGAGCATCTGAACTATGGCCTCATCGAATATTTCTGTGTCGATAGGTTGTTCTTTTTTTTGTGTTGATAGAAAATCGTATAATGTTTTGGATATTTTAATTAACGCATTTGTTCTAGAGCAATAGGCAAGACATAACTCACCCTCACGCACAAAAAATGCGTAGCGAGAAAGAATCATGATTAGAGTGTTATGTAGTTATTTTTTCCCTTTTTTGTTTTTCTTGGCATCTACCCCATTTGCGTTTGCAAATATGCAAGAACAGGAGTTTGATGGCTTCGCTTTTTGGGGGTCAACATCCGAAACGTTCTCGTTGAACCATGGGCATTCACATTGGCCTGTTCCTTGGTTGGAGTTTTGCCCCGTGCAATCGCAGTCAAGTAGTTGCATTTGGCTACCGCCAAGGATGTGCTCGAGTCCCGTTTCTGATAATTCATCGGCAGGGACAATTACTTGGAACTGATTGAATGTGTCTTTTGTTGGGACAATGGTCTCAATGTCGGTTGACGAAAATTTTTTCATACCCATTGGTTTGGTGTTTGGTCTGGCTTTGCGCAGAAGAATCGTTAGTCCTATGGCTGCAAAAGTGTGAAACTTTTTCGTTACTACCAAACAATTGTGCAAGTTTTTTCGAAAAAATTTGCTTCCATATTCTAAAATACCTATGTTTATTGCGTTGTGTCGTTTCGGGAAGGAGGTAATAACGCTTTGAACTAAGGCCAAATATACAGCCTATGGCCTTATTTTGGGAATGCGCTTTACACCTACCCTCCCTTTTTATAGAGCATAGACGTTGTTTGATGCATAAATAATTGTTGTACAAGCAAATATACACCTTGCGTTCCCCGTTTAACACTATGGGTATGTGGCAGACTAAACTGCTACTCCGGCGCTATTGCGTTCCATCCCTGCGCGGTGATGCGGATGTCGTCGCCGTGGGACGGAACGAGATAGGCTCCAGTGTCGGCAGTGGTGATGTGGCCAATAACCGATATGTCGGGCAGGGCGGCCACGGTTTCGTGCTTATCCATTGGTACGGTGAACAGCAGCTCGTAGTCTTCGCCGCCGTTCATGGCTGCGGTGAGCGGGTCGATGTGCATCTCTTCGGCCAGCGATGTGGCCTGCGGGTCGATGGGGATGCGGTCGGCATACACGCGGCAGCCCACCGCTGAGCGTTGGCAGATGTGCAGCAGCGCCGAGGCCAGCCCCTCGTGCACCAGCGTCATGGCCGAGGGGAGGATGTTAGCTTGGCGAAGGTTGTCAGTCACATCGCGCCGCGTTTCGGGTTTAAGCACGCGTTCCAACAGGTAGTCGTATCCCGTTAGTTGCGGTTGGGCGTGTGGATTGGCCTCAAAGGCAATGCGTTCGCGTTCTAGCACCTGTAGGCCGAGGTAGGCCGCGCCGAGCCGTCCCGATAGGCAGAGCAGATGGTGTTCCTGTGCGCCTGTACGGCTCACCAGCGCATCGGGGTCGCATAGTCCCAGCGCGTTGAGGCTGAGCGTTAGTCCGGTGTACGACGACACGGCCTCAATACCCACAATATCTACGCCGTCGCGTTGGGCTGCCAGCTTCGCTCCACTCATCAATTCGTCGAGGTTCTCCACGCTGAATCGGCGCGATAGACCCATGTTTATTTGCACTTGGTGCGGAGTTGCATTCATGGCGTAGAGCCGCGATAGCACCGACACCACCGCTTTGTAGCCCAAATGCTTGAGCGGGAAATAGGTGAGGTTGAAGTGTACGCCCTCCAGCATTAGCCCTGATGCCGAAAGCGCGAGTTTACTGTTGGTTGCCATGGCCGAGGCGTCGTGGCCGTGCCCAACAATGGTGTTTGAACTTAGTTCGATGCCATCGGATAGCCGTTCCAGCAATTTATATTTGCCCAATTCGTAAAGCTCTGTACGCGTGTTGGTGTCCCTGTTCATATCAATTTTGTGCTTCTGTGTTTGATATTTTGTCGATGCAAATGTAGGGCTTTTGTTCCAAATTCATCTAAAAAACTTATCTTTGCTGCGCTTCAAAAACAATGTAGCAATGGGCAAGCGGATTCTTACAGTGGTTACACTTGCGGCGGCTCTAACTGCTGTGGTTGTTGTTGTTACGGTTATGCGTCGGCAACCTGCGCCTACGCTTGTGCCTGTTACGCTGGCTCCTGAGCCGCGCATTGAGTTTGGCGAGATTATGGTCGATTCGTTTTGCATGGAGCAGGGTGTAATTGGCAGCGGACAAACGTTGGGCGGACTGCTGATGTCGTATGGCATTGAGGCTAAGGCTCATGCTGCATTGGCGCAGATGAACGTGAACGGATTCACGGTGAAGAATATACGGGCTGGGAATCGATATATAACTTATACTCAGCCTGATAGCACTCGTCGGTTGGCCTACTTCATATATCAGCATTCGCCCATTGGCTACTATGTGTTCGATGTGCGCGACTCTCTGCGCGTATTCCCTTACAACTGTGAGGTAAAAGCCGTGCGACGTGTGGCACAGGCCGAGATTGGCTCATCGCTATGGCAAACCATCAGCGATGCAGGCCTACCCCTTGTGTTGGCGCTTGATATGTCCGATGTGTTTGCTTGGACGGTCGATTTCTTCGGCATTCAGAAAGGCGATGCATTCCGTGTGCTCTACGATGAACTTTATGCCGACACCACCCGCATTGGTATTGGTAGCATCTACGCGGCCTGGTTCGTGCATCGGGGCGAACGTTTTATGGCCTTCCGATTCGAGCAGGATTCTGTGCCAAACTACTGGGACGAGCATGGTCAGTCGCTCCGCAAATCATTCCTGAAAGCTCCGCTGCGGTTCTCGCGCATTTCGAGCCGCTACACCAATAGCCGTTTGCATCCCATACTGAAAGTACATCGCCCGCACACGGGGGTCGATTACGCCGCCCCTGCGGGTACGCCCGTGGTGGCCATTGGCGATGGCGTGGTTGTGGAAAAGGGCTATAATAAAGCTGCTGGCAACTATGTGAAAATCAGGCACAATAGCGTTTACACCACGGGCTACAACCATTTCTCGCGTTTTGGAGCGGGCATAGCCAAGGGCAAGCGCGTGCGTCAGGGCGAGGTGATTGGATACGTGGGAGCCACGGGCTACGCCACAGGTCCCCATCTCGATTTCCGTTTCTGGATGAACGGCAAGCCCATCGACCCGCTGCGCGTGGAATCGCCCCCCGTGGAACCCATACATCCCAGTCGTATGGAGCAGTTCCTGCATTTTCGCGATAGCGTGGCCGCTCTGCTCGACAGCACGCTGCATTTCAATCGCATAGCATCGCCCGATACCTTGGCTGCCGATTCGTCGGCTGTGCCGCAATAAAACCGCATGGCCTTGAATCTGCTCATAATCGATACCCACTCGCACATCTTCGACACGGCGTTCGACCCCGATCGCACCGAGGTGATAGAACGTGCGCTATCTGCTGGGGTTGGCCTACAGCTCCTGCCCAATGTAGATTTGGACACCGTGCCAGCATTGCTCCGAACTGCCGACCAATATGCCTGCTGCCTGCCCATGATTGGGCTACACCCGACCTCGGTGCGAGAACGGTTTGAAAGCGACCTCAGCGAGCTGGAGCGCATCATGGGGCAACATCGGTTCTACGGGATAGGCGAGATTGGCATCGACCTATATTGGGACACCTCCATGCGCGAGCAGCAGGAGCAGGCCTTTCGGCATCAACTGCGCTGGGCAAAGCGGATGCACCTCCCCGTATCGATTCATGTTCGCGATAGGGCCAACAGCACAGCCGCGTTCGACACCGTGCTGGCCATTGTCGATGCCGAGCACACATCCGAACTTTCGGGCGTATTTCACTGTTTCAGCGGAACATCCAATCACTATCGGCACATCGCCGACTACGGCACGTTCATGGTGGGTATTGGCGGCGTGGCCACCTACAAAAATGGCGGTTTCGACCAGCTTGCCCCGCATATCGACCCAGCGCATCTGCTGCTCGAAACCGATTGTCCCTACCTTGCACCCATTCCCAAACGCGGAAAACGCAACGAGCCAGCGCACATAGTACACACCGCAACGCACATTGCCCAACTGCTAAAAATGGAAGTTACTGATTTATATGGAATTACATCCAGCAATGCCATTCGGCTATTCAACCTAACCCTACCAGAGCAACAAGCATAGGCCATGCATACGCCCCCATCAATACTGATAATCTACACCGGTGGCACTATCGGAATGAAGCAGAACCCTAAAACGGGAGCACTCTCTCCGTTCAATTTCGAGCAGATAGAAGCCGAAGTGCCAGAATTACAGAAACTTGGCTACAACCTTAGCACCTGCTCGTTCGACCCGTTGGTCGATTCGTCGGACATCATGCCCGATTTTTGGGTGAAGCTGGCCACTCTCATAGCCGACCGATATCACCAGCACGACGGCTTTGTGGTGCTGCATGGCACCGACACCATGTCGTACACCGCCTCGGCGCTCAGCTTCATGCTCGATGGGCTGGCCAAGCCCGTTGTACTCACCGGCTCGCAGCTCCCCATAGGCATGATCCGCACCGATGGCAAGGAGAACCTAATCAGTGCCGTGGAGGTGGCTGCTGCTCGTAGTAATCGACAGCCCATGGTGCCCGAGGTGTCCATATTCTTCCAAAACCGGCTCTACCGTGGCAATCGCACCACCAAGCACAACGCCGAGCATTTCAACGCCTTCCGCTCCTACAACTATCCGCCGCTGGCCGAGGCAGGCATCAGCATCAAGTACAACCACGCCCATATACAACGCCCGCTGCCTCAACAACCACTAAATATTCACACTCACCTCGACCCCTCAATAGGCGTTCTGGTGCTATATCCGGGCATCAGCCCGCAATATGTGCAGGCCGTGCTATCCACGCAGGGGTTGCGCGCCCTGGTGCTGCTCACCTATGGGTCGGGCAACTCGTTGAGCCAAAAGTGGTTTGTTGATATGCTGGCCCAAGCCATTGCTAAGGGGCTTATAGTGCTTAATGTAACACAGTGTCAGGCCGGTAGCGTGGATATGGACAAATACGATACAGGTTTGAACCTGAAAAAAATCGGTGTGGTGAGCGGAGCCGACATCACACTTGAAGCAGCCGTTACTAAATTGATGTTTTTGTTAGGAGCTGATATTGAGAGAGTTGAGTTGATTTCGCGGCTTACAAAATCGTTAAATGGTGAAATTAGTACCCCCCAAACTTTGCAAGATTGATTTTTATGCTATAAATTTGCGCTGTCCAAAATGGCCCCGCCGCGATGGTTAGGTGGCCCTACAAAAGGAGAGATGGCCGAGTGGTCGAAGGCGCGCGCCTGGAAAGTGCGTAACCGCCAAAAGCGGTTCGTGGGTTCGAATCCCACTTTCTCCGCCAACAAACAACACAAACTCTAGTAATAACTTAACGTGAAACGAAACATGAGAAAATTGTTCACAGCGGTTGCCCTGATGGGCCTCATTAGCCTAGGCGCAACCCCAATGATGGCCCAGGAGGCCGAAAACGCTCCAGTAGCAACCGCGCTAGAGCAAGACTCGACCACCGCTGCCGTTGAAACCCCCGCTATTGCCGAGGAAGAGTCAAATGAGGTTGCTGAGCAGTCGCTCCATCATCAACTCAAAACCAAATTCATCGAAGGTGGTCCTGGCTTTATGGCCACTGTGTTGCTCTGCCTTATCCTTGGTTTGGCCGTTGCCATTGAGCGTATCATCTACCTCAGCCTTGCTTCGGTTAACACCAAGAAACTGCTGACCAACGTAGAGAATGCCCTGCAGAGCGGCGGCGTAGAGGCTGCTAAAAAGGTATGCGCCGACACCCGTGGTCCTGTGGCCAGCATCTTTTTCCAGGGTCTCGACCGCATCGACGAGGGCGTTGATGCTGCTGAGAAAGCAGTGGTATCCTACGGCTCTGTACAGGTTGGCAAGCTCGAGAGCGGTCTGTCGTGGATTGGCCTGTTCATCGGCGTTGCTCCTATGTTCGGATTTATGGGTACTGTAATCGGTATGATTGGTGCATTCGACTCAATCGAGGCTGCTGGCGACATCTCGCCAACCCTCGTAGCAGGCGGTATCAAGGTGGCTCTTATCACCACCGTGTTCGGTCTAGTCGTGGCCATCATCCTACAGTTCTTCTACAACTACATTCTGTCTAAGATTGACAAAATCTCGAACGACATGGAGGATGCCTCCATTAGTCTGATGGACATATTGGTGAAGTATAACCTTAAAAAATAAGTCGAGATGTCTAATAAACTAGTAGCCAACCTGGTAAAGGGATTTTCGTGGGCGCTGCTGGGCATCTCTGCAATACTGCTCATCTTCGTATTCACAGATCCCCTGCTGAACGACGATAGCCTACCGCTATTGGAGCGTGCCCCCCGCGCCGAAATCCTGATGTACTGGGCCTACTTCCTGTTCGCCTTGGCCTGCTTCTTTGCCGTCCTCTTCCCGCTAATTAGCGTGGTTAAGAACCCCAAAGGAGCCATCAAGGTGCTGGGAATAGTAGCAGCAATGGTCATTGTGGCTTTCGTCGCCTACTCCGTGGCCGACACCACCCCAATTCAGGGTACTTCGAGCACCCCCAACCCCGATTTCTCAAACCCTACGGTGCTGAGCCTTTCGGATATGGGACTGTACACTACTTATGTACTCTTTGGAGTAGCCCTATTGGCGGTTGTATTCTCCACCGTGAAAGGATTCTTCACCAAGTAAACGGGACGCTTCGGCATCCCCTAAAGAACTAACTGAACAATGGCAAGGAAAACACCAGAAATCAACGGTAGTTCATTGGCCGACATCGCTTTCCTGCTCCTGATTTTCTTCCTGGTAACCACCACCATGAACGTGGATACTGGCCTGAACAGGATGCTGCCCCCCATGCCTGAGCAAAACACCAAGCAGGAGGACATCGAGGTGAAGAAGCGCAATATGCTTGCCGTGAAAATCAACAAGAGCGATAGGCTTCTAGTGGCTGGCGAGCCAATGGAGGTGTATATGCTCAAGGATAAGGCCAAGGAGTTCATCATGAACCCCAACGAGGATGAGCATCTGCCCGAACTCAAAGAGGTTGATATTCCACTTATTGGCCGTCGTAAAGTGAGCGAAGGCGTAATATCGCTGCAGAACGACAATGGTACCACCTACCGCATGTACATGCTTGTGCAAAACGAGTTGGTGGCAGCCTACAACGAGCTGCGCGAGGATTTGGCCAAAACCGCTTTCGGCAAGCTCTATAGCAAGCTCACCCCCGAGGAGCAAGAGGCTGTGGACAAGGCCATACCTCAGCGTATATCGGAGGCCGAACCTAAAAATGTCGGAGGACAATAGCCATGGCAAAATTCTCAAGAAAGGACAAAAACGCGATGCCTGCAATATCAACGGCTTCGCTGCCCGATATTGTGTTCATGCTGCTGTTCTTCTTCATGGTTAGCACATCGATGCGCGACACCACCATGATGGTATCGACAAAGCTCCCCGAAGCATCGGAGGTTGCTAAACTGAAGAAGAAATCGCTGGTTTCCTACATCTATGTAGGTCCACCAACCCGCGAGCATCAGCGCTTGTTCGGTACTGAGCCCCGCATACAGCTCAACGACAGCTTCAAAACGCTTGTTGATATTCGTGACTTCATCTCCTCGGAGCGCGATGCGATGAACGAGAGCGACCGACCGCTGCTCACCACCTCGCTCAAAATCGATGAGGAAACACGCATGCGTATCGTTACCGATATTAAGCAGGAACTGAGAAAGGCTAGTGCACTGAAAATCAGCTATGCTGCAAGGCAGGTTGATAGGCACTAGAGCCAAGCAAGCGAACTACATCAAAATGAAGCGGCATCCAGCAAACGGAGGCCGCTTCATTTTTTATGATGATTCTTTACGTGTGGCTATTGCTAAATTTGTTTGTGTTTTGCCTTTTTAGCAATCCATGTATTGTGTAGGGTAGGGGTTGGGACGGAATTATACGAGTTACGCCCTAATTTCAGGGCGTAGGTGTGCTGATTTCTTGCAGAAAAACGCTATATTTGTGCCGCAATTGCTATATTGCCCTTGCGCTTCGTGCTTTGCTTTCCATTGCCCTAATAGTGCCGTTTGTAGGATGCAGTTCGATGCGAAAATAGCAGAACAAAACCTCGCTGGCAAAGGTGCTAAATTATTTATATGCAGTTATTTACTAATCGATAAATAGATATGTCTAACACAAAACGCGTTTACACCTTCGGCGCAAAGAAGGCTGAGGGTAAAGCAGATA
>JAFWUG010000165.1 GCA_017524185.1 Bacteroidales bacterium
AGCCATGAACAGAACAAAACTAACAGCCACTCTACTTGCAATAGCCACTACCATGCTGCTTGCCTTGGGCGCAAAAGCTCAATCGCAGAGCATAGTACAGCAGCTGCAAAACCGTGTAAACGGACAGGGTACGGTGGTGATAAATCAGAGCCAGCACGTTAGCCAATTGCTCAACGATAGGCTCTATCAGAATACGCAAAAGCCTGGTTTGTCGGGTTTTAGGATACGCATATTCTCCGAAACTGGCCAAAACGCCCGCGAACGCTCCACCCAGGTGATGGACAAATTCGCTGAGCTATACCCAGGAATGCGCTTCTATCAGGAGTACGACAACCCCTACTGGAAGGTGTCGGTGGGCGATTTCCGCAGCCGCGAGAGCGCCCAAAAATTCTACCAGCAGGTGCTGTCCGATTTCCCCAAAGCCTTTTTGGTTACCGACTGGATAAACTTCCCCGACCTCGACTAATTTCCCCCTAAAGCCCCCATACCCATGAGCGAACAACTGAAACACGAATGCGGCATTGCGCTAATCCGTCTGCTCAAACCGCTTGAGTATTACCAAATTAAATACGGCACTTGGCGCTACGGCCTGCATAAGCTCTACCTGCTCATGGAGAAGCAGCACAATCGCGGGCAGGACGGCGCGGGCATGGCATCGATCAAGTTCGATTTGCAGCCTGGCCGCAAATACATCGACCGCGAGCGGTCCAACACCTCAACGCCCATCCGCGACGTGTTCGACACGGTGAACCGTGGCATGGCTCCCTACGTCAACCGCCCCGACCTGCTTAACGACCCCACCTGGGCCAAGGAGAACCTGCCCTTTGCAGGCGAATTGTTCCTCGGACACCTACGCTACGGCACTTTTGGCAACAACGCCATTGAGTACGTGCACCCCGTGATGCGCGCCAACAACTGGAAATCGCGCACATTGGTGCTGGCGGGCAACTTCAATATGACCAACGTTAACGAGTTGTTCCAGAAGTTGATAGACCTCGGTCAGCATCCGCGCGACTACTCCGACACCGTTACAGTGCTGGAGAAAATTGGCCACTTTTTGGACGAGGAGAATCAGCAGCTGTTCCGCCAGTACAAGAACGAGGGTCATCCTAACATCGAGATTAGCAAGTTGATAGCCGAAAATCTGAACCTCAGCAAGGTGCTACAGGCTGCCACCAAAGATTTCGACGGCGGCTACGCCATGGCTGGTTTGGTTGGCCACGGCGATGCCTTTGTGGTGCGCGACCCATGGGGCATACGTCCTGCCTACTATTATAAGGACGACGAGATTGTGGTTGTAGCCTCGGAGCGACCTGTTATACAGACGGTTATGAACGTCAGTTATGATGCCGTGCAGCCCATCAAACCGGGCTATGCGCTGATTATGAAGCGCAACGGCGATGTTAGCCACGAGGAGATACGCATACCGCAAACGCAACGCTCATGCTCGTTTGAGCGCATCTACTTCTCGCGCGGTACCGATGCCGACATCTATCGCGAGCGCAAGAAATTGGGCGAACTGCTCACCCCAGCCATCCTAAAGGCCATCAACGGCAACTACGCCAACGCCGTGTTCTCCTATATCCCCAACACCGCTGAGAGCGCGTTCTTCGGCATGGTTAAGGGCATGGAGGACTACGTTAAACTCGACAAGAAAAGCCGCATCTTGGCAAAAGGCAAGTCGCTGACTGAGAAAGATTTAGACGATATAATAAACACACGTCTGCGTGCCGAAAAGGTGGCCGTTAAGGACGTAAAGTTGCGTACCTTTATCACCGAGGACAAG
>JAFWUG010000166.1 GCA_017524185.1 Bacteroidales bacterium
ACGGATGAAAGATTCGAATGTTTTCACCAATGCGTATATGTCGTCTTGATGTGTCGGTTTGGCAGATGTTCTGTCAGACAAATATTTTTTTGCATTTGGAGAAAGATATTCCTCGTCCAAAAGATTTTCATCCGCGAATATATCGTACAAGTTGGCAAACATCAGTTTTGCATCACCAGTGTTATCCACTTTGACATATTGTGGGGAAATGACGAATTTTTGGGTGTTGTTATTGGTTTTGAAGTAGTTCAATCCTTTGGTAATATTGGTAACAGAAGCTATGTCAATATTTTGTAGTGTTTCATACGTATTGTCGGCAAAATGCTCGTAAACGATGTAATACGAATGTGTTGCATCGTCGAAACCAGTTTCGATTGTTTTTACAAAACCAACAATATCTTGATTTACAAGAGGTTTTATCTCGTTGTCAATTAGACGTTTTAGTTTACGTGAATTGTTATCAGTTTCTTTTATTGTTAGAATATCGAAGTATTCACCTTCTGAATTTTCACAATTCGTATAGAAACAGATATTTTCACTTAGTACCTTAGGCTCTGAGGTTATTATGTAGTTGCCTATTTGTTCTGTGTAATCCATATCGTTTGTTTTAAGATTTGGAAGGTCTATTTACCTACAATTATTGGATATATTAGTTCCATACTATAACTTTTTTCAGTTTCATTCGCAAAAATTATGCCATTTCTTTTCGTCCTCATATTACACTTCTAACTAATGCTACTCATTTCTTGACGGCACAGCTTTTCGTCCACTCCGTATGCTAACGTAGCCGTGCCCATACCTCTATTTGCGGCAGGCACAAACAACAATGACCCAAACGCGCTATGCGCTGGGTTGTAATATTGTAAAATATATTTTAACTTTATTTTAAAGTATGGGGTAAATTCTGCACATGCCCTAAAGTAGGACACTAAACGCGATTCCATTTCGGTTTGGTGCAGCATCATGGTCAGAATTTACGCCACAAAGGTAGAGATTATTTTGTCAATAACAATAACTGCCAAAAAATTGGGGGCACATCTAACTACAGCTCAACGCAAAGCCCGTCGTAGGCTAGATCCACGCCGCTGGGGAGCAGGCCTTGCACCTCGGCGTGGGGCGGCAGCTGATGGCCAATGTGCGTGATGTAGCCCCGCTGCGGGGCAATCTGCGCAAACAGGTCGATGGCCTGCTGCAGGCTCAGGTGCGCGGGATGGGGAACCAAGCGTACCGCGCTGAGCACCAGCACATCAATGCCCCGCAAACGCTCAATCTCGCTGGGGTCGATGTGGCTGATGTCGGTGATGTAGGCCAACGCCCCAATGCGGAAGCCCATGATGGGCATGGAGCCATGCATCACGCGTAGGGGCTGCACAGCAACGCCCGCCACATCGAAAGGGGCGTAGTTGTGCACCTCGTGGAGACGCACCTCGGGGGCACCTGGGTACTTTTGACCGTCGGGCGCAAAGGCATAGGCAAAATCGCGTCGCACAGCCTCGGCCGTGCGGGGCGAAGCCCACACATCCACGGGGCAGCGCTGCACCCAGTTGAACGCCCGCACATCGTCGAGCCCCGCAACGTGGTCGCGATGCTCGTGGGTGAGCAGTATGCCATCGAGGCTACGCACCTGCGCCCGCAGCATCTGCTGGCGGAAATCGGGACCCACATCGATGACCAAACGCGCATCGCCCACCTCAACCAGCGCCGAGGTGCGCAAACGCGCATCGCGAGGGTCGGTCGAGCGGCAGGTGTCGCAGCCACAGGCCACCACCGGTATGCCCTGCGACGAACCTGTGCCCAAAAATATCAGCCGCATCTCCATAGACGACAAAATTAGTAAAGTATAGCAAAATGAACATCACGCTCAGCGAAAAACGCTATCTTTGCGCTCTATAAAGCTTCGCCCCCATGCCCGGAACGCTCTACCTACTGCCCACGCCCATAGGCGGCCCTAGCCCCGAGGCCGTGCTGCCCGCCGAGGTGCTAAGCACCACGCGGAGCATCGAGCACTTTGTGGTGGAGGAGCTGCGCACGGCCCGCCGCTACCTGTCGGCCATAGGGCATCCTCGCCCCATTGCCGAGCTGCAGCTGGCCGAACTCAACGAGCACACGCCGCCCACCGAGGTGGAAGGGCTGCTGCGCCCGCTGCTCGATGGACACAACGTGGGGCTGATGTCGGAGGCGGGACTGCCCGCCGTGGCCGACCCTGGAGCGCTGCTGGTGGCCGCCGCCCACCGACACGGTATAGCCGTGATGCCGCTGGTGGGTCCCAGCTCGCTGATGCTCACGCTGATGGCCAGCGGCCTCAATGGCCAGCGCTTCGCCTTTGCGGGCTATCTCCCCGCCAAGCCCGATGAGCGCAAACGCGCCATACGCCAGTTGGAACAGCGCTCGCGCAGCGAGCAGCAAACACAGCTGTTCATAGAGGCTCCCTACCGCAACGCCAAGCTGTTCGACGACCTAGTGCGCCAATGTGCCGATAGTACGCTAATAACAATAGGCTGCGACCTCACGCTGCCCGACGGCTTTGTGCGCACGCTAAGTGCCGCACAGTGGCGCAAACAAAACGCGCCCAGCATCAACAAGCGCAACACGGTGTTCGCGCTGCTGGCGGTGTAGGGCGAATGTTAAATTGCACTTATCGTACAGACAAACATCTGTGTATTAAATATTTACACAATAATCACCGCCCACATCAGCCTAAAACAGGCGCATCAGAGCGTGTGGACAAGGGGCATCCTAACGCCGTAACTGCACCCTAC
>JAFWUG010000167.1 GCA_017524185.1 Bacteroidales bacterium
AGATAGTCGCGAAGCGCGAGCATGCAAGAGGTTTTGCCCGTTTGGCGTGGGGCGTGCATCACGAAGTAGCGCTGCTGGCGAATCATCAGCAGCACATCCTCCAAATCGAAACGGCTCAGCGGGTCGATGGTGTAGTTCAGCTCTATCTTCTGTGGCCCTGCCGTATTGAAAAACTTTTCCATGCTTCTATATTTACGCAAAGATACGCAATAATTTATAAAGTCCTTATTTGCCAATCAATTGGTGCCTATCACACAGAAATGGGCGAATCGCCACGACTCGCCCACTCCATCGGTTATACAAGCCGATTGCTTTATAGCCGCACCTGGCGGATATATTGCAGCGTTTTGTCAATCTCGGTGTACATCACCTTATCCTCGGTGATGAACGGCACTTGCTTGCGCAAACCTGCCACAAACGCCTCCACCTTGGGCGACGATTTTGCGGGGCGTCGGAACTCCAGCGCCTGCGCGGCATCAATCAGCTCTATGGCCAAGATGCGCTCTAAGTTATCCACCACGCGCAGCAACTTGGTGGCAGCGTTTCCGCCCATGCTCACATGATCCTCCTGCCCGTTCGACGACACGATGCTATCCACCGAGGCGGGGGTACAAAGCTGCTTGTTCTGGCTCACCATGGCGGCTGCGGCATACTGCGGAATCATGAAGCCCGAATTGAGCCCAGGGTTGGCCACCAAGAATTCAGGCAGTTCGCGCAGGCCGAGAATTAGCTGCGCTGTACGACGCTCCGAGATGTTGCCCAATTCGGCCAAAGCGATGGCCAAAAAGTCGTAAACCAATGCCAAGGGCTGACCATGGAAGTTGCCACCCGAAATAACCATATCGTCGTCGGGGAACACGGTGGGGTTGTCGGTAACGGAGTTAATCTCGGTGAGTAGCACCGAGGCCACATAGTTTATGGCATCGCGGCTTGCTCCGTGAACCTGCGGCATGCAGCGGAACGAGTAGGGGTCCTGCACATGTTTCTTGGGACGCGCAATTAGCTCGCTGCCCTGTAGCAACTCGCGAATATGTGCCGCCACATCTTGCTGTCCTTGGTGCGGGCGTACGGTGTGGATGTTGGGGTGGAAAGGGTCGATGCGACCATCGAATGCCTCGAGCGACACGCAACCAATCAGGTCGGCCAGCGGAGCAAGGCGCAGGGCTTTTACCATGGCGTAAACGCCATGCGAGCTCATGAACTGCGTGCCGTTGAGCAGAGCCAATCCTTCCTTCGATTTCAGCGTTATGGGCTGCCAGCCCATTTCGGTCATCACCTCGGCGGCGGGGCGCAGCTGGCCGTTGTGGCGTACCTCGCCCATGCCAATCAGGGGAAGGAACAGGTTGGCCAGTGGGGCTAAATCGCCCGATGCGCCCAGCGAGCCACGGTCATACACCACGGGCAGCACGTTATGGTTGTACATATCGATGATGCGCTCCACGGTTTGCACCTGCACGCCCGAATGGCCGAGCGACAGCGCGTGTGCCTTGAGGAAAAGCATCAGCCGCACAATCTCTGGTGCCACCTCGGTGCCCTGGCTGCACGCGTGCGACATCACCAGGTTGTTCTGCAACTGGGTGAGCTCCGAGGCCGATATGGTGCGATTGCATAGCGAGCCAAAGCCCGTGGTTATACCATAAACAGGCTTATCGGTGCGTTCCATTTTTTTGTCCAAATAGTCGCGGCATTTCTGAATCAGGCTGCGCGATTCGTCGGAGAGCGACAACGTGTAGCCACCGTCGATTAGATCCGACATCAATGCCCAGGTTAGCGGTTTGGGCGAAATTGTGTGCGTTTTGGTCATGATTATGCTTGTTTTTGTTCAATTATTGCGTTAAGGGCAGCGGCCAACTCACTGGCCGCAATGGTGGTTTGTTGCCCTGTGGTCATATCCTTGAGGGTGATTTGCTGCTGCGCCATCTCGGCATCGCCAGCCATAAGCACGTATGGGATGCGCAGGGCATTGGCATAGTCGAGCTGCTTTTTGAGCTTGGCCGTGTCGGGATAAACAAGCACGGGCGTTTGCTGCAAATCGCATTGCCGCAGCAGCGACATGCTGTAGAGTGTTTCGGCTTCGCCAAAATTAGCCACCATAATGGCGTTCCACTCGTCGGTTTGGCCAAATAGGTCGAGCTGCTGCATCACATCGTAGATGCGGTCGGCACCGAACGATATGCCCACGCCGCTTACACCCTTTAGGCCAAATATGCCCGTGAGGTCGTCGTAGCGACCACCGCCACAGATGCTACCTATCTGAGCATCAAGTGCTTTCACCTCAAATATGGCCCCAGTATAGTAGTTCAATCCACGCGCCAACGAAAGGTCGAGCTCCACTGTGGCGTGCAACGGCTTGGCCTTATGCGCTTGAGCAATCAAGCCAAATAGTTCGTCGAGTTCGGCCATACCAAGCTTGCCCACCTCCGACTGCTCGAGCAACGGGCGCAGCACATCGAGCTGCTCGCTGGCACTGCCCCGCAAACCAATTATTGGCAGCAACTTGGCGCAGGCCTCGGCATCGATGCCCTTGCTCTGCAACTCGGCCATAACAGCCTCAGCACCAATCTTTTCGAGTTTATCAATGGCCACTGTGATGTCGATAAGCCTATCGGGGTGGCCAATATGTTCGGCTATGCCGTATAGCACTTTGCGGTTGTTTATCTTGATTGCCGTGCGGATGTTGAGTTGCTGGAACACCTCGTCAACCATTAGTACCAGTTCCAGCTCGTTGAACATCGATTTTGAGCCAATCACGTCGGCATCGCATTGATAGAACTCGCGATAGCGGCCTTTTTGCGGGCGGTCGGCACGCCAAACTGGCTGAATCTGATAGCGCTTGAACGGGAAATGTATGCCCGCCTGATTCTGCACCACAAATCGCGCAAAAGGCACGGTGAGGTCGTAGCGCAATCCCTTCTCGCTGATGGCCAGTGCGGCGCGATTGACCATGCCGGGCTGTAGCAGTTCGGGGCTAAGGCTGCTGGTGAACTCGCCAGAATTCAGCACCTTGAACAGCAGTCGGTCGCCCTCGTCGCCATACTTGCCCAAAAGCGTGGACAGGTTCTCCATGGCGGGCGTTTCGATGGGCTGATAGCCATAGCGGTTGAACACGCCACGGATGGTGCTAAATATGTGGTTTCGCCGCCGCATCTGTTCGGGGCTAAAATCGCGGGTTCCCTTGGGTATGCTGGGTTTTTGAGCCATTGATTTATTTGGTTTTATGTAGATTTATAGCTTGACTGAAGGGCGCACCATATTAAGCGTTGCACGATAAATATGCTCGGCACTATAGCCACAATCGGCATAGAGCTGTGCCTGTGGCCCATGCTCCACAAAATGGTCGGGTATGCCCAAACGTACTATTTTGGGACTATAGCCGTTGTCGGCCATCCACTCCAGCACTGCGCTGCCGAAACCGCCCTGTAGGCAGCCGTCTTCCACTGTGATTATGCGCTGAAAGCGTTCGGCCACCTCGGTTAGCAGCACCTCATCGAGCGGTTTCACAAATCGCATATCCACCACCATGGTCTCAACGCCATCGGCGGCTAAATGCTGCGCGGCTTCCATGGCCATGTTGCCCACATGGCCAATGCTCAGAATGGCCACATCGCGGCCTGTGCGCAAGGTTTGTGCCTGTCCCACAGCTATTTCGCTCAACGGTACGCGCCAATTGGGCATCACGCCGCGTCCGCGTGGATAGCGTATGCAGAACGG
>JAFWUG010000168.1 GCA_017524185.1 Bacteroidales bacterium
CCACTGGACCACCAGCCTTGAGCATTGCCTAAATAGGTTAAAAGGCTAATTTTTAGTTATTTATACTTACACCACAAACTAACATGATTGCTCCCGATATTTTAGAACGCGCAAAGCAGTGGTTATCAACTGAATACGACATAGAAACCCGCCATGCCGTGCAGTTTATGATTGACTCCGACGAGCACGAATTGGCCGAGGCATTTCACAAAACGCTGGAGTTTGGCACAGGCGGACTGCGCGGCATAATGGGCGTTGGCTCCAACCGCATGAATATCTACACCGTGGGAATGGCCACCCAAGGGCTATGCAACTACGTGCTGATGCAATTCCCACACGCCGCCGAACATCGCGTGGCCATTGCACACGACTCGCGCAACAACAGCCGCCTATTCGCCGAAACCGCTGCCAAAATATTCAGCGCCAACGGCATACATGTATATCTATTCGATACACTACGCCCTACACCCGAACTGAGCTTCGCCGTGCGCACCCTACGCTGCCACTGCGGCGTGGTGATTACAGCATCGCATAATCCCAAAGAATACAACGGCTACAAGGTGTATTGGCAGGACGGTGGCCAGATTGTAGCCCCGCACGACCGCAACATCATAGCCGAGGTGCAAAGCATCAGCAGCGCGGCCAGCATCAACTTCAACGCTCGGCCAGAGCTCATCCACCCCATCGGAACCGAAATGGACGCCGTGTACCTGAACACACTCAGCACGCTATCATTACAACCACATATAAACCTAAAACACAAAGATTTATGTGTTGTTTATACACCCATACACGGCACAGGCTGCCACATTGTGCCACAGGCTCTACACAAATGGGGCTTTGCCAACGTGCATGTGGTGCACGAGCAGAGCCAGCCCAATGGCAACTTTCCCACCGTTGCATCGCCTAACCCCGAAGAACCTTCGGCCATGGCTATGGCCATGGAGCAGGCGCGCCAACTCAACGCCGACCTGGTGCTGGGCACCGACCCCGATGCCGACCGCGTGGGTGTGGGCATACGCAATGCCCAAGGCGAACTGATGCTGCTCAACGGCAATCAGGCCGCCTCAATACTGCTCTACTACGTGCTGAGCCAACGGCACAGCAACAAACAGCTAAACAACAGCAATTTCTGCGTAAAAACCATTGTAACCTCCGACCTGCTGGCCGACATAGCCCGCCACTTTGACGTGGAGTGCATGGAGGTGTTAACCGGTTTCAAATACATTGCCGAACGCATTGCAGCCAACGAGGGGACGCGGCAGTTTGTGGCTGGTGGCGAGGAGAGCTACGGCTATTTGGTTGGCGATTTTGTGCGCGACAAAGACGCAGTGATTGCCTGCTGCATGTTTACCGAGGCCGCCGCCTGGGCCAAGGAACGCAACATGAGCCTCTACGACGTACTGCTAGAAATTTACACCCAATTTGGGCTCTACCGCGAGCGGCTGGTGTCGCTCACCAAGAAAGGAATAGATGGGGCTGCGCAAATTGCCGCTCTGATGTCGCGCCTGCGCAGCAATCCTCCCACACAGCTGGCTGGAAGCACTGTGGTGCGTGTAGTGGACTATCTGCAACCCACCCCGCTGCCAAAATCGGATGTGCTACAAATAGTTACGGACAACGGCAGCAAGGTATCAATACGTCCATCGGGAACCGAGCCAAAAATCAAACTCTACTTTAGCCTACGCTCGCAAACGCCCATCACTGCGGCCAACATCGATGCCGAAACCGCCCTGCTCGAAAGCCAAATCGACCAAATGATTGCCGAACTGGGATTTGAGTAAATAGGCATACAGCGCAACAACAGTAGCCATTCGAACTACTTTTTGAATACACTCACACCAACTTATATAGGTGCAGTGCTACGTTCGAGCCATCGCGCCACCTCGGTATCCACCAGCGGCGATAGACGCTGACGCACGGTGGCATGATAGGCGTTGAGCCACTCGCGTTCGATAGGCGTAAGCAATTCGCGGGCTATGGGTTTAGTACTGATGGGACAAAGCGTGAGCGTCTCAAAACAGAGGAAACTCCCAAACACATTGACCTGCGCCTGGCAGCAAACCATCAGATTCTCGATGCGAATGCCATAGCAGCCAGCAACATAAACACCTGGCTCATTGGATATTACCATCCCAACATCTATGGGGGTTTGCGATTGCGGACGCACCTGCTGCGGCCCCTCGTGCACGTTAAGAAAGCACCCCACGCCATGACCGGTGCCATGGCCATAGTTGAGTCCAGCCGCCCACAACGGCTGACGGGCAAATGCATCGAGATGGCCACCGTGCGTACCCTGTGGGAACTGCGTCATGGATAGAGCAATCATGCCCTTGAGCACCAAGGTGTAGCGCTGCTTCTCCTCGTCGGTAGGCTGACCAAGATGCAAGGTGCGGGTGATGTCGGTGGTGCCAGTAAAATAGTGCCCACCCGAATCAATCAGCAAAAAGCCAGCTGGCTCTATACTAACAGCGGTTAAGGGCGTGGCACTATAGTGCACAATAGCACCATGTTCACCATAGGCAACAATAGATGCAAAACTCTCTCCCACAAAACCTTGCTGCTTCTGACGACATTGGAGCAAACGCTGCGCCAACGAAAGTTCGTCCATAGGGATTCGCCCTACATTACTCTCAAGCCAACACAGAAACTCGGCCATGGCCGCACCATCGTGCAGCATGGCGGTGCGTATGCCCTCGAGTTCAGCGACGCTCTTGTGAGCCTTCAGGCTAGCCACCGCGCTGGGGCTACACTCTACGATTTTTACTCCTGCCTGTTGCAAATGACTGTAGATGTAATGGTTGATTGCCGACAGATTGACCGCCAAAGTGCGACACCCCAGCAAATCGGGCACAGCGGCCATAAAATCGGCATAGTGGCGCTGCTCAACCCCATTGGCAGCAAGATGCTGCCGCTCGACCTCGCCCAACTTCTCAGGCACCACAAACAGTACCGCGCTGCCCTCATCGATATAGCCGTAGGCCAAAAACACGGGGTTGTAGTCGATGTCGGCTCCACGTAAGTTGAAAGTCCAGGCCACCTCGTCGAGTGCAGTGAGCAAACACGCCTGGGCGCCCTGCTCGCGCAAGCGAGTACGTATGGCGGCAAGTTTGCTGCTCACTGGCTCGGCGGCCTGCACATGAACAAATGCTCTATGAGCAGGCAAAGGCGGACGATTCTGGCACCACGCACCATCGGCTAAGGAGCAAGCCGAATCGACAGCAAGGCCAAGTGCCATCAGCCTTTCGGTATGTGCCTGAGCCTGAGCAGCGGAAAATAGGCGACCATCGAAGCCCACCGTGACACCTGCGGGCAACGCCGCATAGAGCCATGCATGAAGCGTAGGTGTGTCGGGTAAACCATCGCGACATAATTCAATCGCTGTACCACGCAACTGCTGCTCGGCCTGCAAATAGTAGCGCGAATCGACCCAAAGCGCAGCGGCATTGGGGGTTATCACCAGCGTACCAGCCGAGCCTGTGAAGCCTGTGAGCCACTGCCGCAACTTCCAATGGTCGGGCAGATACTCGCACAGGTGCGGATCGGCTGTCGGAACTATAAGTGCTTGTATTTTAGTTGCTTGCATCTGATGACGCAGTAGTGCAATGCGCTCATTTGGTGTCATGCTAATGGGTGTGGGTTGAACACGCCGCAAGTTAGCAATTTTAAAGACCAACGAAAAAATAAAAAACCTTATACCCACAATATCAGTACAAAAGCAAAAATAATTTGCCAACCAATTAACCACATAACACTATGAAGACAAGTGCTTTACGTCTGCTACTGCTGTTAGTACCGCTTACAATTCTTACTCTATGCCCATCCGAGACCTTGGCACAAGGACAAAATTTGGAGATTACCATAAAGAGGGGCAGCGAGGTTAAGACGCTTAGTAATCAACCATCTTTTGCCGCCGCTATCAATAATTCGGGATTTACTAAAGCCCAAATCACCGAGATAGAGGTTACGGCTGGAACATTTTCCACCAACGATTGGAGAGAGTTTGAATCGTCGTCTTTTAAAGCAATTAAGCGTTTTGTGATATTAGATGGTGTAACAGTTGAGGATACGCCTGATTATACAGATACAAACAGAAAGGATAAAAACGGCGTAATATACGCAGATTGTCCTCTTTTACCAGACTGGCTAAATAATGATCAAGGAACTGTTAGTCTTATCAATGGGATACAAAATTCTTCAGCCTATTTTTCAAATACACCTATAGAAGAATTTATAGTACCTGGATTAAAGAAATTGCCGAATCAAATATTTCAAAACTGTTCCACCATCAAAACCGTTATATTACCAGATGTGGAACAATTGGGGGGTATTTATCCTAAATTACCAATATTATCAAGCAATTCACAAAACGGTAGTTGTTTTACGAACTGTTCAAGTTTGGTTTACATTTATGTTCCAAAAGTAAAATATGTTGGACGTATGTGTTTTGGGGGGTGTATGAATTTAAAACAGATAAGTTTACCCAGCGCAAAAATTATAGGCTATGGTGCATTTACTATGGCAGGCAGAACAGGGACAGCTGCATTAGAGTATGTGTATGCACCCAACGTGGATACCATTGGATTACATGCTTTTCAGCAATGCCGAAATCTAAGCGAGTTATGGCTGGGAGAAAAACCTCCAGTAGTAATGAGCTACAACTGGGCTGCTAACGGTAATGCCGATGGCGGTAGGCTCGGCTGTCCAGAGGTTATAACAGAATCATTTGGTCCAGACCCTCTTACAAATGGAGACAGTTACCTATGTAACTCAGTAGCATTGACTTGGGCAGGAATTTCAAACCTGCTGATAGTTCCATCAGATACATCCTTAATGAAATTAGCAAACGGAAAAGATACAATTATAATCAATGCCCTACAAGGTTCAGCATTAAATGCTTCCATAACGGAATACTATGCAGATACAACAGACGACAAAGGATGTATGCCATACGAGAATCTATGGTTTGGTGGCATGGTGGGAGAAAGAACGCAACTGGTTGTAAGCATAAACAACAAAGCGCAACAAACGGTAAACTCACTGCAAGAAGCATTAGAATCGCCTGATGGCGTCGGAAGTGTAACTAATTATAATCAAGTAAAAAAAATTGAGGTATTCGGCGGTGTTTTATACTATAACGACTGGAATCACATGCGCGAATACCGTTCCAGTTTTACTAATTTAGATACAATCATAATTCACCCACCGCAAAACTTGCCCGACATCAAACAACCAGGAAATGTAGGAACTTTAACATATAATCAAAATGAATTGTATCTTCCAAATAGTTTAAAAGTTTTTATAGGATATAAAACAAAAATAGTTGGTGCTTGCGCTTTCAATGGATTGAGCAATTTGCACCATGTTGAACTTCCAGAATGTAATCAAATAGGGGAAAACGCATTCTATAATTGCTCGTCGCTCAAAAAAATTAAATTGCCAAAACTAGAAAAAATTATACAACATGCTTTTCAAGGAAGTGGATTAGACTCTATTTGGCTGCCACCTACTCCACCTATGCTTCATACAAAAAACTATAGGTCTGGAGCATTAACACTACAGTCGACATCAACCAACGACAACCCATTTACCGGTTTAAAAAAACCCCGCTTCATGCGCTTCGTGAACTCCAGCTCAGGCGAGGAGTTGCCTGCTGGTTCAAAAGATTTCAAAACTGCCAAACAGGCATATAAGGCACATAGCTATTATAACTCAACAAATAAAACCTGGCTCGGCTGGACCTTCTTCGACGAGCACACGCTCACGATAAATGTTACCAATGGCAGCGTCGCGCAGAAGAGCGCTGCGCTGGAGGGCGTGGTAGGCGCAAGCACCTACACGCACAGCGCCATGGATAGCCTGGCGCAGGTTAGCCTGCTACCGCTCGAGAAAGCGGTGGTGTATATCAGCGACACCCTGGAGCTTCGGCCCGCCAGCGGCTACGCGCTACACCCCACGCGGAGCATCAACATCTCGCCGACGCTTGCTGTTACTAACGGCACTTTTGCCATGCCCGGCAAGCAAGATGTAGCGGTGGCACTAAAATTTGAGCCGCTCTTCCATATCGATGGTAACCCAAGCACCCCGGCCGTCCTCGACACGCTGATCGAGGCGGGCGGCAGGGTATGCCCGGTTGACTCCATCTTTGGCGGTGATCTCATCGACATCGGCGACATCGTTAAGCCCGCCGAGGACTACGAGGCGTGCAGCATCTCTGTAAAAAATGGGGCAGCCGACCTCGATGCCTCATATATCATCAGGGATGCCAGCGGTAATATCGCGCAGATCAAGATGCCCGAAGGGGGAGCCGATATAAGGGTAGAGGTATCATTCTGCTCCAAATATACGGTAGAGGTGGTCTACGGCGAGAACCACGGCTCTGGCGTGACCAATACCACCTACCGACTGCTCCCCTCCAAAACCCTCACCATACCAACCGATGCAGCCAGCTGCTACGAGAAGGACACCATTACGGTTAAACGCGCCAGCGATGCTTCCGACATCACCCTACAGGTGCTGGGCGGTGCTAAATATGACGTGGTTACCATGCCCGCCAGCCCGGTGAACATGGTGGTGGATGTGAGCTACAGGAAGCAGGTAGTCACCCTCACCTACGATGTTAATGATGCCGCCTATGGTTCGATAAATGGAAACACGACGCAGACAATCGAATGCGGCGGTGATGGCGACGAGGTTGAAGCAGTTCCAAGCGACCCTGAAAAGTACCGACTCGCGAGCTGGAGCGATGGCACAGACATAGCAAGTGCTAAGCATCGGGCAACATCAGTTAATAGTCCTATCACAATAACAGCCAATTTCGAGCCCATATACTACACCGTTACGGTTAATACTGCGGCTGGCGGCGCGGCATCGGCCAACAAACTGATAGAGCTATTCAAGGGCGACAATGTTACCCTCACCCTCACGCCCGATGCGGGCTATGGTCTGAAGGATCTCACGGTGGAGGATGCCAACGGCAACGCTGTACCCCACACGCCG
>JAFWUG010000169.1 GCA_017524185.1 Bacteroidales bacterium
AAGAGACGCTAACTCACGCTGTTGTGAATTGCTCTCAAATTTTGTATCTTTGTCGTCCTGAAACAACAGTAACGCGACGGCGGATGCGCCGCGCGTGTTGTGAATTGCTCTCAAATTTTGTATCTTTGTCGTCCTGAAACAACAAGCTATTTGCCATGGTCATACCATAGTTTGTTGTGAATTGCTCTCAAATTTTGTATCTTTGTCGTCCTGAAACAACCGACCTTGGATATTTGGGTGACTTTCAGCAATTTAGCCGTTGTATCAGGATTAAAAAACCCAGCCCATCAGCTGGGTTTTTGCGTTGTATATGAGGCGTTTTTCGTATCGTATGCTTGGGCGCAAGCATCTTGACACCCAAAAACCTGCGGAACAAATCAGCGAAAACCTGCGGAATAAATCATCATAAAATTGCGGAATAAATTGCGTATATCATTAGTTTATAGTAATTTTGTGGCCGAACACATTCCTTTAGACAATGTCGAAACCCACACCCGCCTATAAACCCCGCATTGCCGACATGGTGCTTGCCCGTAAGCTCCAAAGCAAGGGAGCTGTGCTAATCGATGGCCCCAAATGGTGCGGCAAAACCACCACTGCCAAGCAGTTAGCCACCAGCATGCTCAACCTTGGCGACAGCATGGCCTTTGAGTCTGCCCAAATTGCTCTGCAGGTGAACCCCACTGCCCTGCTGAGCGGCACAACTCCTCGGCTTATCGATGAGTGGCAGACCATGCCCAAACTATGGGACATGGTGCGCTCGGAGGTCGACCGCCGCCAACTGTTCGGCCAATTCATCCTCACGGGTAGCAGCGTGCCACCCGACCAGTCGCAGATGAGGCACAGCGGAACAGGCCGAATCGGGAGGTTGAGCATGCGCACCATGAGCCTATGGGAATCGGGCGAATCGACAGGTACGGTAAGCCTTACAGCGCTGTTCGACGGCGAACACCTCGAACCGCAGCCCAATGCCCTGAGCCTACAGCAGATAGCCTTCCTGATATGCCGAGGGGGCTGGCCACAAACCACCATGCTACGCAACGAACTGGCTCTGGATGCTGCCCGCGACTACTTTGAAGCCATACATCGAGCCGACATCCACCGTGTGGACAGCACCCGCCGCAGCAGCGAGCGCACCCATCTGCTGCTACGCTCCTACGCCCGCAATCAGGGTAGCGCAGTGAGCCTACAGCACTTGTGCAACGACCTAAAAGCCAACGACAATCTATCGATTACCTACGAAACAGTGTCGGACTACCTCAATGCCCTCCGTAGGCTGTTTGTGGTAGACGACATGGCCGCATGGAACCCAAACCTCAGGAGCAAGGCTGCCATACAAACCTCGCCCACTCGATATTTTGTCGACCCAAGCATAGCGGCCACTGCGCTCGCAATGGGACCAAACGAACTGATTAACGACCTGAACACCATGGGCTTACTATTTGAGACCATGGCCGTGCGCGACTTGCGTGTGTACGCCGATGCACTGATGGGCAGCGTGTCGCATTTCCGCAACGCAAGCGGCTTGGAGTGCGATGCCGTGCTGCGGCGTGCTAATGGCGATTATGCCCTGGTAGAAATAAAATTGGGAGGTCCGGCACTGATAGACAAAGGGGCTGAAACTCTGTGCCGCTTGGCATCGAAAATTGACACCGATAAAATGCGCAAGCCAGCATTCATGATGGTTCTAACAGCTGTTGGCGACTATAGCTACCGTCGCCCCGACGACGGCGTATGGGTGGTTCCAATCGGTTGCCTTAAACCATAAATCTAAAAACTTGCAGAACAAATCAACATAAAAATGCGGAATAAATCGACAGAAAATTACGGAATAAATTTTTAAATCATTTATTTACAAAGACTTACACAGACAACAACCTCTACGCCACAGCCTGATAGAATACCTGCCCCACACGGTCGATATACTCGCCGATGGGCGTTGCTGCTACCGTGCTATAGTTCAGCAAATCAACCGTATAGAGCATCTCCAATTCGTCAATCTCCATCTGTATGCGCTGCTATTCGCTATAGTTCAGCCATTTACCAATCACAGCCAAATCGATGTCGGAACCCTCTCTGTAGCAACCCTTGGCGCGGCTGCCGAAAATCAGCACCTTCTCAACATTGGCGTGTCGGCTGAACACCTTACATAACTCGCTGATTACCAAATTGCTCAACCCAAACTTCATGGCTACTAATGTTCGTTGGCCTGTGCAAGCTGCATCAACTTCGAATCGAGCGATTTTAGCAGCGGTGCATAATAGCTAAAAATATGGTTCACAATAACTTCAGCCTCATCATCGCTATAAACATGGCTCAGCGTGTTGCGTGCCTTAGCCATCTGCCACCACTCATCGTGATTGCTGATAAGCCCATCGGCAAACGCCATTCGCAACGTACCATT
>JAFWUG010000170.1 GCA_017524185.1 Bacteroidales bacterium
GCTACGACTTCACCGTCTCCCGCCTCGGCCTCGGCTCCGGCGGCTCCCACGAAATATCGCTCGTCTACGAGTTCAAGAGCAAGGCCCGCAAGAAATGGAAGGCTATCCCCTGCCCAACGTTCTAAATTATGACGCGGAGCGAAAATAGCATCAAAGTAGGAGAAAATCCCTGCTTTTTTATAACAACAAACGACAAGACATCTTACAACACCAAAAAACTAACACCAATATTGCAAAGCTAACGCAATATAAAGTACCAAAACAAAAAAGGCTGCCAATTTTGGCAACCTCTTCGCGGTCTGGACGAGACTCGAACTCGCGACCCCATGCGTGACAGGCATGTATTCTAACCTACTGAACTACCAGACCAATGGTTGAAACTGCCCCTCTGAAAAAGCGATGCAAAGGTATAGTTTATTTTCTATATATCCAAATATTATTACAATTTTTTCTTGAAAAAAGTGAAATTCACACTACCATAAGTCCTGTGATCTAAGAAGTTAGGATGCGAACCAAAGTTATGAACAGCTGGATGCTCAAGCACAAACCATCCATCTGGTTCGAGCAAATCTCGGTCGAAAATAATGCTAGGTAAATCGGCCAATCGCTCGTGGTTGTAGGGAGGATCGGCGAATATGAGGGCGTAGCGACGTTGGCAACGCTCCACAAAAGCAAAGGCATCGGCCTTAATGGCCGAATATTCGGTCATTCCAAACCGTTCCGCAGTTTGTTTTATGAACCGATGATGGAGCGAATTGAGTTCGACAGCATCAACCCAAGCCGCTCCGCGCGAAATCAACTCAAAACCAATGCTGCCCGTTCCTGCAAATAGGTCGAGCGCATGTATTCCCTCAAAATCAATGTGATTATTGAGGATATTAAACAAACTCTCTTTTGCAAAATCAGTGGTGGGACGCGCACTGAATTTTTGTGGCGGATTGATGATACGCCCCCTGTATTTGCCCCCAACAATGCGCATGGCCTAACGATTGAATAGGCAAAAATAACTACTACCCTGCTTGTTCAAGCGATAGGCGAACAGGGCATGGTTGTAGATTATGCCAGTGGCTACCTCACGGAAATAACGCTGAAATAGTGCTACTATATCGGCCTCCTGCGGATGACTGCCAACCATCTTAACGGGTAACTGCACCACATCGAGGTTTTGGCTACGAGCAAAACCTATAGCATAGTAAAGCGCATCAGCAGGCGACTTTACAGAAAACGTATTGACTGCCAAAGGTTTACCTGAATCAAATAGCACCGCGTTTATACGAGTTTCTCCATCGAGTTCGAGCAGCAAATAGGTGTCCCAAGGGCAAACATAGCCTCTATAGGCCAAATGCCCCATGGTAGCAACAAAATGCGATTGAGGCTGTAGGCGTAACCACTCAGCAGCCAACGCTGATGGAACGCCAGCTATCTCGATGGCCGACTGTCCGTTGAACTGCATCGGCGATAGGTGCAACTCGTAGGTTGGAGGCACAGGGTGCACCAATTCGAGCAATGCTTTAGCATTATCGGGAGCAAGCAATGCTTCGGGGACAAAGGTGCATGGCGCGTTATGCATCCAAACCGACACCCGCTTATAGCGACGCAAAAGATAAGGATAGGCCGCAGTGAGCGTGGCTAAAGCCGCCTCCCAGTCGGTATCGTGGTCGATGATGGGAACCGACAACGACAAATCGACAAGAACTATGAACGTATTGCGCTCGGCGTCACGAATAGCGAAAGCAAAGCCATCCGTCCGGAATTGGACGGATAGCTCGTAGCTTTCAGTGCGATTCTCATTGAATGTTTCGTCTATCAGCTCCAGCGCAGCCATGATAATTTGTGGATTGGCAGCGTTTACTCCCAGTTACCAGCGTTGTTGGTAGCCGCTTCGAGCGAACCAACCTGTAGGCCAGGAAAACGCTCAACGGTGCGAGCCAAGTCGTTGAGATTAACAATCTCCTGACGATCCAACCCCTTAAGTATCACATCGTTATGCGCTTTGCACTCAAACACTTTCACCTTAATCTTGGAGTTGGTTTCAATTTCGCCAGCCTGCATCTCAAACATGGAATTGCCAGCGAATGGCACATAGCGAAGCGAATCGACCACCATGCCTTTGAAAAGGCTATCACGCACATTCACCTTCACCTCCTCGCGGAACACCTGCTTGCGAGCCACAGCGAGCGAATCGTCCTCAGAGCCAATCTGGCGAACCACGGTGAACTGACCCTCTTTGAGGAAGTTGATTAGGGTATCGAAACTGCCCGTATATTTATCGTATACAGAGCGATAGGCCACCTGAGCCGTCCTAATATCCTTTAGACGCTGTATGGTTGCGGCGTAGCGTTTATCCTTTTCGTTACCGAAACGGATTGGCTGCATAACGCTCTCATACACAAAGTAACCCAGCACAACGATGGCACAGGCGAGCAAAATTTTCAGGATAGTTTTCATTTCGACGAAGAATTGATTTAAGTTTGTCGCAAAATTAGAAACATCCAGCGAAATACCAGCATATAGGTCAATTTTATTTTTACACCATGCTACAAAAGCACCTAATATTGGAGATTTCGAAGCATTTGGGCTTTGCGCCAACCGAAGGTCAGCAGCGGCTGATTGAGGGGCTGGCCACATTCTGCGTTACCCCAGGCGAAGGCAACGAATGCCTATTGGTTAAGGGTTACGCAGGAACGGGCAAGACATCGACCATGGCTGCTTTCGTACAGACACTCAGCCAGTTAAAACAAAACGTGGTGCTACTTGCCCCCACCGGACGTGCCGCCAAAGTGCTGCGCGAATATGCTGGCCACGCTGCTTCCACCATTCACAAGTGCATCTACCGGCAAAAAAGCAGCAGCGATGGCATGGGGCAGTTCGAAATAAACTACAACAAGCACCAACACACCATTTTCATCGTCGATGAAGCATCGATGCTTTCGAACTCGGGGGCCGAAAGCAACGCCTTTGGTTCGGGCTGCTTGCTGGCCGATTTGGTGGAATTTGTAACACAAGGCAATGGCTGTCGCCTAATATTTGTAGGCGATACAGCGCAGCTGCCCCCCATCGGTACCACGCTTAGTCCCGCTCTGAGCGATAGCGAATTGCGCTGCTACGGCCTTGACCCAACAGAATTTACTCTAACCGAGGTGATTAGGCAGCATAGCGAATCGGGCATTCTCCACAACGCCACCATGCTCAGGCTGCAACTCGACGAAAATCGCATAAGCACTCCACAATTCCGCACCAACGGATTTACCGACATCAAGCGCATTAGCGGAGCCGAGCTGCTTGAATGCCTCGAAGAGGCCTACGCCCGCGATGGTCGGCACGAAAATACCGTTATATGCTACTCCAACAAACGCGCCAACCTCTACAATAAGGGCATCAGAACCAGCATCTTGGGCATCGACGAAGAACTATGCGCGGGCGATCTGCTGATGGTGGCTCGCAACAGCTATTTCTGGACCGAGCAGGTGAAAGAGCTCAACCTGGGATTCATCGCCAACGGCGACATTGTGGAAGTTGTACGACTGGGCAAGCACCACGAGCAGCACGGTTTTCGCTTTGTTGATGCCACAATTAGGCTGATTGACAGCAACAACGCCGAACTTGATGTGCGTTTGATGCTCGACACGCTCACGGTTGATGGGCCATCGCTTGGAGCCGACGACATGAAACGCCTCTACCTTAGCGTGGCCGAAGACTACGCCCATATCAGCACCAAAAAACAACGAATAGAACAAATCAAGGCCGACCCTTTCTACAACGCTATTCAGGTGAAATTTGCCTACGCCGTTACATGCCACAAAGCACAGGGCGGACAATGGCGCAACGTGTTTGTGGACCAGGGATTTTTTCGATCAGAGATGCTCAACAAGGAATATCTGCGTTGGCTCTACACCGCCATCACACGGGCCTCTGGACAGCTATTCTTGGTAAACTTCAAGGAAGAATTTTTTGAAAGCATGTAGATATTATATCGCTTATTTTCAACTACTTAAAAACACAATCTAACATATTTATCCACACATCATCCTAAAATAAAAAGTACAAGACTCTAATGCTATCCGCTTAGGGCTTTGCAATAAACACGATCAAACTAAAACATTGTATTTCAAACAATTATCACATAACACAAAGGACATTAGAATAAAAAGCGAACATCCATGGTTTTTACAAACAACTTTGCATCAATAACTTAAATCACAGTATGATTTTTTACACCCTATACTATCGGATATAATACTACCTTTGCGCCCTCAAAAAATTCGACTTATTAGCCATGAGAAAGACCATTTGCATCGCTGCAATAGTGCTACTTCCCCTGTCGGGACTATGGGCACAGGCCGACAGCAGCAGCACCAGCGCAAACCAATCCGATTTCAGTGCCGATTTCAGCGCCGAACTACGCAACCGCCGCATGTGGCGCGGTTTTGTGAGCAGCCGTGTACCCGAACTCATAACCAGCATCGATTTGAGCTACAAAGGCCTATTTGCAGGTGCTTGGAGTGCCTACTCGTTCACCTCTCGCCCCATGCAAGAGGTGGATGTGTGGATTGGCTACTCTATTGCGGGCGTAACTTTCACACTGATAGACTATTGGTACCCAAGCGACACCAGCGGCTGGCGCAGCGACCTGTTCAACTTCAACCCCAAAACCACCATCCATCAGGCCGAGGCCATATTGCAATACGACTTTAGACGCATACCGCTAAGCCTTACAGGCGCAGTGATGATCTTTGGCGATGACCGCGACACCGATGGCAACAATCTCTACTCCTCTTACTTTGAAGCCGCATATCAGTTTGATTGTAAGGGCGTTGGCATACGACCATTTATCGGTGTATCGCCTACACGCAATGGAATGTACTGCGAATCTTTCAACGTGGTGAACCTCGGAACAACTTTCAGCAAGCAACTTCCAATTGGGCGCAATTACAGTATGCCCGCCACCTGCTCGCTTGTTATCAACCCCTATCAAGAAACCATTGGGGTGATTTTTACGTTAGGCATTATATAAACTATTGTATATCAGTGCATTTGATATACCACAAGTGGCCCTGGATTAAAATCGAGGCCGAAAACGCTGCTCAAACTACAGTTGAGAGTACCGCTCCACAGTTCGGGCAGCGTTTGATTCATCAGCGCATACTGTAGCCCAGTGGAAGTGATGCGCGTTTTGGGATTGGGCGAAAATATACTCACCTGCTGTCCCTGATAGCTTTCCAACTGCGACGACTCCAAAAGCGGCGTGAATACGCCAGTATCGGTAATCATCCGCACCCTAAGCCCCATGCGGGCAAAGCGCACCAAATGCCCAATGTTGCCCAAAGTATGATCCTCGCGCAGCCCCGTGGCACCCAGAATGGCCAAACGGCGCAGCCCTCGCGCAAAGCACCAGTTCACGGCCTTGCTCAGGTCGTTATAGTCTTGATCTTCTTTGTGATAGATTATATCGGCCCACTGCTGCTGCAAATCGGCTGGCAAAGAATCCATATCGCCCACAATAGCCGTTGGCTCAAGTCCAAATTGCTTGAGTTTGATGGCCGACGCATCGCAGCACACAATGGTTGGCACGCTACGCAGCAAAGCCAGCGGGCGTTCGTGGATTGGAAACTGGCCATCGGCCAGCACAACAGCACTGAATGATTCGGCAGAAAACATGGCTATTCTGGTTTTTCGGGGACAATCATTATACGCCGCCATTGCACGTAGCCCACAACGGCCATAACGGTGTAGAACGTGAACAATAAAACCGTGGGGTACAAACCTTTATATAGATACAAGCCCACCGAAACTGCATCGGCCAGCACCCAGAGCCACCAATGCTCAATGAGCTTACGCGATAGCATCCAGGTGGCGGTTATGCTCAGGGCGGTGGTTAGCGCATCGCCCATGGGCAGGGGCGAATCGGTGCAACGCGATAGGAACAACCATAGCCCTACAAATAGCACTCCGGTGAAGCCAATCAGCAGAGCGGCCAGCCGTGGCGGTGTATGGGTGGGGAGCAGCGGTTGCTTGCGCTCGTCGCCCCCCACCCCATATCGCCAATGAAACCAACCATAGATACTGATTATCAGGTAGTAAACCTGTAATCCCATGTCGGCATAAAACTTAGCAGCGAAATAGACATAAACGTACACCGCCGAAGTGATGAACCCCACAGGCCATAGCCAAACGCGCTGCTTCACCTCGAGATATAGGTAGAGCAAACCGCTCACCACCGCAAAAATCTCTATAGCCAAATCGCTGCTCATGGTACGTAAACAACTCTATATCAACTAAAACTTAATCGTCAGACTACCCATGGCTGTAAATCCAGCCATTGGCACAAAGCCTATCTGATAGTAGCGATTGTCGTTGGTATGACCCGCGCTCTCGCAGATGGCCGAATAAACCCAGCCGCTGGTGGCAAAACGCTGGTTGAAGACGTTGTTTAGATTTACGCCCAAAACCAACTCCTTGACGCGCAGCAAAGGAATGGCAAAACTATATGACGCCGATAGGTTCGAAACGGAATAGGCAGGCAGCGACCGCTGTAGGTTCTGGGTATTATCGAGATATTGCCGCGACACAAAAGCAGTGTGCCATGTGGCCTGCCAAGCCTTGTGCTGAAAATTTATAAAGCCATTAACAATTGCCGAGGGCGAGAAAGCCAAGGTGGAATTGCCGTAGCGGATGTTCTGAATGCCATTGTCCCAATCCTCCACCACCTCGGTAAAATCTTTGATTTTATTGGTGCTCAGCGCAGCATTTGCTTCAAGCTTGAGCCAACGAACCGCTTGAACGGCTGCATATATCTCAACACCAGCACGATACGAATCCTTGATATTGGTTGTTAAGCTTTCGCCTATGTCGCTCTGTTCGCCTGTTTGCACAAACTGGTCAATATAGTCCATATAGTAAAAGTTCACACCAGCATTTAGCAAGGAGCCGCCAAAACTATAGCCCAGTTCGTAGTCGAGCAACCGCTCGGGATTGGGCGCAGGATACTTACCGTTATCAGTGAAATTATTACGCTCTGGCTCTCGGTTGCTCACAGCCAGCGAACCATAGATTCGATGCTCGTTGAGTTGCCATGCAAAACCTGCCTTGGGATTGAAAAAATTATAGTGCTTGTCGATGTCGAGCACCTGATTGTTGTAGCCGCTGGCATCGTCGTAGAACTTGTCGTTGATGCCAGTTGTACGATAGTTCACACGCCTATACTGCAAATCGGCAAACACATCCCACTGCTCGGTGATGTGCATCGCCGCTTTCACAAAAACGTTGAAATCGAATTTGCGTGCATCGGAATCGTAGTAAACATGCTTGCCGTCGGCCAAATATTTCTGCTGCACGATGGGATTTGAGGTATAGGTGAGATGTCCAAAATGGTTGCTGGTGAAGTTTTGCGCGGCAGCACCGCCTACGATATCCCACAATTCGTCGGTGTAGTTAATATTCCACACCATACCAAGAGTATGCTGGTCGAGCCCTTTTTTACGCACAAAGTCGGCCTTTTTTATTTCAGAACTATCTGAATTTATGGCAGTTAAACCAAACTTTTTGAGTTTGTTATTATAGCGAAACTCCTCATAATATCCGTAGCCATAGGTGTAGCGGAGCGAGGCCGAGGTTGTTAGGTGTTCGTTAATATTCCAGGCCGCCGACAGAATATTATGGTTTTGCCAAAAATTATCGGTGGTACGGGGCCATAAACTGCCGTCGCTCATTTTGTAACGCTGAGTGGTGTAGCGGCCGTTCTCATCTTTCACAAATTCGCCAGCATCGTTTGTAACGATGTACTCGTAGAGCGAGTTGTACTGCCCCAATCCAGCTTTCCACAGGTCGGCGTAGGTTTTGATGCCAGTGCTTTGGCCGTAGGTGCCGTCCATGAGGCTCAAATCGTCGGACCCCGCCGTTACACCGTTCCAGGCCTGTCCAGTGGTCTCGTAGTTGCCCACGTTCTTGTAGCGTATTTGAAACCGGTCGGACTGCCAGGTGATGCCGCCGTAGTAGCTGCCCGAACGGCCTGCAGTGCCGTGCATAAAGCCGTTGGTGAGGGTCTGATAGCCTGCGCCATCGATGATGAGGTGGTTCCACAGCAAGCCGGTTGAGCCTTTTGCTCCGATGTTGAGGGTGTTGTAGGAACCGTAGGAGAACGACACTTCAGAGCTGGTCTGCTGCGAAGGCGCGGCCAACGAGAGCGCCACCGTACCTCCAAAAGCACCATCACCATTGGTTGATGTACCCACGCCGCGCTGAATCTGCACGCTACCCATCAACGCGCCATAGCTGTTCATGTTGGCCCAGAACACGCACTGATCCTCAGGCGAGTTAAGCGGCACTCCATCAAGCGTTACATTGATACGCGAATCGCCTGCGCCACGGATTCGCATATACGACGAACCCGTTCCCAAACCGTTATCGCTCCAGGCTAATACGCCAGGCGTTTGCGCAAACAGAAAAGGCAACTCTTTGCCCGACTTTGCGAACTCCGTTAGTTGCTCGCGTTTGATGTTTGCCACAGCATAGGGCGCATTCTTTTGCGCCCTAACTCCTTTTACTACAATTTCTTGTAGATTTTCAACCCGCATAGAATCGCTCGACTCCTGCGCGGATAGGTTTGAAGCCACGCATCCCAACGCAGCGCAAACCGTAAGCAAATACTTGAATCCCATAAATTTACCCTTTTTAAGTTTGACAATAAACCGCAGCATCCCGAATGGGACAGCAAGAATGCCACGGGCAACCAAAAAGGGGGTTGTTGAGAATATATTGGTTCTTCTTCCCTTCGTCGGCATTACCCGCATCAGGTTCAAAGGGTATAATCTCAGCCCCAACGGGGCACCCCTAAAAAGTCGCCGCAAAGGTAGTCTTTATCACAATACCCCAAACCTCTGCAGCCAATATTTTTTTTGTGTTTACATAATTACCTGTAAATCAACAATATACAAAAAACATCAAGAAAAACTCAGTTGTGTTTTCCTAATACAGATGTAAATATATTATAATCAATATATTACACAAAAACCATTCAATCACAAAAGGCATTACTTTCAGTTCTTTCTGCACAAATAGCGCAAGAGCATGGTTGAACTCCCGCATTTATTAGTACCTTTGCGGCGCAGAACATATCAACACCCCGAAGCATGAAAATCATTAGAATAGGCATTTTTGCGCCTATAGCAATAGCCGCTGCACTGCTTTCGTGCGGCAAGCAAACCGATGTTAGGCTCACCGTAAACATCGATTCACCCGAAAACACCATCCTCTACCTATCAAGACTCGACTACGGACGCACCGCAGCCATCGACTCTGTGCGTGTGGGTAGCGGGCATAGCACCAAGCATTTCCGCATAGAGCAAAGTGCAGAACCCAATTTCTATACCCTGAGCCTAAACGGCTATGGCACCATCACGCTGCTGGCCTCGCAGTCGGAACATATCACGCTAAACATCGATTCGCGCCGTATGAATGGCTACACCGTGGAGGGTTCGCAGGGCTCAGAGCGCGTGCGACAGATTGCAGTGAATTTCGCCCAATCGAAGCACCGAATCGATAGCCTGCGCCGCCTGCCCCGTGCCCAAGCCGAGGAACAGATGGAGCTGGAGGCACAACGCCAACGCGAGTACTACCGCAATTTTATCATGCAAGACCCCATGTCGATGGCCAACGTGATGGCTATCTATCTGAAATACGACGAGGGGCTGTTCCTCTTCAACTCGTCGAACGACCTCACCATAATTAAGACCGTGGCCTCGGCCATAAACGCGCTTTATCCCAGCTCGTCATACGCCGTGGGTATGCTCAACGATGTGAAGCGTATTGAACGCATCATTTCGCGCTCGAAGGTGAACGATATGATTAGCCAACTCGATTCACAACTTCCTGACATTGAACTCGAAACGGTAACCGGTCTGCCCCGCAAACTCTCAGACCTAAAAGGAAAAATGGTACTGCTCAGTTTTTGGCATAGCCAAAACACAAATAGCCTGATGGATAACCGCGAGTTGCAGGACATCTACCAGCAGTTCAAGGCCAAAGGGCTTGAGGTTTACCAGGTGGGACTCGACACCTCACGCACCCAATGGGCCGCTGCCGTGGCCGAGCATAACCTGCCATGGATTAGCGTCTATGGCGGCGACAACGCGCAGCCAGCCATAAACTACAACATTGCACAAATTCCGACCAACTACCTGATTGACCGTCGGCAACAGAACATATTGGGCAAAAACCTGCGCGGCGAGGCACTGCGTAAAGCCATAACCGACAACCTGTAAGCCGTGATCTACCTCGCCTCCGATCTGCATCTGGGCTACCCCAGTTTTGGCGAGGGAATTGCCCGCGAACGCCTCTTCTGCGCTTGGCTCGATAGCATCGACAATGATGTAGAGGAGCTATACCTGCTGGGCGATGTGTTCGACTTCTGGTTCGAGCATCGGCACGTAATACCCAAGGGCTACACCCGATTTTTGGGACGAATTGCCGCCCTGTGCGACCGTGGCATACCGGTGCATATATTCACGGGCAACCACGATGTATGGATGTTCGATTATCTACCTAAAGAACTGGGCGTTACACTGCACTCCAAGCCACTGCTGCTCAACCTTAACGGCAAACGTTTTATGCTCCACCACGGCGATGGTTTGGGGACCGACAACCGTGGCTACAGATTCATGAAGTGGATATTCAACAACCGCGCTCTACAGTGGTTGTTCGCCAACCTGCTCCATCCCGACCTGAGCCAATGGATTGGACATACCTGGAGCCGCAGCAGCCGCACCTCCAAACCTATAGCCCACAATTTCAAAGGCGAAGAGGAAAGCATTACCCGATTTGCCCGACAAACGCTACTGCACGAGCCTATCGACTACTTTGTTTTTGGACATTGGCATTCGCCCGTGATGTATCCGCTCAACAACCACTCAAACTTAGTGATTTTGGGCGATTGGCTCACCAGCAACACCTTTGCCCAATGGGACGGGCAGCAACTTAGCCTGCATCAATTCAGCAAACCATAAAAACACACCAACTACACATGTCGAACGCAGTTATTGAAGCCATAAAAGACCGACGCAGCATACGCCGGTTCAAACCCGAACAAATTACCGACCAAGAACTGCAAACCGTGCTTGAGGCTGGAACATACGCCGCCACAGGACACGGAAAACAAAACCCATGGATTGTAGCGGTACAGCAACCCGACCTGGTGGCCAAACTCTCGGCCATGAACAGCGCAATTTGGGGTCGCGAAATTGACCCTTTCTACGGTGCGCCTACCATAGTGCTGGTGTTCACCTCGCATCCCAACGAATGCACAACCGCCGTGCAGGATGGCTCACTGGTGCTTGGCAACATGATGTTAGCCGCCCATGCCATTGGGCTTGGCTCTTGCTGGATTAACCGCGAACGTGAAATGTTCTCCACCCCCGAAGGAATCACGCTGATGCATGAATTTGGCCTCCCCGATGGACTTATCGGCATAGGTGCGCTATCGCTGGGCTACCCCAATGGCGAACCTCGTCCCGCCGCTCCTCGCAAGGAGAACTACTTTAGAGTTATTAAGTAATTGATATACAAATACTACATAAAAATGGCTACGCTATTGTGCGTAGCCATTTCTATTCAGCCACACGCCTCACAGCACTCAATGTACGTAGCGATTTGTGTCGAGCCTTAAAAAGATGAACAGCAATAACGTAAACGCCCACAACGATGAGCCGCCGTAGCTGAAAAACGGCAGCGGAATGCCTATCACGGGAAACAGACCAACTGTCATGCCGATGTTTACGGCCACGTGGAAAAAAATTATAGACACCACTGCATAGCCATAGATGCGCGAAAAAGCCTCGCGCTGGCGTTCGGCCAGTTTGATTAGGCGCAACAACAATGTTCCGAACAGCACCAGCACCACCAGCGCACCCGCAAAACCCCATTCCTCGCCCACAGTACAGAATATAAAGTCGGTGCTCTGCTCTGGCACAAAGTTAAACTTGGTTTGCGTTCCGGCCAAAAATCCCTTGCCCAGAAAACCGCCCGAACCAATGGCAATCTTCGATTGGTTAACGTTATAGCCCCAACCCAAAGGATCGTCCTCAATGCCAAGCAAATCGTTAATACGCTTCTGATGGTGCGTTTCCAGCACGTTATCGAACACAAAATCGGTGGAAAAGGCCACAAACAACGAGGCCAACACAAATCCACCCACAAAAAAAGCATGCTGAACCCGTGCAAAATACGAGTAAACCAAAGCAACTAAGGCGCAAAGGGCAAGCGGTACAACAAAATAGTAGAATGTATCTATTTCCAAATCCATTATACTAGTTCCAACATACATCAATACGCCAAGTATCAATGTGAGCATCAACGCTTTAACAACATCGCTGCCTCGACGTGTGCTCAACCCATAAACCAGCAGCGCAATCACCAAGAGCGCAACCGCAATCACCGAAAGATCGAAAATAAGCGTGGTGATGAACAGCAAGGCCATGAACGCACCCACCACAAGCACCCATCCAGGCATTCCCTCGCGGAAAAACACCAGAACAAACGCCACTAATACCATAGCCGAACCCGTATCGTTCTGTAGCAGAATAATTAATGCTGGTATCAATATAATAGTGGCCACCTTTAGATAGGCTCCAAAGGTGTTAAGTTTAAACCCCTGCTGCCCCATGACCTTGGCCAAAGCCAATCCAGTTGCAAACTTCACAAATTCAGCTGGTTGTATGCCAATTGAGCCAATATGCAACCACGAACGTGCACCGTTCACCTCGCGCCCTATCAGCAGCGTTGAAATTAACAGCAATATACCCAAACCGTATATAACAAAGGCGAACACCGAGTATATTTGAGCATCGCTCAACAGCACTACCAATGCCATGGCGAAGGCAAACCCCATCCATACCAACTGCTTTCCGTAGCGCTGCGAAAAATCGAAAATACTGCTATGATCTTCACTGTAAACGGCAGCGTAGATATTGAACCAACCCATGAACACCAGCAATAGATACACTATCACTGTACCCCAGTCGAGGTTTCTTACTATGCTATTTCTTCTTGGCACGGCGGTCGAGCAGATTTGCGTTAAGTATGCGCGATTCCATCCAGGGGCGTTTCACCTCCCCATTCAAGTATTTCTCTATCATCAAACTGGCGATTGGAGCCGCCCAGGTCGCGCCAAATCCCGCGTTCTCAACATACACGGCAATAGCAATTTTAGGATTATCCTTGGGCGCAAAGGCAAAAAAAACCGAGTGGTCGTTGCCATGGGGGTTTTCTGATGTTCCCGTTTTGCCACATATATCAGCTCCAGGCAGAGTAACCCACCGGGCTGTACCACCGCTGCTGGCATCGCCATTCACAGCTTGCTCCATGCCCGCAATAATATAACTATACCACGCGCTATCAACGCTGGCATGGTGTTTCTGCGTATATTTGGGCATAATACCTTCCTGACCCGCTATGGACTTCACGATGTGCGGAGTGATGTAGTAGCCGCGATTAGCTATGGTAGAAACCAAATTAGCCATCTGTAATGGGGTTACTAACAATTCGCCCTGCCCAATCGACAGCGATATTACGGTAAGTGAGCTCCATACATTTCTATAAACACGGTCGTAAACGCTGCTACTGGGCACCACTCCACCCAATTCATTGGGCAAATCCACCTCCAATTTCCTGCCATATCCAAACGAACGAACGGCATTGGCCCATGCATCAAAAGACTGCCTTATCGATTCGTATTTAGAGTTATCTAATATATTCCTAAATACATAACAAAAATAGGTATTACACGATGTTTGCACAGCCTGCGAAAGGTTAAGCGGCGAAAAATGGTTATGGCATCCAACCCCGCGACCAATAGGGTATCGACCATGACAAGCATAGCGCGTTGAGGGCTGAACCACTCCCTCTTGCAAGCCCCAAAGCGCATTCACAACCTTAAAAGTGGAGCCAGGCGGATATAGCGCCATGATGGAACGATTAAAAAGCGGCTGCAACGTATCGCGATGCAAAATCTTATAATTGTTGGATCGCGCCCTTCCAACCAACAAACCAGGGTCATACGATGGAGCCGACACCATGGCTAAAATCTCGCCCGTGCTTGGCTCTATGGCCACCACGCTACCTATTTTGTTCTGCATCAGGCGTTCGCCATACTCTTGCAAATCGGCATCGATGGTGCAGGTCATATCCCTACCCATCTGAGCCACCGAATCGAAACGCCCCTCTTCGTACGAGCGCTGTATGCGGTTATGAACATCAACCATGTAGATTTTTGTACCCTTTACCCCTCGCAACTGCTCCTCATAGGAGCGTTCAATGCCACTAATACCTATATAGTCGCCAAGTTGATAGTAAGGATTCTGCTTCATCATCGCCTCGTTCACCTCGCCCACATAGCCCAGCATGTGCGCTGCTATGGGACGTACATAAGAACGTACCATACGTGGCTGCACCTCAAAGCCGGGGAAAAGGAACATTTTCTCCTGAAACCGAGCATATATTGAGTCAGATACCTGCTTGAATAGCACAACCGCCTTTCGGGGCGAGTAGCCGCGTTGCTGCCGCAACTGACCAAACGCATCGCGCACCTGCAAGGGGGTGATGTCGAGCAACGAGGCCAACATAGCCGTATCCAAATTGCGCACCTGATTGCGAATCACCAGAATGTCATAAACCATCTTGTTGGCCACCAATAGTTTACCATTACGGTCGTATATCAACCCGCGTGCAGGATACTGCGTAACTCGACGCAGCACATTATTATCTGCCGAAAATTTATACGACGAATCAACCACCTGTATATAGAACAACTTGGTGGCTATCGTAACAAGTACCAGCACAATAATGGCCGCTATAACAACACTTCTACGATTCATCTATATCGACACCGCCCTTAAGGCGAAACTGACGCAAAAGTACTAAAAACTTTGCATAGTGCTACATTGAATGGCATATATCGAACAGCCACACTACAATCAAAAAAGTAGAAGCAAGAAAGGCGTGAAAACATTTCACGCCTCCTAATATTTAACTATAAATAAATCAATTAGCACTTATCACCTTAGCCATAACATCATTCACGCGAATGATATAAAATGCGACAAATACAAAAAAAAGCGAAACAATTGACACACAATTGTTTATATGCTTCAATATGCTATTCATAGCACATCCGCCCAGAAAAATCAAAAAAAGGAGGGGGCCTGGCGTACCGTACCGGTAACGGCCAGGCCCCCTGTGGGGGCGGGCGGCGACCTACTCTCCCGCTTTCGCAGTACCATCGGCGCTGGCGGGCTTAACTGCC
>JAFWUG010000021.1 GCA_017524185.1 Bacteroidales bacterium
CCGAACGTCCTACAGTTAGTACCTTTAGGCTATTCTTTTCAAAATCGCCTAAGGGGCAATATACCATTACACCGCTAAACTTTGAGCCCGCCACGCAGCCTTGGTATATCTACGAGCCCGATGCCAACGGCGACACCATCAAATTCTGGATCTCCGATACAACGCTATTCAAATTTGACACGCTCAGCATAGGCCTGAACTACAGCAAAACCGACGAGCAGGACCGGCCACTGCCCACTCCCGACACAGTTCACCTAGTGAACTACGAACAACTGGCGCAGAAGGCCAAGGCGGCCAATAGCCGCAACAGCCGACGCGGCGGGAATCAGCAGTCACAGGCAAACACCCAAAGCAACACGGGGCACAACCACGACCATATCCACACCTCGGTTGCAGCCCAAGGTAAAGCCACACCCAACAAGCCGCTCAGCCTAAGCCTGCCCTCCCCAGCACGAATAGCACATCCCGAGCTGGTTACGCTCTTCCACATCGACGACAGCACCATGCTACCAACACCAACGCTAATCGCCGATTCTATAAGCCCCCTAATCTACCACATCAACCACAATTGGCTGCCCAAACAGAACTACACCCTAACCATACCCAGCAACGTGTTCGAACTAATCAACGGCACCAAACTCGACACGCTGATCCTCACATTCAGCGGCGCAGACCCTGAGCAATATGGCGAAATAAACATAAAACTCAGCAACTTTGACAATCCAGTGCTGGTTGAACTGCTCACGGAACAAAATAAAACCGCTGCCAGTCAGTGGATACAAAAACCAAGCAACGGTGCGCAATTCAAATTTATAACGCCAGCCAAATATAAACTGCGCATTGTGGACGACCGCAACGGCAACCGCCAATGGGATTCGGGCAACTATCTGAAGGGCATTCAACCCGAACAGACCTACATCTACGAACAAGACGGTGCGGCAGAAATTAACGTGCGTGCCAACTGGGAAAATAGCATCGAATTTAGCAAACCCCAATAACCATGCCCATCATACGATTTATTGTGCCAGCTCTACTTTTCGCCCTGCTGCCTTTTTGGGGTCAAGGGCAGGTGTACATGGGCGTGCAGGGTGGCTACACGGCCTCGAAAGCCAAGCTGATGAACCCATACCAATCGACCCAAATGGTGTATAACAGCACCCTGGACTATGGCCTGATTTTCAAATACTTCAACCCAAATCCAAACCCCAATTTTTTAGACGAACGCATTGCGGGTGTACAAATTGAGTTGCTGACGTCGCCGCACGGCTATCGCACACGATTTTCAGCCGACGACACCGTGTCGATACCCGAAAAGCACATAAACAACTACCTGATGCTGCCCGCGCTAGCCCAATTCCGCATTGGAATTAAGAAAATGGTGTATTTTCACATCAACGCAGGTCCATACCTGTCGTATATGCTTAAAGCACAACATGGTAGCATGACCAATGGCAAGTTCGACATGCACCCCTACAAGATTAATCCGCTACGCGACAACCGTTTCGACTACGGCATAATTGCAGGCGTAGGCATCAGTTTCGACATGTTTTTTGGAACGCTACAGGCCGAGTTTCGCTATGGCTACGGCCTGGGCGACCTCTACAATGTGAGCTATCCGGGCAACCACTCACAATCGCCAGCCACTTTCCAAAGCGGTACGCTGAGCTATATGTACAGACTAAAATCGCGCCGAAACCATTAGAGCATAAGCATTTACGGCATAAATAAAAATAGGCAAAATAAGCATGGAACTATACGGCAAAACGCTATCGGAACTAGAAGTTTTTGCTCAAAGCGAGGGCCTACCACGCTTCAGCGCCAAGCAGATGACCGATTGGCTCTACCGCAAACATGCCACCAGCCTGCAACAGATGACCAACCTACCGAAAGCCGTGCGCCAACGGCTGTCGGAGCAGCACAACATTGGCCTAACACCACCGCTAAAAGTACAGCAATCGGCCGATGGAACAAAAAAATACCTATTTGGTGTTGACAATCATTTTGTTGAAACCGCCTACATCCCCGATAGGGAAAGGGCTACGCTATGCGTATCGTCGCAGGTGGGCTGCCGTATGGGATGCGAATTCTGCGCAACAGGCAAGCAAGGATTTCAGCAAGATTTATCGGCCAACCAAATACTCAACCAGCTGCGCAGCATACCCGAATTCGAGAGCATCAGCAACATGGTGTTTATGGGCATGGGCGAGCCACTCAACAATCTCGATGAGGTGCTTCGCGCCACCGAGGTGCTCACCGCCCCATGGGGCATGGGCTGGAGTCCCAAGCGAATCACGGTATCGACCGTTGGACTAATACCTCCGCTACGCCGATTCCTGGCCGAAAGCCGATGCCATCTGGCCGTGAGCCTGCACACACCATTTGCCGATGAGCGTGCCGCCATGATACCCGCCGAACGCGCCTTCCCAATTGCCGATGTGGTGGCCGAAATACGCCGCCACGACTGGAGCGGGCAACGGCGCGTGTCGTTCGAATACACCATGCTACACAACGTGAACGATACCCCACGGCACATAGCGGGCCTGCAGCAACTGCTGGGCGGACTGGAATGCCGCGTGAACCTGATTGGGCTACACCCCACGCCTGAAAGCCATTTTAGCCCCACCCCCACCGCCGACATGATACGATTCCGCGATACACTAACAGCACACGGCATAACCACCACCATAAGGGCTTCGCGCGGACTCGACATCAGCGCGGCATGTGGTTTGCTATCGACAGCAGAACAACACAAAACCAAATAACAATATACCCATAGCATGAAACGCATAGCCACCATAGCCGCCGCACTGGCCACAATGCTTCAAGGCCAAACGCAAGAACCATCGCAGTCGATTTCACACTTCGGCATCGACCTATACCACAAAACCGCCACCGCCAAGAGCAGCAACATGGTGATGTCGCCATTCAGCATATCGCCCACAATGGCCATGGTGGCACTAGGAGCCAAGGGCGAAACCAAGCAGCAAATGACCCAAACCATGCACTACTCTGGTAGCACCAAATTCTACAAACAGATGGGCAATTTGTTGCGCGACCTTGCACAACACCAGCAAGTGGAGATATGTATAACCAACCGCGTGTGGATGGAGCAATCCTACAAAACACGCTGGCGCTATAGGCGCAACCTAACGCGCTGCTTCGATGCCCAGGCGCATCAGCTCAACTTCAAACAGCAACCCGAAGATGCCCGCATCAGCATAAACAACACCATTGCCGACGACACCAAAAAGCATATCACCAACCTACTCCCGTTGGGCAGCATCACGCCCTCCACTCGGCTTGTACTCACCAACGCTATATACTTCAAGGGGAAATGGGCAACCACCATCGACCCCAACAACACCAAGAAACGCAATTTTACGCTGAGCGACGGCAGCACCATAGAATGCCCAACCATGTACACCCATTCGGAATACCCGCTATATCAGGGCAGCAACTATCGGGCACTACAAATAGACTATCAGGGCAACGCACTATCGCTGCTGATTCTGCTCCCCGACGAGGGGACAACGCTACAGCAACTGGAGCAACACCTCAGCCCCGAACTCTACCAAAGCACTCTCGACGGCCTTCGCAGCGATGGCAAAGTGAAAGTGTATCTACCTAAGTTTAAAATAAATACAAACATAACTCTGAAACCAATGCTTTGCGAAATGGGTATGCCCATTGCCTTTAGTGGCGGAGCTGACTTTTCGGGCATGTCGGGCGCAAAAGATTTATGCATAGGCAATGTATATCACAAAGCATTTATAGAGGTTTCGGAAGAGGGCACCACCGCAGCCGCAGCCACTGCAGCCACCATGATACGCAAATCAGCGCTGGAGCGCGACAAGATATTCCGCGCCGATAGGCCATTCCTGTTCGTGCTGAAGGACAATGCCAGCGGCACAATACTGTTCATGGGCAAGGTTGAACGCCCCAGCTAACCCCCATCCCGCTCATCCATGGCGCGGAACGGCTATACCCCAAACAACACCTGGCTCAAACCACGGGTGATAGCAGGTTTTGTGCTTGTGGTGCTATTTTCGGCAGCCTCCATTGTTATTGCATTTAACAATTTTAGCGAGTTCCACCGCATACACAACGACCTATCGAAGCCCAACGACAACCTGCTCACCATCAACATGATGGTTACCGAACTGTTTGAGGCCGAATCGGATGTGCGGTCGTTTATGCTCACCGCCGACGAGCAATACCTATCGGCCTATAACAGCAAGCAACAACGCGTTGAGCAACACCAAAAGACGCTCCGCGAGCAATTCGCCCACAACGCCGAGCAGCAACGCACCCTACAACAGCTGTCGATCTTGCTGGCCAACAAACGCGCCGTGGTTGACGAACTGCTAACATTCGCCGCCCTACCCAACACCGATGCCATAACCAACAGCCTCAACGAACTGCGCCAGGCAAGCCAAATGGCGCGCCCAACCTACTCGGTGGTACAAACCACCACAATCACCCATGAGTGCCGCGACACCACATATACCGTGCTGCCCAACGGATTCATAGCACGCATTCGCGCCCTATTCACTGGCCCACACACGGTGGACAGCACGCTAACTTCGACCGCCACCAGCACCCACTACGACTCACTATTTCTCGGACGCAATGTGCCCGACACCGCCCTGCGCCGCATTGAGCAGCACCTGACTCAATTCCGCACTCAACAAAACACCTACATCAAAGATAAGGAAGACAAGGAGCTGCAACTGCTCGACAGCGATAGGCAAATCATGGATCAAATACGCTCGCTGATCCTCCAACTCGAGCACCAGGAGTTAACCCAAAGCCACATACGCAACGCCGAAATTAGCGACCTGATACAGCGCAGTACCATCTGGGTGGTACTGCTGGCGGCCATCACGCTGGTATTCCTGCTACTACTGCTTGCGCTAATATTCTCCGACATATCGCGCAGCAACGTACATCGCGCCCAACTGCTCGAAGCCAAGCACTATGCCGAGCAACTGCTACGCGCCAAAGAGCAATTTCTGGCCAACATGAGCCACGAAATACGCAACCCGCTTAGCGCAGTGGTTGGACTAACCCGCCAATTGAGCAAATCGAATCTGCCCCAAAAACAGCAGCAACAGGTAGATGTGCTAGAAAATTCGGCCAACCACATGCTCAACATAATTAACGACATACTGGACTACTCCAAACTCGAGGCGGGTCAAATGCGGCTAGAACAGCATCAATTCAAGCCCGCCGAACTAGCGCAAGAGGTAGCCTTAGCCTTTGAAAGCCGCGCCCAGGAAAAAGGACTAGCCCTATTCGCCCGCACCGACCCATCGACCCCACAAACTCTATGGGGCGACAGCTTTAGGCTCAAGCAAATAGCCATGAACCTGGTGAGCAACGCGCTCAAATTCACCCATCAGGGGAGCATCATCATAAGCCTATCGCCCGCCCGCTCAACCGAGAGCTACACCAACCTACAGCTCACCGTGTCGGATACAGGGATAGGCATAGCCCCAGAACTTCAAAACGCTGTTTTTGAAGACTTTACACAAGCCGAGGCTAGCGTTTCGCGCCAATACGGCGGCACAGGATTAGGGCTGTCAATAGTGAAAAAACTGGTGGATATTCAGGGGGGCGAAGTCATTCTCACCAGTCAGCCCGATTGCGGCACCACCGTGAGCGTGATTATCCCCTACGCCACACACTGCGCAGAAACAGCCGACACACACACAACCACAACAAACTACAGCCTTGGCACAGGGCTGCGCGTGCTTATTATAGACGACGACCCAGTGAACCGTCTCATTGTGGAGGAAATGGCGCGCAGCATCGGACTTGAAGCCGACGGTATTGGCTCGCCCACGGAGATTGCAACAACAATGGAGCAACAAGCCTATGCCGCCATAATCACCGACATACAGATGCCCACCATGAGCGGCTACGACCTGATGCACATGGCCGATGAGCGCGAATGGAACATACCCGTGGTGGCAATCACAGCCAACGCCACAGTTGATTCGGACCATTTTGTGAAACACGGTTTTTCGGGATTTTTGGTGAAACCATTCACCGAAACAGAGCTGCAAGCAGTGCTAGGTCCGCTAATTGGCCAACCGATAACGCAAGCAACCACTATCGCCCCGCGCCCCAAACACCAACGCCGCACACAAAACCTAAACACTTTCAACCTCGACGACATCTACCGTTTCACCAGCGGCGACCGACTTGCCATGCGCTCCATACTGAGCGCATTCCTCGACAATTCCTACATAAACCTAAAGGCCATAACCGACCACGTGAAACGGCACGAAGTGCAACAAGCATCGGCAGTGGCGCACAAAATGAAATCGGCTTTCAAACAATTTAAAATCTACGATGTGGCAAGCCTATTGGAGCAATTGGAACAACTACGCCCCGACAAACTGAAAGCCGCACAGGTGTTCACGGCCGAACTGGAGCGACGAGTCACACCAACCCTAAAGGCCATACAAAGCGAACTGGAAAAGTTAGGATAGCATTTGAGCAAAAAAAAGGCGCACCCCCAGGGCCAACGCATCAAAATTCATCCATTAAATTTTAGTTTATGATATATTTTGTGTGAAAAAAAAATGTCTTGAAAAATATCAACGCAATTCATTGTATAACAATATATTAGCTGTCAAAATAGTATCCTTGCAGTTATTTTTTAAAATCCGTATTCAAGGCAACGATGCTCGAAGTTTTCAGCAGGCTGGAAAATTCAAGGATAACCGGTCGCAGCCTACATCTGTAACCAAGTGCGCCCTGAATTCCCTCAAAAAGGACAAGTCTAAAACAAGCCTCAAAAGCAAAAGGCTAAGAGCTGGCTGGGACTGGGACTTTCCCCTAAATTTGCTAAAAAATTGATGCGTTGGACTAAACACGCCAACAACTAACTGTCAGCTTGTTACTAAAACAATATACAAAAAAAATAGGCGCAGCCTCGAAAAACTGCGCCTATGGCATAAAATACAGCACTGCACAAACTGCTACTCTTTTGTGTCGGGACAAATGTCGATGCTCAGCTCGGTGAGCTGCTCGGGGCGTAGCACATTTGGGGCGTCAATCATCACATCCTTGGCAGCGTTGTTCTTGGGAAACGCAATGTAGTCGCGAATGGAATCGGCACCGCCAAAGAGCGAGCAAAGACGATCGAACCCGAAAGCTATACCCCCATGGGGCGGCGCTCCGTATTTGAAGGCATTGAGCAGGAATCCGAACTGCCGCTCGGCCTCCTCGGGCGTAAAGCCTAAAGTGCTGAACATGGTTTGCTGCAACTTGGCATCGTGAATACGGATTGAGCCACCGCCCACCTCCACACCGTTAATCACCATGTCGTAGGCGTTGGCGCGAATGGCTCCAGGGTTAGTGCCGAACAGATGCAAGTCGTCGGGGTTGGGCGAGGTGAACGGATGGTGCATGGCGAAAAAGCGCTGCGCCTCGTCGTCCCACTCCAACAGCGGAAAATCGACCACCCACAGGGGCGCAAACTTGTCCTTGGGCCGCAGTCCGAGGCGTTCGCCCATCTCCAGGCGCAGTTCGCACAGTGCGGTTTGGGTCTTGCGCTGTGCGCCAGCCATAATCAGCATCAGGTCGCCCGGTTTTGAGCCCATGGCCTGCCCAATGGCTGCCAAATCGTTGGCATTGAAAAACTTATCTATACTCGACTTGAACGAGCCATCGTCGTTATGCTTGATGTACACCAGCCCGTTTGCGCCCACCTGCGGGCGTTTCACAAACTCAGTGAGTTCGTCGAGCTGCTTGCGGGTATAGCCCGCACAACCCGAAGCGCATATACCCGCAATGTAGTCGGCATTGTCGAACACCACAAAATTATGCCCCTTGGCCTGTGCGGTGATGTCGATAAATTCCATACCAAAGCGCAGGTCGGGCTTATCGGAGCCATATTTGGCCATGGCCTCGGCGTATGGCATTAGGCGGAAAGGCTCGGTAAGGTCGATTTTAAGCACAAAGCGGAAAAGGTGCTTAATCAAACCCTCGAAAATATTCAGCACATCGTTACGCTCCACAAACGACATCTCGCAGTCGATTTGAGTAAACTCGGGCTGACGATCGGCGCGTAGGTCCTCATCGCGGAAGCACTTCACAATTTGGAAATAGCGGTCGAAACCGGCCACCATCAGCAGCTGCTTGAATGTTTGGGGCGATTGTGGCAGGGCGTAGAACTTGCCATGATGCAGGCGCGATGGCACAACAAAATCGCGTGCTCCCTCTGGTGTCGAACTGATTAGGAATGGCGTTTCTACCTCAACAAACTGCTGATCGCTGAGGTATCGGCGCACCTCCTGCGCCATGTGATGACGCAAGATTAGGGCATTTTTAACCGGGTTGCGGCGCAAGTCGAGGTAGCGGTACTTCATGCGCAGTTCGTCGCCTCCATCGGTATCGTCCTCGATGGTGAAAGGCGGAAGTTCGGCTGCGTTAAGCACCTCTATCTCACTGGCTCTCACCTCAATATCACCAGTTGGCAGTTTGGGGTTCTTGCTGGCACGTTCGAGTACCTGACCCGATATGCGAACCACAAACTCGCGCCCCAGCGCATTGGCTGTGGCCTGTATTTCGGGCTTACAATTCTCATCTATAAGTACTTGCGTAATTCCATACCTATCGCGAAGGTCGATAAAGGTCATGGCACCCAGATTGCGTACGCGCTGCACCCAACCGCTGAGAGTGGTTTGGATTCCGACGTGGTTGAGCCGCAATTCGCCGCATGTATGCGTCCTGTACATAGTATATTCGGTGTTATTCTGACGCTGCAAAGATAAAAAGAAGTTCGATAACACGGGGCGACCTACATAAGTTCTTTAGGCAAATCCGATGCCTGCGCCACCCGCCACCTCAATGCACGACACAGAACGCGAACGCTCGGAGATACACTTTGTCAATATAAGCAAAGAACAGATATACTGCTGAAAATAAAGCCATTATGCACAATCATATACGGTTTTCATCCCAAAAAGCAGTGGGTATGATTATTTTTTACGCTATCTTTGTAGTTTAAAACTAAACTAAATAAACATTGAATATGAGCATCAATGAGCAGGGGGTAATGTCTGTGCTACAGAAGGTTATACATCCCGAAACCAAAACCGACATTGTGAGCATGGGCATGGTTAAGTCGCTAAGCATCGAGGGCAATCAGATTGCGTTTGTGCTGCAGCTAACCAAACGCTCCGACCCCTTTGCATCGGCCATAAAACGCTCTGCCACACAACGCTTAGCCGAGGAGTTTGGCCCCACCACCGAGGTGAACATATCGGTTGTGGCCAACATCACACCTTCGGCAAACGCTGCCGAAGCGAGCAAAACCAACTCCTTGGCACGAGTTAAACACATTGTGGCCGTGGCTTCGGGCAAGGGCGGCGTGGGCAAATCGACGGTGGCCACCAATCTGGCCGTGGCGATGGCGCAAACAGGTGCACGCGTTGGCCTACTCGATGCCGACATTTATGGTCCTTCGCTGCCCAAACTGATGGGCATTGAACACGATAGGCCCGAAACAATAAGCCGCGATGGCCACGAACTAATGCTACCAATTGAGTCATACGGAGTTAAGACGCTTTCAATAGGCCTATTCACCGACCCTCAAAACGCTCTGATATGGCGCGGGCCAATGGCATCAAACGCGCTAAAACAGCTGCTATTCCAAGCCGATTGGGGCGAA
>JAFWUG010000171.1 GCA_017524185.1 Bacteroidales bacterium
ATCACCCCCACGCGGTAGAGCAGCACCAGGTAGAGCAGCACCACCAGTGCGCCGCCAAACACCCCATATTCTTCCACAATTATGGCAAAAATGAAGTCGGAGTAGGGGTGGGGCAGTATGTTGCGCTGGGTCGATTTGCTGGGTCCTTTGCCTATGAAACCGCCCGTGGCTATGGCAATTTTCGACTGTTCGGCCTGAAAGTTGGCATCGCGCGAACCCTCGCCCGAGAAGGCGGTTACGCGGTTCACCCATGTTTGGGCGCGATTGCCAATGCCAAAGTGCAGCGAAACGCCTATGAATAGTGCCACTGCCAGCACGGCCGCTCCTCCTGTGCCTGCAAGATGCAAAATGCGAACGCGCCCCACAAACATCATAATCATGCAGGCAATGCCCAGCATTAGGGCGGTTGATAGGTTGGCGGGCATAATCAGGCCGCACACAATGGCCACCGGTATGATGAGGGGCAAAAATCCCTCGCGCAGGTTCTCTATGGTTTTCTGCCTATGCGATAGTGCCGAGGCGATGTAGGTGATTAGCGCAATTTTAGCCACGTCCGATGATTGGAACGATACACCCAGCCCAGGAATCTCAATCCAGCGCGATGCATCGTTTAGGTTTACGCCAAATAGCAGTGTTACAAACAGCAGCACAATCGATGAAATTAGCATGATACCCGAGAATCGGCGAAACCAAATGGGCGGAATCATGTGCGTGGCCCAAACCACCACCAGACCGGCCATCAAAAATCCGCCCTGCTTAATCAAATGAAATGTGGTGTTGCCGCCGTAGCGGCGATAGGCCAGCGAGCCCGTTGCGCTGTAAACCACCACCAACGATATTAGGCATAGCAGTACAATGACGATCCAAATCACTTTGTCGCCCTTGATGTATTTGTTTAGTCTGCCTTCGCTTGTCATTGATGGTGAGTAGTTTATGTGTGTGCTATCGCGGTAGTTCTTTCACCGCTGTTTTGAATTGTCGCCCGCGATCTTCGTAGTTTTTGAATAGGTCGAAGCTGGCGCAGCAGGGCGAGAGCAGCACGGTGTCGCCGGGGGCGGCCAATGCTTGGCTTTGAGCCACAGCCTCGCGGGCCGATTGGGTCTCGAATATGGGTAACCCCAGCGGGCTGAAGGCCGCACGAATCTTGCTGTTGTCGATGCCTAAGCACACAATGGCCTTCACCTTTTGATGCACCAGTTCGAGCAGTTCCGAGTAGTCGTTTCCCTTGTCGGTGCCGCCCACAATCCAAACCACGGGTGTGTTCATGCTTTCTAGCGCATACCAAGCCGAGTTCACATTGGTGGCTTTTGAGTCGTTGATATAAACCACATTGTTGATTCGCTCCACAAATTCCAAGCGGTGCTCAACGCCGCTAAAGTCCGACAAAGCTTCGCGAATCACCTCCTTGCGGATGTTTAGTACCTGTCCGGCTAATCCTGCCGCCATGGAGTTGTAGATGTTGTGCTTGCCTTTTAGCGATAGTTGCTCGACGGGTATTTCGAGCGTTTGTCGCATATAGTCGAGCACTATGGTATGCGTATCGGGAGCCAGCCATCCCATTTGACCTTCCGATGTGCGCTGCGAGAATGGCAGTTGCTGGGCGCGTAGCACAATCTGTTTAAGTTGAGCCACGGTAACCTCGTCGTCGGAGCAGAATATGAAACAGTCGTCGGCACGCAGGTTGCGGGTAATGCGGAACTTGGAGTTCACGTAGTTCTGCATCCGATAGTCGTAGCGATCTAAATGGTCGGGGGTGATGTTGAGCAGTATGGCAATGTCGGGCTTAAACTCGTAGATTCCATCGAGCTGAAAGCTGCTCAGTTCCAGCACGTAGTAGTCGTAGTTGCAGTTGGCCACCTGGTAGGCGAAGCTGTCGCCGATGTTGCCGGCTAGGCCTACGTTCAGGCCCGCCTTTTGCATCATGTGGTAGATGAGCGATGTGGTGGTGGTTTTGCCGTTGCTGCCTGTGATGCACACCGTTTTGGCTCGGTTGTAGCGTCCGGCGAACTCAATCTCCGATATAATTGGGATGTTGCGCTCGCGTAGGGCCTGCACGGCAGGGGCATTGTCGGGTATGCCAGGGCTTTTCACCACCTCGTCGGCCATCAGCAGCAGGTCCATGGTGTGTGGGCCGCCCTCTTCGAACTTGATGCCGTTGCCAGTGAGCCATTCGCGGTGCTTGTCGCGTAGTCGTCCGGTGTCCGACAGGAATACGCTGTGTCCCTGTTTGTGGGCTAACACTGCTGCGCCCGCGCCGCTTTCGCCGCCACCTAGTATCACAATTTTGCTCATGGGTATGCTAAATGATGTTTATCTTAGTGTTATGTAGATTTTATCGAACCTTCAGCGTTATTATTGCCAGCACGGCCAGCAGGGCAGCCACTGTCCAGAAACGCGTAACGATTTTCACCTCGTGCAGCCCTTTTTTCTGGTAGTGATGATGCAGCGGAGCCATTAGCAGTATGCGCTGCCCCTCGCCATATTTGCGCTTTGTGCGTTTGAAATACCACACTTGCAGTATAACCGATAGGCTTTCGATGAAAAAGATGCCGCAAAGTAGCGGTAGCAGCAGTTCCTTGCGAACCAAAATGGCGAAAACGCCAATAATTCCGCCAATGGTGAGGCTGCCCGTATCGCCCATAAACACTTGGGCCGGATAGCTGTTATACCACAAAAAGCCAATCAGTGCGCCAATCAGTGCGCTGGCAAACACCACCAATTCGCCCGATTGCGGTATGTACATGATGTTGAGGTATGTGGCATATATCACGTTGCCCGAAAGGTAGGCCAATATGCCCAGCGTGGTTACGTTGATGGCCGAAACGCCTGTGGCCAGTCCGTCGAGCCCATCGGTGAGGTTGGCTCCGTTCGACACGGCTGTTATTACCACAATCACCACCACCACGAATATTAGCCATGTGATGGCCTCGCCTGTCTTACCCTTGAATGGGTTAAGGTAGGCGTAGTCGAACTCGTTGTTTTTAACGAACGGTATGGTGGTTTGAGCCGTTTTTGCGAAGCGGAACGACGGTGCGGGTTGCGCCTGTTGGTTATGTTCAACGGTCGTGCTTATGTTTTGCTCCGTAACGTGTTCGCGTACAACAATATCGGGATGAAACCACATGGTGAGCCCAACAATTAGTCCCACAGCCACCTGCCCAAAAATCTTATAACGCCCTTGTAGTCCCTCTTTGCGACGTTTGTAAACCTTAATGTAGTCGTCGGTGAATCCCACTGCGCCTAACATTATGGTTGTTATGGACATCACCTGAAGGTAGATGTTGCTCAAATCGGCGAATAGCAACACGGGTAGCAGTGTGCCAGCAATAATGATTAGACCGCCCATGGTGGGCGTACCGGCTTTCTGCTTTTGACCCTCAAGCCCCAGTTCACGTATTTCCTCGCCAATCTGATGGCGGCGCAGTAGGGCTATCAGGTGTTTGCCCACAAACAGGGCGAATGCCAGTGAGCCTATGAATGCCAAGGCCGAGCGGAACGAGAGGTAGGTGAATAGTCTGGCTCCCGGAAAATCTGAAAGGTGGTCGAATAGGGTGTAGAACATGGCTGTACCTATTTTCGTGTGTGTATTATTGTGCCTAATTTTGTGTGTCGATGCCCATGGCTTGACGCACCACCTCGCGGTCGTCGAAATGATGCCGTTGGCCTTGTATTTCCTGATAGTCCTCGTGTCCCTTGCCGGCCACCAGCACCACATCGTTGGGTTGGGCAAGGGCTATGGCTGTGCGGATGGCCTCGCGTCTATCGGTGATGCACAGCGTGCGTCGCAGCGCATCGGCATCTAACCCCTGTCGCATTTCGTCGATTATGGCCTGCGGGTCTTCAAAGCGCGGGTTGTCCGATGTTAGTATGGACTGGCTGCTCAGCTGAGCCGCTATGCGTGCCATTTCGGGACGTTTGGTGCGATCGCGATTGCCGCCGCAGCCCACCACGGTGATCAGCCGTCCGTGTCCTGCCATGATGTCGCTAATGGTGGTCATCACGTTTTGTAGCGCATCGGGGGTGTGGGCGTAGTCAACCACGGCCACTGCACCGCTTGGCGATTTTATGTACTCAAAACGCCCAGCTACGGCCGTAACCGCGCTAAGCGGGGGCATAATCTCTTGTTGTTCAAAACCTAAGCAGCGTAGCGTGGAGTAGATGGCCGCCACGTTGTAGGCGTTGAAACGTCCCACCAGCCTAGTCCATAGTTCCACATTGTCGAGTTTTAGCAGCATACCATCAAAGTGGTTCTCCTCAATCTTTACCCGCACATCGGCCATGCTGCGCAGACCATAGGTGCTGATGCGTGCTTTGCTGTTCTGCACCATAACCATGCCATTGCGGTCGTCGGCGTTGGTTATGGCAAACGCCGATGCGCTTAGGCTGTCGAATAGGCCGCGCTTGGCTTTTATGTATTCGGCAAATGTGCCGTGATAGTCTAAGTGGTCGTGGGTGATGTTGGTGAATACAGCCCCCGCAAACTCAACGCCAGCAATGCGTTGTTGCACCACAGCGTGCGAACTTACCTCCATAAAACAGTAGCTACAGCCCGCGTCGCACATCTGCGATAGCAAGCTGTTTAGCTCAATAGGATCGGGTGTTGTGTGATGCGCTGGAAGCTCCGTGCGGTCCACTATGTTCACCACGGTGGATATTAGCCCCGCCTTGTGCCCTAGCATCTGCATAATGCGGTAGAGCAGCGTTGCAGTTGTGGTTTTGCCGTTGGTGCCAGTTACGCCAACCAGTTTCAGCCGTTTTGAGGGTTGATTGTAGAATGCGGCGGCCATCAGCCCCAGGGCTTGAGCCGTATCGTTAACCTGAACAAAGGCTACGTTGCTCGGACGTTGCTCGGGTAGTTGCTCGCAAACAACCGCGCTTGCGCCCTGAGCCACCGCTTGGTCGATGTAGCGGTGGCCATCGACCTGAGTGCCGCGTATGGCGAAAAAACAAGCCCCTGCTGCTGCTTGTCGCGAATCGAAGCAGAGCGTGGTTATGGTTTGTTGCGCGGGTCCAATAATTTCGGCCTTTAGCGTGGTGGGGAGTATATCCTGTAGCGTTTTCATAGCCTAAAGTTGTTCCTTGTTTTTTGGGGTTTAAGTAGATGACATATTGAGCGTTACTGTGCTTCCAGGCACGGCCTTGCTTCCAGGCGTGGCCGATTGCGACCGCACGGTGCCGAATCCGTTGAAACGGACCCGCACTCCGCTGTTTTCCATTAGATAGATGGCATCGCGTAGTCCCATACCTACAACATTGGGAATCAGTTCGTTGTTGTGTTTTGTGTTGAGTGGGCCTATTTCTATCTGATTTTCGGTCCGAGTGGTGGCAGCCCAGGTGTTTTCGGCTGTGGCAAGTGTGCGCGGTATGCGCAGATTACGGAGTAGGTAGTCGAGCGTTTGAGCGTTGGCGTTTTTGCATTGCGGCAGCGTCGATTCCTCGAGCGGATTGGGCTTCACGCGCCCAAACCATTCGGGGTTCGAGGCGTAAACCTTGTCGGCAATCTCCTTAAACACAGGCCCCGACACTGAGCCGCCGTAGTAGCTGTAGCTCGATGGACGGCTAATCACCACAATGCACGAGTATTTGGGCTCTTCGGCGGGGAAGTAGCCCACAAACGATGCTTGATAGGCAATACGTCCATCGCGCTTGTAGCCCCGTGTGCCTTGTGCCAGCTGCGCTGTGCCGGTTTTGCCCGCAATGTGATAGTGTATGTTGCGCAGGGCATGGGCTGTGCCGCTGTCGCTTTTCACCACGCCCTCCAGGGCGCGGCGCACCTGCTTTAGGGTCGATTGCGAGCAGATGGGCGCATCGCTAACCATCTCAACCGGGAATGTGCGTTCGGTTTGGCCGTGGCGTTTCAGTGCTTTCACAAAGCGGGGTTTCACCATGCGCCCATTGTTGGCCACCGCGTTGTAGAGAGTGAGCATTTGCAGTGGCGTGATGCTCACTTCGTAGCCCATGCTCATCATGTATAGGCTCATGCCCGACCAATGCTTGTCGCCAGGGTATTTTATGTAGGGCATACCCTCGCCAGCAAGCGGTATGCCCAGCGGTTTGTTCAGGTGCATAGAGTAGAGCCTGTTCACAAATTGTTTTTCGTCGCAGTTTTTGTTGCGCTTGTTGTCGCGGTAGATTCTGTGAGCCAGTTTGGCCATGCCCACGTTCGACGATACCTCGAAGGCGCGTTGAACCGTAACCTTGCCAAAACCTCCCTCGTGCGAGTCGGTAATTTTTTGGTTATACACCCTCCACACGCCGCGCTCCGTATCCACGGTGTCGGTTAGCGAAACGCCATCCTCGAGCAGGGCTATCAGTGATGCCAGTTTCATGGTGGAACCAGGTTCGGTGGCCTCGCCAATGGCATAGTTATACACCTCGGTGTAGTTGCCGCTCTCGGTGCGTTTCAGGTTAGCAATGGCTTTTATATCGCCTGTGGCTACCTCCATTAGCACAGCGCAGCCGTGGTCGGCGTTGTGTTTCACCAGGCTACGGCGCAGGGCGGCGTCGGCCACATCCTGTATGTCTATGTCGATGGTGGTAATCACGTCGGCTCCGTCTTCGGGTTCGATTTCGTCGGTGCTTTTGGCTGGAACCCAGCTGTTTCCGGCCACGCGCTGATACACCTGAAAGCCCTCGCGGCCGCGCAGGGCGTAGTCGAATGCGCCTTCGATGCCCACGGCCACGCCGCCCGCGTTGATTGTGCCCAGCGTGCGAGCGGCCAGCGATTCGTGGGTGAGCTTGCGGCGATTGTTCTGCACCGAGATAAATCCGCCCTTGTTGGTTCCCAGCCTAAACAGCGGGAATTGCTTTAACTGCTGTAGTTCCAAGTAGTTCACGTTGCGATTGCCTATGCGGTAGTATCGCCGCCCCTTGTCGTATTTGCGGGCGTTGGTAAGCTCTGAGCGGTAGGCATATTTCGACTGGTTGCCGAATAGGTTGTGTAGGCATAGTGCAAGCGAGTCGATATTTTCCTCAAACACCTTATCCGTAAGGCCTCCAGCTAGCAAATCCATGCGGATTTCGTAGTATGGAATTGAGGTGGACAGCACGCGCCCATCGGTGGCGCATATATCGCCCCGGTTTGGCGTAATCACCAACTGCTTGTAGGTGGTGCTTTCGGCGCGTTCGCGCCATTTTGAGCCTTCCCAAAGCTGTATGTAGGCAATTTTGCCCACAATCAGTAGTCCCGCCAGCACAAAGCCCACGTACACTATTGCAATCCGATTCAGTATTTGCTTCTTGGTTGACATGTGGTGAGCCTATTTTATGTTTTTGGGCGGTGTAGTCGATTCCTCTAAGCCTAACCCATTCTGATTCACCAGTTTCAGCACTTCCGACTGGCGGCTAATCTGCATCAGCGTGGCGGCGGTGGTTACGGCCTCCGAGCGCATGTTTTTTACCTCCTGCCGCAGCTGCTGCTCCTGCCGCATCAGCTGATCGTAGCGGTAGTGTATGCCGGTGTATATTATTATGAGTACAACCAGGAACAGGATAAATGGGAACAGCTTAGTAATGTCTTCACGCTGAAGTATTTCGCCTGTCAAAAACTTACCAATCAGCAGCCCTCCGCGCTTTTCGTGCGCTGGTTCTTCTTCAATAAACTCAACCGGTTTTTCCTGCTCTGTTTTCATTGGGCTGTGGGTATTTTGGGGGCTTTATATATGTTTAGGCTTTGCTCAACTACAGATGTTTATATGCGTACACCCACGCGCAGTTTGGCGCTGCGCGAACGGCTATTGGCGGCCTGCTCCTCAAGGCTGGGTGTAATCACCTGACGGCTAAGTGGTTCCATCAACATGGTGCTGCGTTCGCCCGTGATGGCGTTGCGACCATCGTTATCGTCGAAACTGCCCGAGCGCAGGAAATGCTTCACCAGCCTATCCTCCAGCGAGTGATACGATATAACAGCCAAACGACCGCCAGGACGGAGCATCAGGGCTGCGCCCTGGAGCATGGAGCGTAGCGCGTCCAGCTCGTGGTTCACCTCAATCCTGATGGCCTGAAACACCTGCGCAAGCACTTTGTTGCGCCGCTGTTGCGGTATGGCTGGTTCTAACACCGACACAAGGTCGTCAACCGTGCACAGCTCATTCTGGGTGCGGGCGGTGCAGATGCGATGGGCAAGCATACGCCCCTCCGATAGTTCGCCGTAGCGAATGAGTAGCGTGGCCAGCGCCGCCTCGCTGTAGTTGGCCACCACCTCGCGAGCCGATACCCGTGCGCTGCGGTTCATGCGCATGTCGAGTGGACCGCTGTGGCTAAAGGCAAAGCCCCGTTCGGGCGTGTCCAGGTGGTGCGACGATAGACCCAAATCGGCCAGTATGCCATCAATCTGTTCCACCTGATTGTATAGCAGGAAGTTACGGAAGTATCTGAAGTTGCCGCGTATGAGTTTGAAACGCTCATCGTCTATGGCGTTCTGCTGGGCATCGGCGTCGCGGTCGAATGCGTAGAGCCGTCCCTTGGGGCTAAGCTGCTCCATGATGGCTCGCGAGTGGCCACCGCCTCCAAAGGTCAAATCCGCGTAAACCCCATTGGGGTTTATGTTCAGCGCATCTATGCACTCGTTGAGCAGCACGGGAATGTGATAGGCCATGGCTATTCCTCCCTGGGGGTTAAGGGTTCTGACCCCAAGTATTTCTCGGCCAGCGCAGCGTATTGGTCGGCATCCAGGCGGCTGCTGTTGTAGCGGACAGCTGCCCATATCTCCATTCGGTCGCCTGCGCCAGCCATCACCACATCCTTGGCAATGCCCACTAAATCGAGCAAGCGGCGAGGCAGCAGTAGTCGTCCATTGCCGTCGAGGTTCACCTCGGCGGTGTCGCGGTAGAATTCGCGCACAAAGGCGTTGTGCTCGCGGTTGTAGGGGTTTGTCCGCGCCCTGATGATGCTGTTCAGATGCTCCCACTCTTCCATGGTGTAGAGCACAAGGCAGTCCACGTAAATATCCTTTTTAACCACAAAGCGATCGGGCGCAGCCGTGGCTATCCGCCGCTTTAGCGAGGCGGGGAAGAGGATGCGTCCTTTTTCGTCGGCTTTGCAGTCGTAACTGCCTGTAAACGTACTCATAAGCAGCGGTAATTCAGCACGTAAAGATACCGTTTATTTGTCTATTATGTTCCACTTTTATCCACTTTTTCCCACTTTGTCCCCCAAAACTTATGAACAGGTGGAGGATGTTTTTGTGTAATATATTTATAATCAGTTATATATGCATTATGGTAAGATTGGGCAGATTGGAGGCGACGCAGTAGTTGCGTGGGTGGTCTGTTTTTAGATGTATTTTCTGTAAATATTTGATTTATATTTGCTTATGCTCATATATGCTGATTTATCGCCTTTAGCCTCGCCGATTTATGCGGTGCACCGTAACTGCTTGTAATATACCAAGGTTGCCCCTAAAAAGGACTGTTGCTGTTATTATAAAACAGAACCACCTGCAGGGCATCAGCCTGTAGGTGGTTAAAAGTGGGAAATGTGGAGTTTATTGCCCAGCGGCTCGCAGATTGGCGAATTTTAGCACCAGGTTCTTGATGCCAGCTGAACCAAAGTCAACCTGAGCCATTTGGCCATCGTCCGATACCGATAGCACGCGCCCTTGGCCGAAACGGTCGTGCAGCACGGCCATGTTGGCGTGTAGCTGCTTTGCGGTGAGGGCGGGGCCAGCGGCGTATCGCGCTGAGCTGTAGCTGTTTGCCGGGGGACGGTTGCCTTGCTGGGATGCTCCCCTCATGTTCGACGATAGCGAGCGGAGAGGCCGTCCGCTGGGTGCTTGATGTCGTGCGGAGTGAACTTGCTGGTTGCCCCTATGTAGGCCGTCGGCCATGCGGGCGTCCATTTCTATGTATTGCGGGTCGATGTCTTTCAGGAAACGGCTCGGCTGGTTGCTTCGCATTTCGCCCCACTGCATCCGCGACTGGGCGAACGATATGGTGAGCCTCCTGGCAGCGCGGGTTACAGCCACGTAGAATAGCCGGCGTTCCTCTTCCAACGCGCTGGTATCGGTTAGTGAGCGGGGCGAGGGAAAAAGGTTCTCTTCCAGGCCTACAATATATACGTAGTCGAACTCTAACCCCTTCGATGAGTGCACGGTCATCATGCTCACGCAGTCCGATTTTTTGGGGTCGTCGCTGTCCATGTCGGTAATCAGAGCCACGTTCGACAGGTATTCGGTAAGGCCGACGGTGTCGTCTATGTCGCCCTCGCTGCGGCGTTGATCCACGTATGCTTTGATGGAGTTTAGCAACTCCTCAACGTTTTGCAGGCGTGTTAGTCCCTCGTTGTTGTTGCTTTCGCTGCGCAGTTCGGCCAGCATACCCGATGCCAAGGCTATTTTGTAGGCGGCTTCGTAGGCATCTAATTTTAGTGTTTCGCGTTGTTGGGCGCGTATGAGCTCGGCAAATTCGAGCATTTTCTTTATGGCTGGCGATTTCAGCGTGGTGGGAGGGTTTACGGGCAAATCCTCGATGGTGTGCCACAGCGTTTGGCTTGCAGCGTTGGCGGCTTCTTGCAGGTGTTGTAGCGATGTATCGCCAATTCCACGGGCAGGATAGTTTATCACGCGGCGCAAAGCCTCATCGTCGTTGGGGTTTACGGCAAGCCGTAGGTAGGCCAGCAAATCCTTTACCTCCTTGCGCTGGTAGAACGACAGTCCGCTGTAGATGTAGTACGGGATGTTGCTTTTGCGCAGGGCTTCCTCCAGCGCACGCGACTGGGCGTTGGTGCGGTAGAGTATGGCTATATCGGCAAATTTGCAGTGTTCGCGGCGGCTCAAATCGTGTATGCTGCTCGCCACCCTAAACGCTTCTTCGTGGTCGGTGTAGGCTGCTATTAGCTTGATGCGTTCGCCATCGTCGCCCTCTGAGAAAGCCACCTTTTTGATTTGTTTCTCGTTTTTGGCAATTACGCTGTTGGCTGCGTTTACGATTGTCTTGGTGGAGCGGTAGTTGCGTTCGAGTTTAATTATTTTACACTCTTTATAATCTTTTTTAAAATTGAGTATATTCTGAATTTCGGCACCTCTGAACGAGTAGATGCTTTGGGCATCATCGCCCACGGCGCACACGTTGTGGTGCGCATCGCTCAGTTGTCTCACAATGCGGTATTGCGCGTGGTTGGTGTCCTGAAACTCGTCCACCAGTATGTAGCGGAATTTTTGCTGATAGTGCTGTAGTCTCTCGGGGTGGTCGCGGAACAGGATGTTGGGGTAGAGTAGGAGGTCGTCGAAATCGAGTGCCGAAGCCTGTCGGCAGCGAGCCGAGTAGATGCTGTAGATGTTGTATATTTCGCTCTGCTTGCGGTCCATATCCTCTTTCACCAGTGCGGGGTCGTTGGCGTATGCCGCAGGTGATACCAGATTGTTTTTGGCCATGGATATGCGGCTCAGCACGTTGTTCTCTTTATATACCTTGGGATCCAAACCGAGTTCTTTTACTATCTGACGTACAAGTGTTTGCGAGTCGGTTGTGTCGTATATCGAGAAGTTGTTGTTCAGCCCCAGCAGTTCGGCTTCTTGGCGTAGTATTTTGGCGAACATGGAGTGGAATGTACCCATCCAAAGCGAGCGGGCCGAGTCGCCCACTACGTTGGCTATGCGCTCGCGCATCTCCTTGGCTGCCTTGTTGGTGAAGGTCAGTGCCATAATTTGCCAGGGCTTAACGCCTTGGCGCATGAGTTGTGCAATGCGATAGGTTAGCACACGGGTTTTGCCCGAGCCTGCACCGGCCACCACAAGGCACGGTCCCTCCGTAGCAAGCACGGCCTCGCGCTGCGCTGGGTTCAATCCTTCAAGAAAATCGTCTTCCATTGTTTGGTATGTGGTTTGTTTATAGGTATTTATCCTGTAGCAATGGGCGTGGTTCTGCCCGCCCTATAGTCGCTGCAAAGATAGTGAGCAAATTCTGTGGGAGCAATTTTTGGTCATAGTTTTATAGATATTAATTTATGTATAAATTATAAAATAAATCATATAGATTTGTGTTTTTATGTATTTATTATGTAAGTTTGTCTAATGCTTTTTCTGTTTTTGAGCAGGGTGATGTAGGCTTAGTGGGGATTGTATTTGTTTGTGTATTAGTGTGTTTTGGTATCAGTGCGATTGGTTTGCCTAAAAAGGTGTTTGTTGTGTGCCGACTGAAAAGCGACAGCACAATTGTGGCGGTATGTTGCAGGTTTGGAACAAGATTTGTATCTTCGCCCTCTAAATGAGGTGAGGCTCAATAGCAGCCCGTATTGAACGATGACAACCGCAGCAAACATACACGAGCGCTACATGCGCGAAGCGTTGAAGGAAGCCCAGTTGGCCTTCGGCCTCGACGAGGTTCCAGTGGGCGCAGTGGTTGTGTGTGGCGACCGCATAATCTCGCGGGCGCACAATCTCACCGAGCGGCTCATCGACCCTACAGCTCATGCCGAGATGCAGGCCATAACGGCAGCCACCAATTTTATTGGAGGTAAGGTGCTTAACGAGTGCACGCTTTATGTAACCCTCGAGCCGTGCCCCATGTGCGCTGGTGCGCTGTTCTGGAGCCAGATTGGGCGCATTGTTTACGGAGCCAGCGATCCCAAGCGCGGCTATAGCACAGTGAGTGATAGATTGCTACATCCTAAAACAGAGGTGGTTAGCGGTGTGCTTGCCAGCGAATGTTCCGCCCTGATGGTTGAATTTTTTAATAAGAAACGGTAATTTGTAATCACTCTAAATAAACTCGCCCGCTTTGCCTAACGCAGTAAAGTTGATAACTTTGACCAAACGAAACGATAAACCAGTAAATACACTTCCTATGAAACGAACCAAAATCTTCCTAAGCGCAGGTGTGCTGGTAGCAGCAGCCTTAACAGCCACGGCTCAGCCAGCAGCCAAAGAGGTGTTTGAACTCTACAACTCCACCGTACAGTCCTACAAGCAGGACTACAAAGTTGGTATCGACAACTTTAATAAAGTGCTGGAAATGAGCGCACAGGTTGGCGAACAGTGCGACGAAATTAAGTCTAAAACCGAGCAGATGATTCCTCGCGTTTACTTTGAGCGCGCCATGGCTCTCTACAAGAATAAGGATTTGCAGGGAACCCTCGATAACCTTGAGCAGGCTGCTGCCATGGGTGTGAAATACGGCAACACCGAAATTGCTGGCCGTGTGGAAAAAACCATCCCCAAACTCTACAACGTGATGGGTACCACCAAACTCAAGGAGGAGAAATACGACGAGGCTATCAGCAACTTCGAGAAAGCTCTACAGGCTAACCCAAAACTGCTTGATGCTCAGGTGAATATTGTGGCTACCTATCAGAAAATGGCCAACGAGGAGAAAATGGTTGAGGCTCTTGAGAACGCTAAGGCCCTGGCCAAATCGCTCAACAAGTTCGATGTGGCCGACGATTGCAACAACCGCCTTAAAAACGTATATCTCAAAAAGGCCGAGGAGGCACGTGTGGCCAAAAACTATAAGGTGGCCATCGAAAACTTCCAGAAAACAGTGGCTTACGATAGCACCGACGCTCAAATCTATCGCAGTTTTGCCAACGCTTGTTTCTCGGCCGAGAACTGGAACATGACCATCGAAACCGCCACCAAGGCCATCGATTTGAGCCAGGGTTCCGACATCGACAAGGCCGCCATCTATCACGAGTTGGCCACTGCCTATCAAAATGTGAACAACATTGCTAAGGCTTGCCAAATGTTCGAGAAAGCCGCCTTTGGCGAGTTCAAACCCAATGCTGAGTATCAGATTAAATCTTTGAAGTGCAAATAGTTATACATATAGCACTATCCTAAAAGCGATGGGGGCCGCAGCTGTCGGCCCCCTTTTCGCCAATCGCTCGTTCAAATGATCCTCCTCGAACTACTTGCTCCAGCCCGTAACCTCGAAACGGGTATAGCCGCTATCACCCACGGAGCTGATGCCGTGTATATTGGTGCGAGCCAGTTCGGTGCGCGCGAAAAGGCTGGTAATAGCCTTGACGACATTAGGCGTTTGGTCGATTTTGCCCATCAGTATCATGCGCGGGTTTATGTTACCGTAAATACTATACTCTACGATCATGAACTGCCTGTTGCTCAGCAGTTAATAGTCGACCTCTATCAGGCTCAGGTCGATGCGGTTATCATTCAGGATATGGCCTTGTTGGCCATGGACTTGCCGCCCATTGCTCTACATGCTAGCACGCAGATGCACAACGATTTGCCGCAAAAAGTGCATTTTCTCGAACAGTGCGGTATAAATCGCGTTGTGCTGCCCCGCGAGTTCAATCTTAATGAGATTGCAGAGTTTAGGCGTACAACCACAGCCGAACTCGAGTTTTTTGTGCATGGTGCGCTTTGCGTTTGCTATAGCGGCCAGTGCTACCTGAGTCAGGCCATCACAGGGCGCAGTGCCAACAGGGGGGCGTGCTCGCAGCTGTGTAGAACGCCCTATAGTCTTGTCGATGCCGACGATAACTATCTTGTGCGCAACCGCTACTTGATGTCGCTCAAGGATTTGAATTTGTCGGACTATCTCGACGACCTTGTGAATGTGGGCATTACATCGTTCAAGATAGAGGGGCGGCTCAAGGATGTGGCCTATGTGAAGAATATCACGGCTTACTACAGCTCTTTGCTCGACGCAATTGTGGCTCAACGTAGCGGCTTCAAACGTCAGTCGAGTGGCTGCTGTTCCTACACCTTTACACCCGCTCCCGACCGCAGTTTCAATCGCGGTTTTTCCGCTCATTTCATTGGTGGCCGGCAGAAGGGTATGGCTTCGTTCAATACGCCCAAATCTATGGGTAAGCCGCTGGGCGTTGTTAGTGCCACGGGCAACGGTTGGATGGAGCTTGATGCAACCGAAAAGGTACACCGCAACGATGGGCTGTGTTTTTTCGACGATAACGATGTGTTGCATGGGTTTCTGGTGAACGATGTGCAGGGCAATCGGCTGTTTGGTCCGCTGAATGTTCACATGCCCGAGGTGGGCGAAACCGTGTTTCGCAACTCCGACCATCAGTTCGAGCAGCAGCTACGCGGACAAACAGCGCAGCGGTTGGTGCGCGTTGGCATTGCGGTGGAGTCCACCGCTCAGGGCTTGCGCCTAATCGCCACCGACGAGGATGGCATAACGGCGCAATGTGCTATTGATGGCCTTTTTGAACCTGCACAGAAGCCCGAACAGGCTCTCGCTACCCTCAAAACGCAGCTGGCCAAGGCAGGCGGGACAATTTTCTGCGTAGAGCAGATACATTTGCCCAGCGATATGATGCCAATGTTTGTATCAACATCGGCCATCAACGAAGCACGTCGCTTGTTGCTCGAAGCATTGCTGCGCGAACGAATTGCTCGGCACGTGCTGGTTCGTCGCAACACTGCTCAAAAGCCCGAATCGTTCTACACCAATCGGCTCGACTATAGGGGGAATGTGGCTAACGAACTGAGCCGTAGTTTTTTGCAACGATTAGGCGTGGAACATATTGCCCCCGCCTTCGAGATTGCGCCGCCCGACATGCCAAGCCAGTTGATGGTGTCGAAATATTGCCTTAAATTTGAGCTGGGGCTATGCACGCGCTACCAAGGTGCTGCCCCCACAAAACCTCTGTTCATCGAAGATATGGTGCATCGCTATAGGCTCGATTTCGACTGCCAGCATTGCCTGATGCGCGTAACCGACATAGTAAAAAAGCCCCGACATGGCCAATCAGCACAACAAAACAGCGCAGACACCGCAAAACCTCGCTCCAAATTTCGCCGCCTACGAACTAATCGATAGCGGAGGGGGCGAGAAACTCGAACGCTTCGGAACGCAAATCATATCGCGTCCCGAGCCGCAGGCCATTTGGCCCAAGGCCATGCCGCAATCGCAGTGGGACGCCTTGGCTGTAGCGCGTTTCGAGAAGGGAGCGGGCGACAAAAGTAGTCGGCATGCCGATGAGTGGGGGCGTTGGGTGCTTAAGCCTCAAGCGCAACAGCAATGGCATATAACCTACGATGGTTTGTCGCGTCCGCTGACGATGCGGCTGGGACTGACATCGTTCAAGCATGTGGGCATATTCCCCGAACAGGCCGCCAATTGGGACTTTGTGTACGATGCCGTTAGCGCAATTGGGTCGTCGGCACGGGTGCTCAACCTGTTTGCCTACACTGGCGGCGCGTCGCTGGCCGCTGCCGCCGCTGGCGCATCGGTAACACATGTGGATGCGGTGAGGCCTGTGGTTACTTGGGCACGCGAAAATATGGAAACATCTGGATTGGAGGGCGTTAGATGGATTGTGGACGATGCCCAAAAGTTTGTTGGTCGCGAGGTGCGGCGCGGAAGTCGCTACAATGGCATTGTGCTTGATCCACCCGCCTACGGCCGCGGTCCCGACGGCGAGAAATGGCTCATTGAGCGTCATTTATACGCCCTGCTGGAGCAATGCGCACAGCTGCTCACCACCGATGCTCCTGGTTTTGTGGTGCTAAACCTCTACTCGTTGGGCTATTCGCCCATAATAGCCAAAAACATGATTAACAGCGCGTTTGGTGCGTCGCAGTGGGTCGATTACGGCGAACTGTTTGTTACTGATGCTGCCAAACGTAGCTTGCCGCTTGGGGTTTATGCTCGAACTAAAACTAATTGTTAAACAGATATTTACAACTATTTTACATCTTGAATAAAAATTGATTTCATCGTGTTGTTGAAAACTAATCTGTTTTTGCTAACTTTGCACCAACCTAAACTGTCGTTTTTTATTCTATGAACGTACTAAAGATAAGCGGCACAAGCCAATACCCCACAGTCCTGCTCGACAAGGCAGCAGGCAAATTCGAGTTTAGCGGTAACTCACTTCCCGAAGATGCGGCTAAGTTCTATGCGCCAATCATCAACTGGATTGAGGAGTACGTTACAGCACCCAATGCGGACACTGTGGTGCTTTTTAAGATGGAGTATTATAACACACCAAGTTCGAAGCAAATTTACTTGATACTCAAGCGTTTTGAGGCTCTTGCTGCTTCGGGTTATAAGGTTGAGGTGCACTGGCTCTATAGCGAGGACGACGTGGATATAAAGGATTCGGGTCGTAATTTTTCGGGTCAGGTGAAGCTCCCCTTCAAGGTTGAGCCATATAGCGACTAATTCTACTAAGGTGCGTTCGTATTGCTAAACGTAGGCACTTTATGTATAATAATAATAAGGGCGGACATCATGTGTTCGCCCTTGTTTGTGCTGTTTTTATTGTACTATGATGCAAGTCTAACAATCTGATGTTCAGTTTATTAGTGTTTTATATTAGAACCATGGGCCAATGTGGCGGCGGAGTTTTGAACGTTCTATAATGGGGGCTGATGGAGTTGGTTTAATGCTGAATGTTAGCACGTAGGCGTCGGGGAATGAGGTGGCCAAGCTCGAAAAGCGGAGGTCGTGTAGATGCAGCAGTCCGTTGGTGTTCGATTGTAGGTTGAACCAACCCTTGGTGAAGCGTTGAATATCTTCAATTTTAGGGTAGTTTGCGATGGGGGTGAGCAGGTGGTGATTCTTGGGCAGTTCCGCTATCACGGTTGTCTGTTGGCCGAGCGGATTGCAGCGTCCAACGATGTAGTGGTTGCCTGCATCGGCCACAAAGTGCCAGCGTGCAATGCTGATGGGCATTGGCGATGTGTAGAGGGGCATGTTGGCGAAGCGGCTCGAGAGTTGCGTTTCGATCGTAGTTTTGGCAGCAACAGCCGTTGTGAGATAGAGGGCGACCAATGCAATTCCGCTCCAGCCAAGCCATGCAGGTGCATATCCACGCCGTATGCGGCTAATTCCGATTCCTATAGCAAGAGCCGATAGCACTAGGAGGAGCGATAGGGTGAGTATGGGTAGGGCATCGATGGCGAAGCGATGGAGCGAGAAGGGGTAGAGGTAGGCCGTGCCATAGGTGTTGAATAGGTCGACTATCAGGTGCGATAGCCAGGCCGCCGAGATTATTACAAAGCGGCGTTTCCACGAGAAGCTGGTGTCGCGGTGTAGGGTGGTTGAGGCAAGGGTCAACAGCGGTGGTAATGTTAGCCATAGCAGCAGCGAATGGCTAAGGGCGCGGTGCGATAGCAGTGCGCCAAGGCTATCGGTGAAGGGGGTGAGCAGCACGTCGAGGTCGGGCACCTGGGCGGCTGCTGCGCCGTAGAGCAACGGGGCTATGCCCCGATTCCGTTTGCCCGCGCAAGTATGTGCCACAACAACACCCAGTGCTAGGTGCGAGAGGGTGTCCATGTTAAATAATTGCAGATGAGGTTATTGTCCGTATATATATATACAAATCCTTTGGTGGATTCGTACTCGCCGTTTTTGTCCTCGATGACGTAGTAGTAGATGCCGTTGGGGAGCAGGTGCCCCTGATTGTTGCGACCATCCCATTTAATTTCCTGAGCCTCACCGCGATAGATGGGTGCACCGGTGCGCGAATAGACGTGTAGCACAAAATAGGGGCTGCCCGTGGCTTTAATCTCAAAAAAGTCGTTTAGCCCGTCGTTGTTGGGTGTGAATACGTTGGGGAGGTTCTCTATCGGTTTTTGCTGAGCCGTGGCCGAGTTGGGTGTAAGGGCGAGGGCTGTTAGCAGCACGATGAGTAGGCTTATGGTGCGATGTGTTAGTGTCATGCTATAGAAATTTTGTGTAAATATACGCAAAAGCGGCGTATGCTATATGCGTTCTGTTAATTTTTTCACCACTTTGAAGTTGTTAAAAAATTCTTTGGCAAACACGCGAATCACTGTGTAGGTAGGTATTGCAAGAAGCATGCCGAGTATTCCGGCTACGCTACCAGCAACGAGTAGCACTAAAAAAATTTCTAGAGGATGCGCTTTTACGCTATTGCCGTAGATGAGCGGTTGTAGGAGTAGATTGTCGATGAGCTGTGTGGCGCACATGGCCACAAACACCCATATTAGTGTGCTGAGTAGGGCATCGTGGGGCATGGCAAAGTTTGTAGCCCAGCCAATGAGCAGTCCCACTGCTGTGCCCACAACGGGACCAACGTATGGCACGACGTTCACCACACCGGCTATGAAACCAATAACAATGGCGGTTTCGAATGTTATTCCGATGATTGAAAGCCAGATTGTGTTGAGCAGCGTTATGCATAGGCTTTCGCAGAGTATGCCCACAAAATATCGGCGCAGTAGCGTGTCGATGCTCGACAGGGCGCGGCTCATCTGCTGCTCCCATCGCGATGGGATGAAGAGCATGAGGCCGTTGTAGAATAGGTCTTCGTCTTTGAGGAAAAAATAGGTGATAAAGGCGATTGCAAATAGTGTAATGACGGTGTTTAGGATTAGGTTGGCTGTTGAGCTGAATAGGCCAGTGAGCATGCTCACGCTGAATATGCCCGAAATGAGGTCGGTTAGGTAGGTTCGCAGCTCAAAATCGCCCGTGCCATGGGGCAAATAGCCTTGTACCCAGCGTTGTACGGCATCGATTTGGTAGGCGTAGGAGTCGAGCAGCGCATGTACGTCGATGGTGCGTAACTCGTTGAATTGCCTAACTATAAGCGGTATGAATAGTCTGAAAAAGGCGAAGAATATGCTTCCGATTACGGCTAATGCTACGGCTGCTGCTAACCACTTGGGTATGAGCCATTTATTGATGTGTAGAGCCGAAAGCCAGCGTACAATGGGCTTGCCCATGAGGCTAAGCACGGCGGCCACAAGTACGTAGGTTACTATCGAGGCGAAATACCAGAGCAGGAAAGCCACCAAAGCCACCGCCATGGCGGCGAGGGCGTATCGGCCTATGGGCTGCTTGGCATTGGGCATGTGATGGAACTAGAGTTGGGCTAAGTGGGTGATGCAGCCCTTAACTTTCTGACCTAACGTTACTTGCACTTTAGCCGATAGCGGTAGGAACACATCTACACGGGAGCCGAATTTGATGAATCCCATCTCTGAGCATTGTTCCACAGGTTGTTGCTCTTTGGCGTAGCACACAATGCGGCGGGCAACAGCGCCAGCTATCTGGCGCACAAGTATTTGCTGTCCGTCATCGCGTTTCACCACCACCGAGGTGCGTTCGTTGTGGGTCGACGATTTTGGGTGGCGGGCCACCAGGTAGTCGCCCGGGTGATATACGTAGGTTGCAACTGTTCCCTTGGTGGGATACCAGTTAATGTGTACGTTCCACACCGACATGAATACTGATACCTGCAAACATCTGGTGTTCAGGAACATATTTTCGTCCACCTCTTCGATTGCCACCACAGTGCCATCGGCGGGCGAATATATCACCGAGTCGGAGAGGGTGATGTTGCGCTTGGGGACGCGGAAGAATCGGGTGAGGAAGGCCATTAGTAGCATATTGACTACCAATATGGAGTAGGCCAGCCAGCGTGGGCATAGCCAAAAGAATAGCACAGCGAGCAGTGTAAGCGTTAGCAGGCTCACGAGCAATATTCGATGTCCTTCTTTATGAATCTTCATGGCTATAAATCAAATTTTTAGGTTATATCAACGAGAGTAGTTTTAGGCAGATGAATCCCATGGGTGCCACAAGCAGCAGGGCGTCGAAACGGTCGAGCAGGCCGCCATGTCCAGGCATTATGTTGCCCGAATCTTTTACGCCTGCAGCACGTTTGAGCATCGATTCTATAAGGTCGCCCAGCACGCCGAATACGCAGGCCACTGCGCCAAGTGCCAGCCAGTGCTGTAGTGTGCCTCCAAATATTTTCCAAATGGTAGTGGCAACTATGGTTGTGGCGATTATGCCCCCAGCGAAACCCTCCCACGATTTTTTGGGCGATATGCGCGGAAACATTTTGTGACGGCCAATGGCCATGCCCAGCAGATAGGCTCCCGTGTCGTTGCCCCACACTAGGAAAAGCATGGCCATGAGGTATTTATGTGTGTATCCGTTTTGCGTGTTCACCACAAAGTTGAGCATGGCGAACGGGGCGGCAATATAGAGCCAGCCCGTGATTGTTGTGGCTATATTGTGCAGCGGTTGCGCTTTTGCGCGGAAAAGCTCGACTATGAACACTACTGCCACCAAGGGAACGGCAATGTAGGCCAGCGGTAATTCAATTAGGGAGGTTGATTGAGCGAATGCCCATGCAAAAAGGAACGCACCGCCTGCTATGCCCCATACGGAGTGCGGTTGGCTCTGCATGAGCGAGGCCATGTGGTAGTATTCGTGTAGGCATACGGCTGTGATGGCCACAAATAGTATGGCGAAAGGCCATGAGCCTAGGGCTATTGCTCCAAGCATCACGGCCACGAATACGGCTGCGCTCAGGGTTCTTTTAACGAAGGTGTTCAATGGTCAATCTCCTTGAGAATTACGTAGGCTTGGTCGGCGTCCTCGTTGCGGACATATACTTCGGCAGAGCCGAAGTGGTAGTTGGAGTCTTGCTTGTTAATCACTACAGTTTCAATGCCGTGCGCTTCGAACTGATGTTTGATAAGTTCGGGTTGTCCGATGCGATTGGTGGTATATACTAGTGTCCAGCGGTCGTCCATGATGGTTGCGCGGTTATGCGTTGTGTGTTTGGGATGTTGTGTTTTCTGCAATGGGGGTGTTCTCTGTGATGACCTCGTTGCTTGCGCTGACGTTGCCTTTGCGTGGACCAAATATACGTTCAAGATCCTCGCTGAATATAACCTCGCGTTCGAGCAGCAGGTTGGCCAGCTGCTCAAGTCCCTGACGGTTCTCGGTTAGGATATGCTTTGAGCGTTCGTAGGCCGAGTCTATTAGGCTTTTCACCTCTTCGTCGATAATCTCGGAGGTACGGTTGCTGTAGGGGTTGTTGAATGAGTACTCCGACTGCCCAGTGGAGTCGTAGTAGCTGATGTTACGTATCTTGTTGCCCATGCCGTAGTATGCAATCATGGCGTGGGCTTGTTTCGATACGCGCTCGAGGTCGTTGAGGGCACCGGTGGATATTTGGCCAAAGGTGAGTTCTTCTGAAGCGCGTCCGCCCAGTAGGGCGCACATTTCGTCGAAGAGTTGCTCGGTGGTAGTAATTTGGCGCTCCTCGGGCAGATACCATGCGGCTCCCAGCGAGGCACCACGGGGTATTATGGATACTTTTACTAACGGGTGGGCATGTTCGAGCAGCCAGCTCACGGTAGCATGTCCTGCCTCGTGGAAGGCTATGGTGCGCTTTTCGTCCTTGGATATGATTTTGGTCTTTTTCTCCATGCCGCCCACAATGCGGTCGATGGCATCGAGAAAATCCTGCTTTTCCACCACTGTTTTGTTGCGGCGGGCGGCTATTAGCGCGGCTTCGTTGCAGACGTTGGCAATGTCGGCACCCGAGAATCCTGGCGTTTGTTTGGCAAGGAATTCGATGTCGAAATTTTCGTCGAGTTTGATGGGGCGCAGGTGCACTTTGAATATGTCGAGGCGCTCGTTGTTGTCGGGCAGTTCCACGTGTATTTGACGGTCGAAACGACCAGCGCGGAGCAGGGCGCGGTCGAGTATGTCGGCGCGGTTGGTGGCGGCCAATATGATTACGCCCTGGTTTGTGCCAAA
>JAFWUG010000172.1 GCA_017524185.1 Bacteroidales bacterium
CAACTTCTTGCGGATTTCAAGGGCATCGGTATCTCCCAAAGCTCCATTGGCCAACAAGAATCCAGCCACACCCGAAAGAGGTTTCAGGTGAGAAAGCATGTGGAGAATCCATGCATAGTTGGCATTACTTTCTGGAGGAGTAGCGTAGTCTGTCCAACGAGGATCGTTCTTCAGATTATCATTATACCAGCCTTTCAAGTTGAAAGGTGGATTGGCCATGATATAGTCGAAATACAATCCCTTATGCAGGTCGTTGGTGAAAGTGGAATCGCTTTCCGAACCCAGATTATGACTGATGCCACGCAAAGCGAGGTTCATCTTTGCCAAACGATAGGTGGCAGCCTCCTTCTCTTGTCCATACACATTGATACGACTGATGTCGCCTTGTTTGGCTTTCACGAGGTCTGTACTCTGAATGAACATACCTCCCGAACCACAGCAAGGGTCGTAAAGAGTTCCATCAAACGGCTCGATAACAGTAGCAATGAGCTGAACAACGTCATGTGGGGTATAGAATTCGCCTTCCTCCTTTGTCGCATTAACGGCAAACTCCTTTAGGAAATATTCATATACGCGGCCTATCAAGTCCTTCTCTTCTCCAAAAGTCTTATGGCTGATCTTGTTGACCTCGTCCACAATCTTCTTCATGTCGTTTGCACCAAGATTGCGCTGAGTGAATGTACCTTCCACAAAACAACCTTTCAGCGTAGGATTAGTTTCGCCGATACTGCGCAAAGCCGTATCAAGAGCCACATTCAGTTGAGGCGCAGCCGTATTGATGATGGTTGACCAACGAGCCTCTACTGGCAAATCGAAAGTACCATCGGCAAAAGTGGCATCATCAAAGAAAGCCTTGATAATCTCCTCGTTGTCAGGGTCTAATCCTTCCTCAATGAGACGCTGACGAAGCGAAGCCACGCCATCCTCGTATTTCTCGCCCATAAAGCGGAGGAACACGAGTGTAAGCATCATGTCGCGTTTTTCAAAGAACGATCCAGAGTTCTTTGCCTGCCTCAATATATCTCGACACTTGAACAGAATATTATCAAGGTTCAGTGTTTCTTCTTTTACTTTCTTTGCCATAGCATCAGTTTTTAGGTTGTGCAAATATACTGTTTTTGGGGAGGTTGCTGCTTACTGCTTCGCTGCTGCTCCTCCTTTTCACTCTTGTGCCTACGTTGTTCTCTATCATAATGTGTAGCTTCGCTTCCGTTGGTATATATAGGGCAGACATTTGGTGGCAAATAGCTGCTGCGATCCGTTTAGAATGGAGTGTTGTTTATGATTAGAATCGTTGGTTTCATTGCATTTTTTCCATCAGTGCTTATGTTTCCTCCCCGCTATCGCTATGCTCAGCTCGTAGAGCAGCCACATGGGCAGGGCCACGGCAAAGAGCGTGAACGCGTCGGCGGTGGGGGTGATTATGGCTGCGGCCACCAGTATGGCCACCACGGCATGGCGGCGGAATCGGCGCAGCAGCGCGGCATCAATCAGCCCAAAGCGCGTCAGCAGCCAACACAGTACGGGCATCTCGAACGTTAGCCCCATGGCCAGTCCCATGCCCAGCAGCGTGCCAATGTACGATTCGAGCGAAATCAGGTTGTCCACCTCGATGCTCACCTGGTAGGTACCCAAAAAGCGGAACGTGAGCGGGAACACCAGCAGGTAGGCCATGGCCAAGCCCAGCACGAACATGGCGTATCCGCTAATAACCAGCCGCACGGCATAGCGGCGTTCGCGCTGGTAGAATGCTGGCGACACGAAACGGAATAGCTGGTAGATGATGTAGGGCGACACGCATAGCGTCCCCATGCTGAACGCCATTTTCATGTGCAGCACGAATTGCTGTGCCAGTCCCGTGTTTATCAGCTTGATGCTCGCCATATCCTCTATATGGCTTCCTGCCCATTGGGCTATGCGGTTGAGCAGTTTGTAGGTAATAAAATCGGGGCTGTTTGGCGCAAGCACCAGTTCGAATAGCGGCTGCTTGAGGCAGAATGCCACTATGCTACCGCCCAGCACTGCCACCGCTATGCGGATGAGCACCGTGCGCAGCTCGTCGAGGTGATCCCAGAAGCTTTGCCCTTCGTTGGCCGCCGACATGGCCTATTTGCTGGTGTCGTCGGGTTTGCTGGGGGAGGCATCGTCAGTGGCGTTCATGCCCTCCTTGAACGAGCGCACACCGCGCCCCAAACCTTTCATGAGCTCGGGAATCTTCTTGCCGCCGAAGAGCAGCAGCACAATTAGGGCTATGATTATAATCTCCTGAAGCCCAATGCTTCCCAAGAATAATAGTCGGTTCATAGTGATTATATAAAATCGTTTTTGGGGGATTGATTAGTCGAGCATCACCAGCTCGTAGCGCTGCGAGCCCAGCCCCATGCGTTCGGCATGGGTGAGCGTGTGCATTCCGTTGCGCGAGTCAATGCGCTCTATCAGGTGCTTTTTGCCCTCATCGGGCGATTGGCGCACTAGGTCGGTGCAGGCGCGGTCGAGCGCCACTGGGTCGAGTGAGGCCAGTATGCCTATGTCGCCCATTTTCGGTGCTTCGGGACTGGCATCGCAGTCGCAGTCGACCGACAGGTTGTTGGCCACATTGATGTACACGATGCGTTGGCCGCAGTGGTCGGCCACGGCCTCGGCCGCTTCGGCCATCGACTCTAGGAAGTCGTTCTGCGGGGCGGTGTGGCTCCAGGGGTCGGTGTCGGTGGTGCCTGCGGTGTGTATCCAGGCCTTGCCCCGCGATGAGGCTATGCCTATCGACATATTCTTAATCGCTCCGCCAAAGCCGCCCATGGCATGTCCCTTGAAGTGCGACAGTATGATGGTGAATTGGTAGTTGGCAAAATTTTTCCCTACAAAATCTTCTTTTAGGTGTTTGCCCCCACTCACAGGCAGCGACATGTCGCCATCGGCATCCATTATATCCACTTCGGCTATAGCCGTAAATCCATGCTCTTCGGCTGCTTTGAGGTGAGCCTCGGTGGTGTTGCGGCGGCCACTGTAGGCGGTGTTGCACTCCACTATGGTGCCGTTTACGCTTTGCACCAGGTCCTTTATTAGCGCGGGTTGCAGGAAGTTATGCCCGCCTGGCTCGCCGGTCGATACCTTTACGGCTACCTTGCCGGTGGCCTCGCGGCCTAAGGCTTTGTATATTTTTACCAGATTTTCGGCGTTTATGGTCTTGTACATATAAACCTTGGGCGCTACAGCTGTGGCTGTTGTGTCGGTGGAGCTGCTATTGTTGTTATTGTTGCTGCCCTGCGAGCGCGTACACGAACTACCTGCAAGTGCTATGGCTATGGCCAGCGGCGTTATGAACTTCGTTGTGCTTCTCATTGTGGGTGATTTTTGTTGATTGATTTTATACGGAATGTGCGGCTATAATGTTACGCCCAGCCCGCCCATCACGCTGGCACGGGGCATGGGGAAGCCCGCGTTTATCTCGTATTTCTGGTTTAGCAGATTTTCGCCCTGCGCCCAAAGGTTCAGCCATTTGGTGAGCTGGTATCGCGTCTGTATGCTCCACAGCGCAAATTGCTCGGTGGGCGCATTGGCCGCCAGCGTGGTGCGTAGGCCAGCAATGTGCTGCAGGCTTGTGCTGGCCGACCAGCGTTTGTGGCTGTAGCTAACGCTAGCATAGGCCATGTGCTCGGGCGAGGCCAGCACGGGGTGCTCCATGTGCAGGTACGAATAGTTGGCATCGGCGCGTAGCCCTTTGGCTATCACGAACGACACCTGCACCTCGCCGCCGCTGTTCTGTATGCGCCCGCTGTTGATGTTGAGCGGACGACCTTCGACTATACTGTTCTGTATCAGATTGTTGCCATCGATATGGAACAGATTTAGGCCATAATGCAGCCGTCCGTCGAGCAGATGCTGCTCCAGGGCCACCTCGTAGCTCCAGAGGTGTTCGGGCAACAGGTTGGGATTGGCCTGGGCAAACATATAGAGTTCGCGGATGGTGGGATTGCGGAAGCCCTTGCCCGC
>JAFWUG010000173.1 GCA_017524185.1 Bacteroidales bacterium
GTGTTGGTCGAGATTCACGGAATATTTATTTACGTAAAGCGCGATATGCTGACGCTGCACCTCAGGGTTCATCTCCTGAGCGTGCTGCGACACAAAATCGGCGGGCATTTCGGGATGCGCCAAGGCCAAGGCTACGCTCTGCCGCACGGCAGCGTTGATGCGACGCTTGATGCTGGCCGGCAGCGAGCGGCGCACAGCTATGCCGCCCAACGGCACTGGCATGTTCTGACACTGCTCCCACCACTGCCCCAAATCCATCACACGATGCAGCCCCCGCTCGGCATAGGTGAACCGCGACTCGTGGATGATTACACCAGCATCTACCTCTCCGCGCAGCACGGCGGTTTCGATGTTGGAAAAAAGCATGTAGCGTCGGTTGGCAACATGCGGCACCGCACTGACGAACAGCATGTTGGCCGTGGTATGCCGCCCAGGCAAGGCAACACACCCCTGCGCCAATTGCTCCACGCTCAATGGCTGCCTGGCCACCACCAAAGGCCCAACGCCAAAACCCAATGCGCTGCCCGATGAGAGCAACTCATAGTGTTCGGCCAACAACGGATAGGCTCCGAAACTTATTTTTGAAACATCGGGGAGCGCATCCATGGCCATAGCATTAAGTTCTTCTATGTCAGCAAATTGCAAATCAAATTGCAGCTCATGCTCATCGGTTAGCCCATGCAACAGGGCGTAGAACATAAAAGTGTCGTTGGGACAGGGCGATATATTGATTTTCAGTCTCATAGCGGTTGCCTTAGATCGGCCAGCAGGCCGACGGTTTCGCGATACAAATTGCTCAGAGCCAAATCGATATTCCATGCCTCCACGTTTCGCGGCTCAACTCGATTCGAAATGGCACGCAAACAAACAAATTGAACACCAAGCTGTTGACAAACAAAAGGTACAGCTGCCCCCTCCATGGTCTCAATGTCGGGATTCCAAAGGGATATATTGCGCTCAATCAACGCCTTGGAGCCGCTACACGTACCCAACGTGATGGCTCTCACGGCGGGCAGATGCATTCCCTCAACACACGCACAGTCCATAGGCTGCGGCGCATGAGCGGCAATGCCGCTCCGATGCAGCGGCACAAACGTTCCGCGCTGATCGATGCCATAGTCGGCAAACACATCGTGCGCCACGCGAACAACCTGACCCACAGCAAGTTTCTGGCCATACGCTCCAGCCAGTCCCACATTCAGCACCAGGTCGAAACGGGCGGCATACTGCGTTAGTCGCATCACAGTGGATGCCACGCCTACCCCCATGGCCATTAGGCTAATATCGACGTGCGACAGCCCCACGTCCAACACGCTACAAGGCCGCGCAACGTCCTGTTCGTCGAACATCCAACCGCGCAGTTCAAGCGGTGTTGCAGCACATATTAGCACCTTTAGATTGACTTGGCTCACCGTTCTATCGCATTTTTTGTAACTTTGTTTGCAAAGACATCGCCCCGCAATTGTAGGTGCAAATATCCACAAAAAAAACATCACGGCAATGCCCACAGCTTATATCACCCGCCGCGAACGCTTCTGCGCCGCCCACCGCCTATTCAACCCCGAATTTAGCGAAGAACAAAACGCAGCAATCTACGGCGAATGCTCTAACGAACACTGGCACGGCCACAACTTTGAACTGCTGGTTACGGTACACGGCGACATCAACCCACAGATTGGCTATGTTGTTAATCTAAAGACAATTAGCCAAATAATTAAAGAACGGGTAATCTCGAAACTCGACCACCGGAACCTGAACGTCGATGTCGATTTTATGCAAGGAAAAATACCCTCGACAGAAAATCTGGCCGTGGCCATTTGGGCGCAATTAGACGCGCCAATAAAGGCTTTGGGCGTAAAACTACACTGCGTCAGGGTGCAAGAAACCGAAAATAACTACGTGGAGTATTTCGGCGACTAAACAAATGTAGGTATATAATTAAAAATCAACACATTACATGAATACCGATTTTTTGAACATCGACGGACATTTTGCATCGAACGAGATTGCCTACTGCCTATCGGATATACGCGAACGCATAGATAAACAACTGACAACCAAAATATTCCGCCACCAGCACGAGCAGGAGGAATGCATTCTGCACAACTTCGACTACGATAGGCTAAAAAACATGCTATCGAGCTTGGTGCCATTCAAGTTCCAGCCCTACACGCTCTACCGCATTGTGAGCAACGCCGAGCGCAACTTTATGCTCACAATGTTCTACAACGATGTAACCACAGCGGCTCACGCGCATCTGAACCCGCCCGACCTCAATACGCTACTCGACGAAATGCGAGCCAACCCGCGCGGTTTTCAGTTCGATACCGAAAACACGCCAGGCGGCACGCTACTCACCATAAAGAGCGTGAACTCGTCGAAAGATACGGTGATCAACAACGTGGTTGAAACGTTCCAGAAACACAGCCTATTCCCGGCCTATATCGAACTGTGGTACGTTCGCAGCCGCGACCGTAAGCTGCGCTCGATCTACATTGTGAAAGCGCTGCTGCCTGGCAAAGTGGAAGCCGAGGAGCAGCAATCGCTGGCCGACGACTTTGAGCGCTACCTGCACCGCTACATCAAGCCCATGAGCGTGTTCGACATCGTGGGTCCATCGATGGTTGGCCCATCGAGTTCGCACACCGCTGGAGCCAATAAAATTGGACAGATTGCACGCAACATCATCATAGCAAGGGCACAGGCCGATGGGCTTAGGCCCAAATCGGTGCTGGTGCGGCTCTACGCCTCGTTCCGCGACACTGGCCCTGGCCACTACACTCCATCGGCTATTGGCGGCGGACTGTGGGGGCTTGCGCCCGACCATCCGCAGATGCTGCAACACGGCGACCCAGCATTCATTGGTCAGCACGGCATCGACTTTGGCGCATTCAAAGCACAATTCGCTGGCTATCAGCGCGGAAATCCAGCCGATGAATCAAAATACGCCAACGAAAACAGCAACAACATAGCCGAGGTTGAAGTTCAGACCGACAGCACAACATACACTATTACAGGGTTTTCCATCGGAGGAGGCAACGTGGAGGTACGCTATATCGATGGCAAACGTCTGCCCTCGCCCATCACTGGCAAAGAAACCCTACGCTATCACCAAGGTCGCCTAATGCCCGAAACCGAGGGGCAAAAACTCAACAACTCCGCGCTGATTCAGCCACTGACAGGCGGCATAGCCAAACAAACCAAGGCTCGCAGCGTTATGCCGTTCAACACTTTCGAGGAGTTGCACCTATACCTGCATCGCAACAAACGCCAACTGCTCGATGTGGTGTTTGAAGTGGAGCATCAAATGCAGGGTACACCGCCCGATGAGGCGCTGCGCCGTGTTGCCGAATATTGGCGAGTGATGAAAGCCGCCGTCAAGAAGGGCATACGCAGCAAAGAACTAACACTGCTCAAACTCACGGGCAAGGATGCCGCCCGCATAAACCGCTACGTGCGCAGCAATCCGCTGTTCGACAATATCTACGGACGCGCAGCGGCCTACGCCGTGGCGATGAACGAGGTGAATGCAAAATGCGGCGTGATTGTGGCCTGCCCAACGGCTGGGTCGTGCGGCATACTTCCTGGCGTACTACAAGCCTACTCGGAGGTGGCACACCCACCACGCCAGCGGCTGCTGGAGTCGATGCTGGTGGCGGGTTTCATGGGAATGATTCTGTTCAACGATGTAACCACCGCCGGAGCCGACTACGGCTGTCAGGCCGAGGTGGGCGTGGGCGCAGCCATGGCTGCCGCTGCACTGGCCTACCTGGAGCAAGGCTCATCGCTCGACATAATTCACGCCTTTACACTGGCTCTCAAAAACTCGCTAGGTCTGATATGCGACCCAGTGGCTGGCCTAGTGGAAGTGCCATGCGTGAAGCGCAATGGCATGTACACCTCCGTGGCCATAAGCGCGGCCATGATGGCGCGCAGCGGCGTTCGCTCATTCATCTCGCCCGACGAGGTGGTACTAACCATGAAAGAGGTTGGCGACAAACTGCACCACGACTATAAAGAAACAGCAGGCGGCGGATTAGCTAAAACCCGCGACGGCAAAGCCGTTGACCGAGCCTTTGCCTCGGAGGTGAAACGATTCTTTGGTGAGAATTGAGGAGGCAGACATTCTCACACGAATTCAAGAATAAACACCCATTACTCACGCAACAAAAACTGCTGCGCAGATTATGCGCAGCAGTTTGTTTGCGAACAGATATAACAAACGCCTACTCCTCCCCTGCAAACATGGGATCCCAAGCGGGGAGCTTGATGGGTTTTTGCTTTAGCAAATCAAGAATGCGGGCAGGAACGAACTGACGCTCAACCACCAGGCGGAACATGTACTCGTTGAACCACTCGTCGGTCATGATTAAGCATTTAAGAAATTAGAAGAGGCTAAAACCAAACTAGCTCAAGCAGCTGCAAAACAAAGAGAACAATTAGCATTAACTGAGTATCAAAGAAAAAAAGA
>JAFWUG010000174.1 GCA_017524185.1 Bacteroidales bacterium
ATATCGGCTCCAATACGCCTGAGTATGATATTTTGTTTGCATTAATTAACGTATAGTTTTTGGTTCGGAATTTTGCGAACCAACAAAAAAAGCGTACCTTTGCAGCCCGTTTCGACAAAATTCACTGCATGACATCCAACCACAACACCGACAGCCAATCGTTAGTGCTCAGAATAGCCCAATTCTTTGAGCAGCAAGGGCTTTCGCTCTCCGAGGGGCGCGTGCTGGGTTTGCTCATGGTGTCGGAACATAAGCAGTTGGATTTTAACGATATACAGCAACAGTTGGGGCTAAGCAAGAGCACCACCAGCACCACGCTCAAAAACCTAATAGCCCGCCGCCTGATCGACCAAATGCAACCCGATGGCAGCCGCAAACGTTATTTTCGCTTGCATCCACCCCTATCGTGCGATGACATAATTGACCGAATTGAGCGCATGAAAGCATTTGCCACGGAGATACTCGAGCTGCATAAACCCCTGAACCACACCGAGAAAATAAGCACGGTGCAGCACATCATAGCGGGCTACGAGATTATAATACGCCACATACAAATGCTGAAACAGGAGTTTGCCGAGAAGCAATATTGCGCCGATAACCCTAAATAGATACACCGTTAAAAATAATAGACACCAAGATATGAACAGCAAACAACTCATCCTAAGCACATTAGCACTGCTGCTGAGTACGGGTTTACAGGCTCAGCCTGGCGACAGTTCGCCCGCCGACACGCTACGGCTCACGCTAACCGAGGCCAAGGAGTATGCCCTACAGCACAGCCGCACCATCAAAAGCGCATCACTGGCCGTGCAGAAGGCCGAACGCGCCAAATGGGAGAGCATAGCCTCGATGCTGCCACACGTTGATGCTTCGGCGGGATACAACAACTTCCTGGGCTACGAAGCAGAGGTGGAAATGGGACCAGCAAAAATGCCCATCGCCATGAACCCCTACGGGACGCTCTCGGTGCAGGCCACCATGGCCATTAGCGGAATGCAGATTGTGGCCCTGAACATGCGTAAGCTGGCCATTGAGATGAGCCGGCTGAGCCAAAACGCCTCGGAGGTCGATGTAAAGGCCAACATCACCTCGGCCTACCACGGTGTGCTGATTGCCGAGGAGTCGAAAAAACTGGTGGAGAAGAGCAAGGGCAACCTCGAAGCCCTGCACCAATCGACCCAAACCATGCTAAAGGTGGGAATGGCCGAGCAAACCGACGTGGATCTGCTGGGCGTACAGGTAACCAACATCGAGAACACCATACGCTCCACCGAGCGCAACATAGAGCTGGCCTACAACTCCATGCGCCTGATGCTGGGCGTTGAAGCCAACACGCCAATCAAGCTAACCCAGTCGCTCGACGACCTGCTGGGCAACACCGAGGCCGCCCAGCGCTGCAACGCCCAGTTCGACGAGAGCCAGAACTACAACGTGCAGCTGCTCGACAAAAACATTGAGCTGAACGAGAAACAGCTATCGCTACAGAAATGGACCTACGGCCCCACGCTGGCCGCGTTCTACAACTACAGCAACCGCACATATTTTGGCAAAAGCGAGGGCTTTAACATGGCACCGCCGCACACCGTGGGGCTAACGCTCAACGTGCCAATATTCTCGAGCGGCGAACGCCTATCGAAGGTGCGTCAGGCCAAATTCGACGTGGAGACGGCCAAGCTGAACCGCGAGGACGCGGTTGAGGGGCTGCGCGTTCAGGAAAAGCAACTGCGATTCACGCTGAACTCGGCCATGGAGACCTACGAGGTGCAACGCCAAAACGTGGAGGTGTATGAGCGCATATTCGCCAACTCCACCCAAAAGCACGAGCACGGCACCATCTCGAGCACCGAGCTCACCACCATCAGCAACGACCTGCTACAGGCGCAAAGCAAATACATCAGCGCGTTGATGGAGCTATTCAGCGCCCAAACGAGCCTGCTAAAACTGCTCAACGCACTATAAACCAGCCGAATACGTAATTCACTGACAAATAATACCACAATGATAATGAACCAGACCATAAAGCTATGCACCATTGCGCTAAGCGCAGCGCTGCTAACCGCATCGTGCGGAGGCAAGCAGGACAACAAAAGTGCAGCCACCGCCGAGCGCATAGAACCCGTAAAGGTGCTAAAACTGGAGCGCACCACCATTGAGCGCAACCTCAACCTATCGTCAACGCTGCAGGCCTACGAGCATATAGCCTTAGCACCCGCAATGCAGGGACGCATCAGCAGCATTTTGGTTGAAGTGGGCCAAGAGGTGAGCAAGGGGCAGCTGCTGGCCAAGATGGACGAAAGCGCCTACATACAGGCCAAGCTCAACTTCGAGAACCTGAAAACCAACTTTGAGCGCATATCGGCACTGAACGAGAGCAACAACGTATCGAAGCAAACCTACGACCAAACCAAGGCGCAATACGACATACAGCAGGCCAACCTCGAGAACCTTGAGCGCAACACCTATCTGCGAGCCCCGTTCAACGGCGTAGTGTCGGCCAAAAACTACGAGAACGGTGAACTGTTCACCGGAATGCCCATCCTGCAGCTGGTGCAAATATCGACGCTGAAAACATTCATGAACATCCCCGAATCGTTCTACCCGCAGATGCGCAAGGGCAACAGCATCAAACTAAAATCGGACATCTACCCCGACCGCGATTTTGCAGCCTCAATAGAGATTGTGTACCCCACCATCGATGCGGGTTCGCACACGTTCCAGGTGCAGATTAAAGTGCCCAACGGGCACAACCTGCTGCGTCCTGGCATGTATGTGCGCTCAACGCTGGGCTTTGGCACAGTTCAGGCCATCATAGTGCCCTACCAGAGCGTGCTGAAGCTACAGGGCAGCAACGAGCGCTACGTATTCCTGAACCGCAACGGCGTGGCCAAGCGCGTGGTGGTGGAGCTGGGACAGCGTTTCGACGACAAAATCGAAATCATATCGCCCGAAATCAACGACGGCGACGAGCTGGTGGTAACCGGCCAGGCCCGCCTCAACGAGGGCTCAAAGCTACAGATTGTAGCCGACTAATCTATAAGGGCATCAATCCAAATCCCAAAACAGAAAAAACTCACACATGAGCATATATAAATCAGCCATACTCAAGCCCATCACCACCCTGCTTATATTTGTGGCGGTGATAATCATGGGCGTATTCTCGCTGAGCCGGCTGCCCATCGACCAGTTCCCCAAGATGGACCCGCCCTACATATCGGTGATGACCACCTATTCGGGCGCCAACGCCAGCGAGATTGAGACCAACATCACCAAAATACTGGAGAACAGCCTCAACTCGGTTGATGGCCTGAAAGAGCTTACATCTACCTCGAAGGACAACATCTCGCTGGTGTCGCTGGAGTTTGAATGGGGCATCAACATCGACGAGGCCGCCAACGACGTGCGCAACGCGGTGGACCTGATAGCCGACTACCTGCCCGACGGCGCAGGCAAGCCCACCATTTTCAAACTCAACACCAGCATGATGCCCATCATGGGCTACGCCATCACGGCCAAGGAGAGCTACCCCGGCCTCGACAAAATTATTGACGACAAGGTGGTTAACGTGCTCAACCGCGTGAACGGCATAGGCAACATATCGCTCTCGGGTGCGCCCGAACGCTACATCTACGTGGACCTGAACCCGCAGCAGCTCGATGCCTACATGCTAAGCGTCGAGGCCGTTGGACAGGCCATAGCCACCAACAACCTGAACCTGGCCTCTGGCTCAATAAAAATGGGCAAAGAGCAATACCAGGTGCGCGTTGAGGGCGAATATGTGGAGAGCAGCGAAATTAACGACATTGTGGTAACCACGCTGCCCACGGGTCAGCAGGTGTTTGTGCGCGACATAGCCACAGTGCGCGACACCATCAAGGATCTAACGCTCGACGAGAAGATTAACGGCTCCGACGGTGCCAGGCTCATGATTATGAAACAATCTGGAGCCAACACCACGCAGATTGCCCGCGATGTGCGCAAAACGCTGGAGAGCGTGCGCAAAACGCTGCCCCCCGACATCAAAATTGAGCCAATATTCGATAGCTCGGAGGAGATTGAGAACTCCATATTCGGCCTGGCCGAAACCATCGCCTACGCGCTGCTTTTCGTGGTGATGGTGGTGCTATTCTTCTTGGGCAAATGGAGGGCCACGCTCATCATCGCCCTCACCATCCCCATATCGCTGGTGGTGGCGTTCATCTACCTGCTGATGGCCAACAGCTCGCTCAACATCATCTCGCTGGCCTCGCTCACCGTGGCCATTGGTATGGTGGTCGACGATGCCATTGTGGTGCTGGAGAACATCAACCGCCACATCGACCGAGGCGCAAGCCCCCGCGAGGCGGCCATCTACGCTACCAACGAAGTGTGGGTGTCGGTTATAGCCACCACGCTGGTAATCATAGCCGTGTTCGTGCCGCTCACCATGCTCAAGGGCATGGCTGGCATCATGTTCAAGGAGTTGGGCTGGATTGTAACCATTGTGGTGTGCACATCAACCACCGTGGCCATCACGCTAACGCCCATGCTATCGGCCCAACTGCTCAAAGCCCAAAAATTCGGCCAAAACAAGGACGAAAAGAAGCGCAAGCTGAGCTACGAATCGACCGTGGTGCGTATGCTCGACAAGGTTGATGCGGCCTACGCCAACCTGCTGCGTATATGCCTCAATCACAAGATAATAACAATGCTTGTGATGTTGGGTATATTCATACTCTCGATGGTGCCCGTGGGCATGGGCAAAATAGGCATGAGCTATATGCCCCAGTCCGACAACGGCCGCCTGAACATCACCGTGGAGCTGCAGCGCGGCACCCGCGTTGAGGAGAGCATGAAAACGGCACGCGCCATAGAGGACATGATACGCCGCGAAGTGCCCGAACTCATCATCATTTCGTCGACCACAGACTCTAACGACAACGGCGGCATTCAGGCCCTATTCTCATCGACCAACAACAACAAGCTGAGCATGACCCTTAGGTGCGTTAAGAAATACGAGCGCGAACGCACCATCTGGCAGATTGCCGAGGTTATACGCCAAAACATCAACCAGATGCCCGAGGTGATCAACTCCACCGTGGCCCAAGGCGGCGGTGGAGGCGGCGCAGGCGGCAACGACATTTCGGTGGAGGTGTATGGCTACAGCTTCGACCACACCAACACCGTTGCAGCCGAGCTCAAACGGCGCATCAAAGAGATTGAGGGCGCCCGCGACGTGAACATCAGCCGCGAAGACGACCGCGCCGAGCTGCAAATCGTGTTCGACAAGCAAAAGTTGGCCCTGCACAACCTCAACGAGGCCACCGTGGCCACCATGATACGCAACCGCATAAACGGCTACACGGCAGGCTATCTGAAGGAGGACGGCGAGGAGTACTACATTGTGGTACGCCTGGCCGAGGAGCATCGCAACAGCATATCGAACCTCGAGGAGCTCACCATCCCCTCGGCAACGGGAATGCTAAAGCTCAAAGAACTGGCCGAAATCAAAGAGTACTGGGGACCACCCAGCATAGAGCGCAAACGCCGCGAACGCCTTGTAAAACTGGCCGTTACGCCATACAATGTACCGCTTAGCGTGCTGGCGCAAAACATACAGGCCGAAATCGACAACATGGAAATACCGCAGGGCGTAATGGTTTACGTGGGCGGCGCTTGGGAGGATCAGCAAGAAGCCACCGCCGACATGGCAACCCTATTCCTGCTCATCATTCTGCTGGTTTACATCGTGATGGCATCGCAGTTCGAGTCGTTCGCCAAGCCGTTCATCATCATGATGTCCATACCATTCGCCATATCGGGCGTAGTGGTGGCCCTGCTGCTCACGGGCGTAGAGCTCAACCTGATAGGTATGCTTGGCATTATACTGCTGGCGGGCATCGTGGTGAAAAACGGCATTGTGCTGGTTGACTACATCAACCTGATGCGCGACCGTGGCTACGAGCTAAACGAGGCCATAGCCCTATCGGGTCAGTCGCGTCTGCGCCCCGTGCTCATGACGGCCATGACCACCATCCTGGGCATGATTCCCATGGCGCTGAGCACCAGCGAGGGCTCGGAGATATGGGTGCCCATGGGCGTGGTGGTGATTGGCGGCCTGGTGGCCTCAACGCTCATCACGCTGATTGTGGTGCCGGTGCTCTACAGCATATTCTCGCGCAGCGGCGAGCGCAACAAGGAGGCCAAGCTGCGCCAAACATTCGTATTCTTCGACAATCCCGATGACGATACAAACATCACAACCTCAGAACTTTAAGCCATGAAAGCAGTATTCATCACCTTCAACCAAGCCAACACCGAACGCGTGGAGTACATGCTCGATAGGCTCAACATACGCGGATTCACGTTCTGGGAGAACGTGCAGGGGCGCGGCACCCACGATGGCGAGCCACGCCGTGGCACCCACACCTGGCCCGAGATGAACTCGGCGGTAATCACCGTGGTGAACGACGAGCAGGTGGACGACCTGCTGAAGGCCATACGCCGCCTCGACAACCGCAACAAGGAAGTGGGCGTGCGAGCCTTCGTATGGAACGTGGAGCAGACGGTGTAAATTTTTACTACACAACACTATACGCAGCGCGGCGAATTCTCCTGGGAGAGTTCGCCGCGCTTGGTGTTGCGGGAAGAGCGGCAGCCTGTTCGAGCTATCGGGCGAATACCACCGTATCATGGGCAGATCCCCCCTTGGGACGACATGAGAAGCCCTAACGGCGAAGAAAACTACCATCACACGTAACACGCATTCGGCTACCATAGGACAACGAATGCGCGTTGCGTTTATAGCCTTATATTCAATGGATTAAGTATAGCATTCGGCAGACTCAGCCACGCAGCATCCGCACTATGCCATCCTCTAAACTAATAAAGTCGTCGTTGCCAAAAATGCGCTTACGGGTGGATGGGTCGCCTACAAAACGTTGCACATCATAGGTGCGGGCTGCATTTTTCCTAACCGTAAAATTCAGCCCATTTGCGCGGAGTATATCAATAATGCTGGTTATACGATTTTCTACACCAGGCAAAATATTTATTGTTTCCTCGTTAATTTGCTTTGAATCAATCATATCCATGCATTTCACAATACAAGAAACAGTATCATCGATATGCGTGAAATCGATTACTTGGTCGCCTCCTTCAAGCACAAGTTCACCGCCAGCTTGCGCCGTGCGAACAAATTTTGGAATGACACGGTCGGGGATGTCATAGGCATTGCCATAGACGTTGGAAAAGCGAAGCACACAATGCCTTTTTAGCAACTGTCGGACAATACGCTCTCCCTCAAGCATGTAGATACAGAAGCAGGCGATGCATAAATGAATTCTCCAATTCGCTTGCAACGGTCTGAATGCGAGCGGTGTTGTTGGCATGAACCACACATGCCATTCTGTTCCTATACTCAGGTTTTACCGTGAAATC
>JAFWUG010000022.1 GCA_017524185.1 Bacteroidales bacterium
GGAATCATCCGCCATTGGCAGCCTGTCTTGTTGATGTAGAGTATGCAGTCCATGATGTCCCTGAGAGCATATTTTCTTTTTCTTGTCGTTGGCTCCAGAATTTTTTGCAATATTTACCACTGATTATCGGTAAGGTTAGTTGGGTATCCTCTATTCATATCTAAATGATTGGAAACCACAAAGATACGAATAGCTACCCAATTAACCTGCTGATTGTCAATTATTTATACAACTTTTTCTGTCATCCATACAATTCTTTTTTATCCATTTTTAAACAGCTTCTAAACAAAAATATAAATATATTTATGTCAAACACATAAACAATGTTTGGATAGATTTAAACTACGACTTTAAATCCGTTCAACTCGAGATAAAAAAGCAATAAACATTGGCTATACAGAGCGGGTGAAGATAATATGTCAGCCTAATAGAAATCGGGGCAGAACGCATGTGCGCCCCGCCCCGATTTAATCTCAATGTTCCACTTCTACTCGGTTACCTTCACCCACATACCCGCACGGGCTGCAGCAAAATCGTTGCTATACATGGCCTGACAATTGGGGCCTGGCATATAGAAACGCCCAGCATAGGTGGCGGTGAGCTGTACGGTGAATGTCTTGCTCTGTCCAGCGGGTAGGTCGAAATAGGTTAGCACGCGGTCGTCACGGATGTCCTGATAGGTGAACTGCGCCTGCCCCGCCTCTGCATTACCCTCGAGACGAGCGTTGCGTATCTCCCATCCTGAGGGGAATATCTGCGTGAGTGCCAGTTCTCGCAACTCGCCCGCAAGGCCAGGATTACCCACCGTTACGGTGCATATCACATCGGTGCCCTGCTTCAAGCTGGAGGGGTTTAGCACCGCTCCGCTGGGCGTGGTGTAGCGAACGTTCAGGGTGAGATTACGCTCAAAATCGTGCTCTTGGCCCTGCGCGGGGATGCCTGTTACTGCAACCGTGGCATAGACTGGCTGGCCAAGACTATGAGTTAGCGTGAGCGTGTTGGATCCATCGCGCAGCGGTGTCAGCACGGTTTGCGCCATGGGCTTGTCGCTACCGAGCGTCTGGTTGGGCAAGCTGTTGAGAGCATATTGCAACTTCAAACCGCTCTTGAGGGCATCGCCCATAGCCATGCGCGAGAGCGCGATCAGTGCGGCGGCTGTCTCCTGCGTGCTGAGCCAACCATCGCCAGCAATATCGTTGCTGAGGGCAACGGCCAACGGAAAAGCTCTATCCCGCTGCTTTAACAGCAGCAAGGTTTCGAGGGCTATGGCACGATCGCGGAGGTGCGACCCAAAGGTGTAGCTAAGTTCACGATATGGTTCAATGCTAAGCGATAGCCCGTCAACCAAACGTTGAGCGGTTGTGGTCTGCCCTATGAGCGCATAGGCAGCAGCCAAGCGCATACGGGCACCAAAATCGAGTTCACGCTCCTTTAGCTTGTTCATTGCTCCAACCTCGGGCGTACCAGCCAATGCCAAGGTGAAAAGTCTGTAGGCCTGCACCAGATTGTGGCGCTGCGGTGCGTTGGGATCGGCTGCAGGAGCAAACTGACGGGCAGCGTTGCGCTGATACTTGCTCCAAGCATCGAGCATGGACTGAGGCACATCGTAGCCTGCGGCACTGGCAACAAGCATAAAATGTCCAGCATACGAGGTGCTCCAATCATCAACATTGGTGGCTCCTGGCCAATAGCCCAGTCCTCCGCTCGCCGTTTGCATCAAGCCCAACCTCCTGATGGCGGCTGACACATTGGTGCTTATCCGCTCCTCCTGCTGACGGGTGAGATCGAGCAACTGCTTAAGGAAAACCTGCGGGAAAGCTCCCGACACCGTTTGCTCGGCACATCCGTGCGGATAATCGATGAGATATTTCAGACGTTTCTCAAGGTTTAGCGGTGGCATAACTGAGGCTTCGAGGGTTGCACTATTGCTACCCGCTATACCAAACGCGTTCAGCTTTAGAGTGGCCATCGAATCGGCAGGCAGCACAAGGCTTTGCGTGCGCGTTACCTCGCTAATGGGATTGCGTATCTCTATGTCGATCATCTGCTTAGCGCGTCCACCCTTGTTGCCCTCGGCCGAAATCTCCACCCGTGCCACACCCGTGGTGCCACCCGTTTTCAGACGGAATCGCGCAATATGGTCGTTGCCATTAGCAATGGCCAAACTTTGCTCGCTATCGCCCACAATGGCAATATTTTCGGATGTTTTCAAACTTACATTAACGCGACTTATGCTGGCGTTAGACGTGAATAGGTTTACAGGAAGCACTATCTCCTCGTTTGGTCCCAGCACACGGGGCATGGTGGCCAAAAGCATCACATCGTTACGAACGAGGCACGATTTCTCGGCTGCGCCGTAGGCTCCCGCATGACCTGCCACCACCATCACACGGACGCTACCAGCATAGTTGGGCATCACAAAGTCGATTTTTTGGCTGCGCCTACTTTCGATGGTATAAGGCCCAAAGAAGCGTACCACAGGGGCGAAACGCAACGTTTGTCCCTGGGCCGGATTCATGGGGTTCGACTCGTCGTCGCTACCGCCAATGGACAACAGCCGCTCCAATTTGCCGCCATAAGCACCAATCACATCGTTGTACAAATCCCATGTGCGCACACCCAACGCCTCGCGGGCATAGAAAACGGAATGCGGATCGGGCGTTTTGTACCGATTGATGTCGAGCAATCCCTCATCAACCACGGCAAGGGTGAAGGTCATAGGCTTACCCGACTCTTCACGAACCACAATGCTCACGGGCTGTTCCGACTTCAGCTCATCGGCCATGACTATTATGGGCTTAAGCTGCGTTTGAGGATTACTTATTGACAATGGAACAACCCCAAACATCCTGATTGGCAAATCGTTATCTTTATCCTGATGCGGCTGAACTAACGTAACGTGTACATAGACATTGGGCGCCATATCGGGCTGCACCCTGATGGCAACCACGTTTGAGGCCTGACCTGCATCAACCCAATAGGCCGACAGCACCCGCGAGCCATTCTCTATGCTGATTAACGCTCTACCACGAGGCATTCCAGGAAATGTAAGCTTTATATCCTCGTCAACATTGTAGTGCAGCTTATCGGTAGCCAGCGAAAGCACGGTTGCACCACCCGGACGCTCGCCCTGCGACTGTCCGCTACTGTATGGCCAATCAAAATATACAAACGTGCCGCAACTGTTGCCGTTGTCGCGATTTGTTACCTTTAGGTAGTAGCGCCCCCACTGCGGAGCCTCCACCTTTATAGTAACGTTTCCACGTCCGTTTTGGGTGCTGGCTTTGGTGCGCAGCACCAATTGGTCGTGGCTGTTGCTAACATAGGAGGCCTCACCCACTGCAGGCTGCTCCCACCACCAACGCCACGTAACTTTATAGAGTTCCACCACCAAATTTCGACACGATATGGGGCTGCCCTGCGCATCGACAGTGGCAAGCTCAACCTGATGGTCGGCTCCAGTTTCGAGCCACTGCCGCCCCGACGTATTCTTGGGCGGAATCAATCCTACAAACTCGTTATAAGGTCTATAGGGTATTGTCTGTAGATCAATACTAAAGTCGCCACTTGGCTCAAAGGCACGGCCATTCAAGCGTACATCTAAGGCTGCTGGCATAGTGCTGTTACGCTCAATGCTACCAAATACATGCGCCTGCCCCTGCGCATTGGTAACCCCTTCCCAAAACACCCGCGTGGTGGCGGGGTACGAGGTCGCGGGATCATCGAAAGTGTATTGACCATAGCCCTCGAACTTGGCCTGCGCCTTGCTCACGGTCATCTCGTAGCGCACTTTGGTGTTACCCGCATTTGCGCCATGCAGCCAACGCATGTTCAGCGTAGCATCAATATTCCCCGATACGGGTATGCGGTTGTTTTGCAGCGCAAGGTCGAATTTCAATCGATTGGGCTTGATGGTTTCCACGCGCAACGTTTTGTGGAACACGGCACCGCCTATGCTCACCTTGGCATCCCAATAGCCAGTGGGAGCCTGTGCATCGGTGGGTATGGGGAAATAGTACAAGCCAGCCTCGGAGTGCGAGCGCACCAAACGTTTCACCATAGCACCCCGAGCATCGCGCACCTCAAGGGTGATGGGGTGTCCCATGGGAAGGCTACCCGTCCTGTCTTCCACCATAAAGCACAGATGAAGCGTGTCGCCTGGCCGCCACAAACCTCGCTCACCATAAATTAGCCCCTTTAGGCCTCGCTGCACCTCAGCGCCGCCCACATCAAAATTAGTGAGCGATAGCGATGAGGCATTATCTACACGCAGATAGCCCTTTTGCCCATTATGCGATACGGTGATTAGATAGGCCTTGCGCGTTACTATAGGCAGCGTTAGCATACCCTCACTATTGGTACGCCCCTCGGCCAGCGTTTGATTCTGAAGATCTGTTACACGCACCGACGCTCCCGACTGCGGACGACCCGAAGGGATGTCGTTCACCACCACCAACAGTTCTCCATTGCTACCCTGCTTGGCCAAAATACCGATGTCGGAGGCCAAAATTGTACGTACAAAACTAGTACTATTCACTCCCGAATAGTAGGCCGAATTGCATGGATTGAAACGCTCGGACCACCGATAATCGTCATCATAGCAATAGTTATCATTGAAATAGAAATACCTATCTCCATCTTCAAACACTTCATAATCAATCTGTTCGCTAGGCAACTCAGCTGATACACCATCGCATGGCGACAGCAATTGACTTCTGCTAAACGACACTTTGATTTTATAGATTGCACCAGCATCGGCGCTGAAAAGCGTTTTTAGGTCAATATTATAGCGCTGCCAAGTGTTAGGCTTCACCACTCCGCCCTGGCTCAAATCCACAAGTTTCTTGAGTATCGGAAAGCCAACACGGTTCAAACCATCACCATCGCCCATGCGATTCTGCTGAAGATAGAACGGAATATTGCTCTCGTAAATCTTGATTACCTCAACCAACACCGAGCGCACGTTTATGGCCTCAAATGGCAGCACCATTCCCTCCGACGATGGGAGCACAACGCCCTGACCAATTGCCCTAATGGCTGGCTTTATACGCTCAAACCAATGCTCGCTAGTGTGTTCCTTCGCCAATTTTTGGCCAACGGCATCCAACACACCGTAGTTCACACTAAGCTTGACATTTCCAGTTATTTCCGCATTTGGCGGATATATGCGCAACACATTGCCCGCCACGTGGTATCGCAACCGCGCCAACATCTCCTCGTCGTCGGGCGACTCGTGATGTAGCTCCACCAAACCATCGAAACGCTGCTTAGAGTCTAACAAATCGGAGAAATACACTACCACCGCCTGATTAGGGGCCTGCTCGCAGCTGGCCGACAAAACGGTGAACTGCCCCATTGCGGGTACATCGAAACGCTCACGGCCATCGCCCTCTCCGCCAATAGCACTGGCATCCCAACTAAACTCAACCTCGCCTGGCTTTGTTTCACGCTCAATGCCACCAATTCGCAATTTGTAAACATTAAGTTCATCAGCTGCCTGCAAATCCACGTCCAAGGCACGCCCATTGTGCTTGGCCTGAACACAGCTCAGCAGCGCATCATGATCGGCCACATCAGCCGTACGCAACAATCCGCTTAGACTGTAGGTATAGGGATTTTCAGGTCCATCCACCACCAACCCATCAATATCCACTGCCATTGCCTGCGGTATAACCCTAAACCCAAACGACATTTCGCGCAGCGACCGCTCCTGCACATCGAGCAATTTATGCAGCTGTACATCAACCGTATAGCGTTCGCCCGATTGCAGCGGCTCGGCGGGTACAAAGTCCACCGTTTGGCTATTGCGCCACACCGCCCTACCCTTCACCGTGGGGCTAATGCTGAATAGGCGCAAGGGAGCCTCGACCCCCTCCCCTTCGAAGTGCGGCGATGGTTGCGCCAATTCCACGGTGATATTGCTCCGCGCAGACACCAATCCCGACGTGTAGGCCGAAACATACTCGCCGTATGCAGGGTTTAGACTTTCGGGCGGGGCAGACTTACGCCCCTTACACGCACTGATGTTCAGGGCACAAACAACGGCAACTCCAGCCGCAAAATACCGCCCAAAATTTAATAGAACATGAAGAGAAGTCTGTTTAGGCTTTAAGACACTGAAATTAAACATATTAAGTCGGATAAATATAGATTTAAACTAAAAAGTAAAGATAACAAAAATCTAAACTCATAGCATCATAAAATACGCGCAACACTATGCTTCCCCCAAACGGACTATAAACGCCTAAAACTTATACTGATAGCGAAAAATAAACCTACGAGCAATTTGATACACGCTCACGGCCACGGCCACACCCAGCAACGCTCCGCACAGCACATCACCGGGATAGTGCACACCAAGATATATGCGGCTATACGACACCAAAGCAGCCCACTGCATCAACCCAATCCATCCCCATCTATTACCCAAAACAAGCGCCAAAAGCACGGCCACACCAAAAGTGTTGCCCGCGTGCGACGACACAAATCCATAAAGACCACCACGATAGCCATTCACAATGTGTACCAAATGTGCAATCTCTGGATTATGCGTGGGGCGCAACCGCTCTACCGTGGGTTTTATGAGCGACGATGAAATTTGATCTACCAGCAGCACCACCACCGCCACGGCCAACAGCCACCAAATGACCTGCCGACCGCATTTACGCCAAAGCAGCAACAGCAGCACAATGTAAAGCGGAAACCATGTAAGCTTACCCGACGCAAACTCCATCACACCATCCCAAAACGGGGTATGCAAACCGTTGAGGATCAAAAACAACTGGGTATCAAGATGATTCAAAGATTCAATCATCGTTACCATCATACTCCATATTAATCTGCTGCCAAAGCAAATCCTTAAGTTCGTTTATGCCATGCCCCGCAACCGCCGATAACAGGACAGTGGGGATGTTCTTGGGCAGCTGCTTCTTGATGCTGGCTCGGAGTTCATCGTCAATCAAATCGCACTTGCTGATGGCCAACACGCGACGCTTAAGCAACAATTCTGGATTATACTGGCGCAACTCATTGAGCAACACCTTATACTGCGCCGCAATATCCTCTGTGTCGGCAGGAACCATGAATAGCAGCATGGAATTACGCTCAATATGACGTAAAAACCTTATACCCAAACCCTTACCCTCGTGTGCTCCTTCAATTATACCTGGAATGTCAGCCATCACAAACGAACGGTCGTCGCGATAGGCCACAATACCTACGCTTGGCGTAAGGGTTGTGAACGGGTAGTTTGCAATCTTAGGCTTGGCCGCGCTAACGGTAGAAAGCAGCGTCGACTTGCCCGCATTTGGAAAGCCCACCAGGCCAACATCGGCCAATATCTTGAGTTCCAGAATAATCTCAGTTTCTATGCCATCTTCGCCAGGCTGAGCAAAACGGGGTGTTTGCATCGTGGCCGACCTAAAATGCCAATTACCCTGTCCGCCGCGCCCACCCCGAAGCAGCGTGATTTGCTCGCCGTGAGCCGTTACTTCGCCAAGCACCTCACCGCTAATAGCATCGCGGGCCACCGTGCCTATTGGAACCTCAACCGTGATGTCGTTGCCATTGGCACCATGCCGCCTACCGCCACTGCCCGACTCACCATCACCCGCAAATACATGGCGTTTATACTTCAGATGCAGCAGCGTCCAAAGCTGATTGTTCCCTTTCAGATAGATATGACCACCACGCCCACCATCGCCGCCATCGGGACCACCCTTTGGCACATATTTCTCTCGGCGCAAATGCGTGCTTCCCGCACCGCCCTTACCCGAACGGCAGTATATCTTAACGTAATCTACAAAATTTGAACCCGACATCGGCCTATCTATTTGCTCGCAAAGATAGCGTTTTTTTTGGCTTTTACATGCCTTTCAACCTCTGCTACTAAGCTCCACATAGCACCACACCATAAAAGCGGGCGGGAGAAATTCTCCCGCCCGCCGCACTAGTTCAAAATCGACTCAGCCACTACAACTTAAAGAATGCGATGAGATTCTTGAGCTGCTCGGCCATAGTGAGTAGTTGAGCCGCATTGGCGGCCAATTCCTCCGAAGCCGATGCGTTCTCCTGAACAACCTGGTTTAGCTGCTGCGAGGCCGAATTTATCTGCTCAACCCCATTGCTCTGCTCCATGCTCGATGTGGCTATCTCCTGCACCAGCTGCGATGTTTTCTCAATCTCTGGAACCAAACTGGCCAACGTATCGCCCGCATCCTTAGCAAGAGAAGTACCCTTGCTTGTAACCTCTTCTATCTGCCTAGCTGCCAACGCACTACGCTCAGCCAAACGCTTCACCTCGGCGGCAACAACAGCAAAACCACGCCCATGTTCACCAGCACGAGCAGCCTCAACCGCCGCATTTAGGGCCAAAATGTTGGTTTGAAATGCAATCTCACTCACCACAGCGGTGTTGTGCGAAATCTCATCCATATAGCTGGCCGTCTTAGAAGTAGCCTCGTTACCCTGCTGAACACCAGCAACCGCTTGCAACGCAAGCGTATTTGCCTCCTGCGCATGGGCCGAATTGGCATCAATCATCGAGGCCATCTCCTCCATCGACGACGAAATCTCCTCCGTCGACGAGGCCTGTTGGTTCGCTCCATCCGACATCTGCTGTGCTCCAGAACTCATTTGCTGGCTCGCCTCGGTCAAACCGTTCGATATATCGCGCATTTGCGTGGCCATATTTCGCAGCGAATCGCCCATCGAATTAATGGCAACCACCAACAGCCCAACCTCATCCATCGACTTTACCTCCATGCGCTTGGTCAGGTCGCCTTGGGCGAAATCATCAGTAAACCTCACCAAATCCTGAATCACCTTTATTACCTGCCTATCCAACACAATAATAATCACCGTCAAACCAAACGACACCACTATGATATATAAAACTATCATCCTATTCCTAATGGAGTTGCGTATGCTTGTGATGATTGATGTCGGTTTGCAACAACCAACAGACCCCACCACCTCGTTGTCGGATCCGCGCAGCGGAGCTAAAGCCAACAATTCGCTCACACCATTGCCTTCCACCTGCCCAATATAAGTCTCGCCCTGCACCATCACTTTCTGCTCCATGTCGGGCAACAAGGGCGTACCCTCTGCCAAACCAACAACCGTACTCCTAAACAGAGTATTGCCCGAGAACACACATACATCAGCGCCTACAACATCCCGCATATGTTTCAAAAAATCATCATCAATACGATAGCCTGCCGTAAGAGCCCCCACAATGCTCCCACTGGCATCAATTATCGGAACACCTGCACCAATATTAAGCACATTTTGAGATCCAATCTCTATTCCAGCCGAAGTTTGCCCCTTAAATATGCGCTGCATACATGACTGACTACCAATATTATCGCCATATCGATCGGGAGCATGTACACGAAAAAACACCTTGCCCTGCCTATCAACAACCGTCATAAAATCGAAACCCGACGATTGCATGAACTTAGTGGTTATGTTCTGCATTCTCGTGCGATTACCATCGGCCAAAATCTCTGCCAATGTTGCAGATGGCAACATCTGCAATGAACTAAGCGCGTAGGTAGTCTTCTGATGCACATCGGTTCTGATGGCCTCAATACCCACCGCAAGGTCAGATTGAATAAGGTGCGACAAATGCTGTTGTAGTCCTTTACGAACCAGCACCAACGGACCGCCCACTAAAAGTACCACGCATACACCCACTGTGGAGTATATTTTAAACCTGATACCCAATGTCTTCTTCATTGTTGAAGTTTATTAAGTTGATAGATTAGGTTATTTTCTCTACCCAATATTACTTAGGCATTACATTATACGCTCCCTATTTTTGATAGTTACGATTTTGCTCAATATACAAAACGGGCCTCTCTTAATTGAGAGGCCCGTTTTCATATTTTCATAACTATATTATCGGATCTATAACATTTCTACCATAGAGATAAGCCCAACGGCCATGCCCTCTTTACCCTCACGGAAACTAAAGAATAGGTGATATGCCCCTGTCTTGGAGCAAACCCAATCGATAGTAGGATAATCCTTTCCCGAAGCAACCACATGGGTTGACGCTAAAGTGCGATTATTATCCATCAGATTGAGCACCACCTGACCATCATAATCCTTAGAATTACAAACGGTGAAGCGATATTTCACATCCTTCTTCAATACAGCCGAAAAGCGCTGAATTGGTGGGGGATCGCCCGCGTCCAACTTTATCTTAAAGTCCTTGAGATATGTTGCATCGCCAGCGATAGAACCGCATATCTGCACGAGTTCCTCTTCCGTTTGAGCCTTTGCCGAATTGCTGCTGATAGCCAGCAATCCTAATAGTGCTAATGATGAGAAAAGTATCCGTTTCATGGCCAATTAGTTTCTTTAGTTCAACTTTGCGAGTTTGTTGCGGAATGCCTGAATGCTCGCGATTATCTCTTTATAGTCGGCTTCGTCCATGTGAATGGTCTGCTTGTCGTTCTGAACCCAGGTTAGTTCTCCATTCACCTCAACCATTTCTGGCTCACCGTGTTCATAGGTGATCGTTACATTGCTATAGCGCTGACGGATAGCCTCAAAATCGGCTATCAGTGCTGCCATATTGGGGTCGGAGTTCTCGTAAACCTTAAGTAATGCCATCAGATAGCCCAACACAGCTTTCTGCTCGCCCAAGGTTTCACGAATCTTGGGATGATTTGTCAGCTCGGCCACTTTGGTGGTGAGGAACATACCCTCGGCCCATGTGCCAGCCACCATCACTGCGCTCAATATTGAGCGATTGGTCTCTTTGAAGTAGGTGTCCATACGGTTGAAGTTCTGCTGCGCGATGAAAATGATTGAATCAAGATTCTCGCTGTTAGTTGCCAGTCGTTTAAGTGTAGAGAAATCAAAAAACTGGCCAACCTGTATGTCATCAGCAATTCTTTTTATGTGCGTGATGTAATCTACTACAAATGAGGTCTTTTCGTACATGTTAATGTAGCCCAAGTCGCAACCATAGATTCCCAAGGCCAATGCCTTGTCGAAACTGGTGTTAAACTTTTCGGCCACCTTAGTGGGGGTCATAAAACTCTTATCGAACGGCACTTTCAAAGCCTTCATCAGAGCGGCCGTTTCGAGCGGCGAGGCTATATTCTGCATCATCTCGTCCATCACTGGCTTGGCGATGGGCAGCGGCTTATCACTCATCAAGGAATCGGGTACCTCAAACGCCCTGCTCGGATCGTCGGTACTCCTGCACGAATTGCACGACGAAATTGAAACAATCATCGTGATTATGAGCGCTATAACGGGCCACTTGTGTGTCATAAGGAGGCGTTGTTAGTAGATTGAATTTGGAAAGTAAAGATATGAAATTTTTATCTAAAACGTTTCGGGAGGGGCAAATTAGTGAAAAAATCGAGGAATTTTTTTAGGGACTCAAAGTATAGGGTGATGTAAAGCACTATGCTCATGAGCCATATCACCGCTATGTTGAAGTAGAAAGTATCGAAGTATCGCCCTGCAAAATACTTCTGTGGTGCCAAAAAGTGCGACCTAAAATCGAGCGCATTTCTTGGAGTAGGGTCGCGATAGATGGGGTTAGTTTGCTGAACCAACTCATCTTTATACTGTAGAATCTTGTTCTTCTCAAACACCTTCATCACCAAGTCGGCTATGCTCTCGTTGTGGTAGGCCCGTCGCTTCGACTCGTAGAGATGCGCATCGGTGCTGGTGATATGATTCACTATGCGGTCTTTCTTTAGCGACTGCATCTGGTAGATGTCGGCATAGTATTTCTTTAAGGCATCAAGATAATCAATCAACTCATAGCCAGTCAGATCGGTGAACTGCCCCACCTTGAGTTCGTTATAGCGTTCGAATTGCACCGATGGAGAGAAGCGCTGAATCTCGTAACCAATAGTTTTATGGAGCACCGCCAAATTATCGGCGTAATGAGCCATGGCCTTGGGTGTGCTATCGGGTGCGGTGGCATAGTCGAGGCACTCCATGGCGCGTGATTCGAGCTCGGGGATTAGGTCGTCCACCTTGAAACTGGCGTTGAGCTGGTTCTTTTCGATGTCGTAGAAGTAGCGCTGGAACTCGTTATCCTTGAACTGGTGTACCACCAAGGCCTCGTAGCCCCATTTAGTGGGCATAAACTCTGCTATGAGCGGCACTCTATTTATGCTACCAACGGCGCGATTCAGTTTCTCGAAAGTGAACATAGCACCCGAAAGCACCATCATAGGAATCATCAGTAGCGGGATTACTATATAGATGGTTACAGCCGAATTGAACGTTGCCGAAATGTTGAGGCCCAATAGGTTAGAGCATACAGCCGTTGAGAATAGCACCAGCCAATAGTCGAAATACATACCACGTATCTCAAGTATCCAGTTGGCAATGATTACAAACGTGAATGCTTGTATGGCCGATAGAACAAGCAATATGGCTATTTTAGAGAACAGATAACTGGCCCGGCTCAGGTTCAAGAATGCCTCGCGTTTGAGTATCTTCCGGTCGCGAAAAATCTCCTCTGCACTCACCGTGAGCCCAATGAACAGTGCCACAATCAAGGCCATGAATAGGTAGATGGGGATGTTCTCGTTCTCACGGAATATATATACATCGGAGTTGGGGTCGGCTATATAACGGATAACATAGGCCAAAATCAACGCCAATATAGGTGTTTCGAGCAGATTCATCACGATGTACTGCGTGTTACTAATCTTCGACTTGAAGTCGCGCATCGTGTAGATTACAAACTGCCTGAGTTTTGAGGGTATGTTTAGCGAGCGCGGTGGCTCGGCATGCTCATCGGGAATGGGGGTTTGCTTGATGTTGTTAACAAAGTGCTCTTCCCATTTCTGGGGCGACACCTTACGGGTTGGCGTGTAGCGTCCAAACTCATCGACCACTCGTGCCTCTATGATGTTGAATATGAGCTCGGGGTTCACATTACCGCATACGGGGCACTCACCAACATCGCTATTCACCTGCATGTCGATGCGCTTAAAGTACATCACGGCCTCCACTGGGTTGCCGTAGTAAATCATGTAGCCTCCGGTGTCGAGAATTACCATGTTATCGAACATCTTATAGATGTCCGATGATGGCTGGTGAATAACCACAAATATGAGCTTGCCCTTGAGCGTAAGCTCGCGCAGCAAGTCCATGACGTTCTCCGAGTCGCGCGACGACAGACCCGACGTTGGCTCATCAACAAACAGTATTGATGGCTCACGGATAAGCTCTAGCGCGATGTTCAAGCGCTTGCGCTGTCCGCCCGAAATCATCTTGTTGAGCGGTGAACCAACCTTGAGATCCTTGCGTTCGAACAGGCCGAGACTCATCAGCGTCTTATCGACCAGTTCAACCAATTCCTCCTCGGTCTTATCCTTGAAGCATAGCTTTGCGCTGTAGTAAAGGTTCTCGAATACAGTTAGTTCCTCTATCAGTAGGTCATCTTGCGGAATAAGCCCAATCACACCCTCAAGTTTATCGGCCTCGGTGTGCAGGTTGTAGCCATTGATGATTACATTACCCACCGTAGGTTTCTCGATACCCGCCAACACATTGAGCAACGTGGTTTTACCAGCACCGCTGGCACCCATGATGCCCACCAACTTGCCGTGCTCCTCACTGAAGTTGATGTTACGAAGACCTATGCCACCTGTTTTGAATGTAAACCCAACATTATCAACTCTGTATGATATACGCACCGAGGTATTGTCGGCCAAGAAATGGGCAACAATATCGGTGTAATATATGGGCTTTCCTTTGGGTAGTTTAATGGAACTACCGTTGGCAAACAGATAGATGCGGCGGTTGCTGATGGGCAATCCGTTCAGGAACAAATCCTCAGTACCCGTATAGCGCAAGAAGTAGAGATCTTCACTCTTGATACGCAGGATGTAGAGATGGCCATCGAGCGACTCAACGGAAATATGCTTACTATGCTCCCCGCTTATCTCCTTATCGCTAATTATAAGTAGATTATCTATATCAAGTTCGTCGGGGGTATTTTTCACGACGAAATCCTCGATATTCGATTTCTCCTCGTTGGTTAGTTTGAAAACCTCGGCCACCGTGTTGATGATGGCCATGCGCTGATCGGAGAATTTGCGATCGGTGTTGATGAGCTCGTAGAGGCGCACCAACACCACAATCTTCTGCTTCTGGGTAAGAGTTTTGTTAATCTTTTTGCAAATACCCAGCGTACGCACCGAATCCTTTACCGAGGTGAGCTTTTTCTTCGACTTTTCGTCGTCGGCATCATCCTCGGCTTCCTTCTTGTTCAGGCCAGCGTATTCGTCAAAGAGCTGTATGTATTCCTTTACCGCCTCATCGTTGATTTGCTGCGTAAGGAAGTTCTCGACGTAGTCGCGCTCAGTTAGCCCCACGCCCTCATCCTGCTTTGCAATGATTGCAAAGAGTTGCATTAACGCTTTGAGTATTTCTTCGCTCATAGGTTAGCGGTGAAGGATGTGGTTCTACAAGAGGGAAATTAAAGGGTACGTGTTATGAAAGGCTATAGCTTACGGCCTCGAAGGGTACATCAACAATGTCGGAGTATTCCTCGCCAGCCTCCTGCATATCCTCGTCATCTTCGGGATAGTACCAGCGCACCAGCACGTCGTTTCCATCCTCGCTGAGCTGTTCGAGTTTCATCAGAATGTCGAGGAGTAGTTTTGAGCTAGCTGTGTTGAAATATACAAGCTTGAAGGTGAAGACGGTTTTGGCGCAAGGCGAACCAGCATAGTCTTCGAGCCACGTTAGAATTGGGTCGTAGAAAGCGGTAACGTCTTCAGGGAGCGAACGCCCCGAAATCTCGAATACTTCATTTTCGGCATCTAGAATAACGGTGGGGGTATCGTCAGTCCCCATTATCTTAATCGTGTCCATAGTCGTGAGGAGGGAGTTTTTATTCGGTTCTTGATATAGAAGATGTTAGCACGAAGAAGTGTGTTTCTTCGTCGATGGGCAGGAAGTGGTATTCGAGCTTGCGCCCGGTTTTGCGGGCTATGTCGATAAAGCCAAGCCCTGCACCGCCCTTCTCGGAGAGACGTCCTTCTTTCATCTGGGTTTTGTAGAGCTGCTTGAGACCATCCTTGTCGAGCGAATTGATGTTGTCGAGAATCTCGCTCAACTCCTTCATCTTGTTGTTCTCAATCACGTTACCCGTGGTAACATGGTACTCATCGGTGCTTTTGCTCACCATGAATATACCACGCCCAGCGAATAAGAAATCGTCTGAACCTAGATTATCAGCATGCTTGCTGATATTCTGAAGGCATTCTATCATAACATGGAACACCTTCTTTTGCACCGAATTAGGCTCTTCTTCCTTAGCCATGTTAGACTCGGTGAGCGAGGTGAACGCTTTAGTTATTTGGTGAGTTATCTCACCCTCGTAAACGAGGCTTATCTCGTGCGCTTTCATCGACTTGTAGAAGTCGTAAACGAACTCTAAAAAACCTCTAACTTGTGTTTTGTCCATACTCCTAGCAGATAAGTTGCAACTTTGCAAAGGTATGTATTTTAAAATTCTATTCCAATAAGTAGTACGTCATCTACCTGTTTTAGTTCGCCCTTAAATTCGAAAAATTCTTTGTAGAATAGATCGTTTAGTTCGGGCATGCTGGCTTGTGTGTTGGCCAACAGCAGGTCGCGGACACGCTGAATGCTGAATTTTCGCTTGTCGTCGCCGCCAGTTTGGTCGACCAAACCATCGGAGAAGAAGAAAATTTTGTCGCCTGGCTCGATAACAATTTCGTGGTTAACAAATGGCTCCTCGGCCTTTTTGGGGTGAGGAATACCGCCAATGGCTTTGCGATTTCCCTTATACTCAAGTATTTCGCCATTGCGCAGCAGGAGCAACGGGCGGTGTGCTCCAGAATATTGCAGCTGCTTATTCTTGAGATGTATCTTGCACAAACCGATGTCCATACCATCGCGGGCATCGGCGTTGGGGTGATCCTGTTTGAGGGTTTTGCGTACACCGTAATGAAGGTTATCAAGCACCTGAGCAGCTGTGTAGGCCGAATCGTGGTCCACAACGTTGTTCAGCGTGAAATAGCCAATGAACGATAGCAGTGCTCCGGGAACGCCATGGCCTGTGCAATCGACAGCAGCGATGTAGATATAGTCGTCTTTTACGAAGAACCATGGGAAGTCGCCGCTAACCACATCGCGGGGATAGTAGAAAATGAAAGATTTGGGGAGATGTTGACGAATAAGGGTGTTGTTGGGCAATATGGAGGTTTGTATGCGCTGAGCGTAGTTGATACTCTCGGTGATTTTTTGGTTCTTTTCGTGAATCTCCATCTCAATACGCTTGGCCTCGGTAACATCGTGACCAACGAAAAGAATGGTTTCCAACTCGTTCTCGTTGAACTCGGGGATGGCCGTTACGTGCATAATCACATCGCCCATCTCGGCGCTGCTGAACGAAATCTCGGAGTTCACCTTCTCGCGGGTCGAACGTATCTCCTTGATTGCCTCCTTGATGAACTCGGCCAACGACTGCACATGCTCAATGGCAGTGAGATTCTGGTTGATAAGTTCTTTGCTGTTGATGCTCAGGTATTTATCAACCATCGGGTTGGCATAGAAAAATTGTCCCTTGGTGTTCAAGCGCATAATCATCTCAATGGAGTTCTCGGAGAGCGATTGCATTTTGCTACGCATACGCTCTTCTTTCTCAGCACGTTTACTCTCCGTGATGTCGCGCGAGTTGATGATGATACCGCCAATGGCCGCATCGTCGATTAGGTTACGCCCGGTGAGTTCTATGAATATCTTCTCACCGTCCTTCTTCATGAAGGTGTATTGTATGGTTTCGGAGATGCGGGGATTCTTGATTAGTTTGTCGAACAGGTCGTTGAAATCACTCTCGCCACGACGTGTTAGGCGATCCATGTCCTTACCGTTCATCATCTCTTGCGGCGTATAGCCCAAAATTTTGGTAACCGAAGGACTTATGAACACGAGTTCCTTATCGGAGTTATAGATCGATATTATCTCCGAGGCATTTTCGAGCAATGAGTGGAGGCGTTTTTGAGCGTTCTCCACCTCTTTCATCTTGGTTTCGAGCTCTATGTTGGAGTGCTCCAACTCCTCGTGGGTAGCCCGCATTTCCTCGGCGTTCTGACGCAACTCCTCCTCGTTCTCGCGCAATTCCTGAGCCATTTGCTGGGCTTCGCGCAGCAGTTTCTCGGTTTGCTGATTAACACGGAGGTTGAAAATGGTGCGGGCAATAATCTCGCCCACCTCGTGTAGGAAGCGAATGGTGAGCTCGGGTATTGATTTCTCTATTGATGCGAACTCCAACACTCCCTCCAGCCTTTCGTCGGTGATGAGCGGCATGAGCAGAATGCTTTGCGGTTTTTGGTTACCAAGTATGCCCGAGGTTATGGTTGCATAATCTTCTGGTATTTCGGTTCGATAGATAAACTCGCGCTCGTAGGCACACTGCCCAATAAGCCCTTCGCCCAGCTTGAACTCCTGATTAAGATACTTGCGCCGGTCGTAGGCATAAGTGGTTAGATTATGTAGCCGCTTAGTGGGCTCGTCGTAGAGATAGAGTGCGCCCTGAATGATGTTGATGTACTTAATGAGCTTAACCAGCACCTCGTAGGACAATGTATCGAGGTTGTTATGCAATCGCAAAATATCAGACACTTCCTCCTTGCCTTGGGCTATCCAAGCCGCTTCGGAATCCTTCTTTTGGTTGCTACGGAGGTTGTCGCGCATGAGCAACAGCGACTGACCGAGCAGGTCGTTGTCGTCGTCGACCTTGAAGTCGGAATTATAGTCGCCCTCACCTATCTGCTTAGCAAACAGTGCGTTTTTGCTTATATCCTTGTCGCGCTGATGAATCTCGTTAGACAACGATTTGATAACGTTTCGGCTCCAACGGATAATAAGCCAAGTTGCACCTGTTCCGACAAAAGGCACTAGATCAAATAGCCAAAGTGATGGCGATAGACCATGGGCCTGAACTATACCCTTAGGGGTTAGCGGTAGGCTATGGGCTGCCAGGTCTAGCACCCATGCTATTACGGGGAATATCAAGATGCTAGCAAAAACTATAGCTAACCTTTGACGTTCCTGTTGTTTTACTTTTATGTCGCTCCCGTTGTTTTTCATGCTTGTTCGGTGTTACGCGGTGCGGCTGCTATGAGTTGCCCAAATCGTTTGCCCAACTGAGCAAAAAGTGGTTCGGCTATATGCGGCGGTATGGCCTTGAACAGCGAAATTTCAAGTATTCCAACGCTCTTCCCCTGCGGGTCGATTACTGGGGCTATGATTAGATTGCTGGGGGCAGCCTGTCCAAGTCCCGATTTTATGGCGATATAGCCTGTGGGCAGTTTTTCTAAGCGCAGCAATTGCTGATTTTTTGCTACCTGGCCAGGAAGCGTTTCGCCCATCCTATAGGTGAGCGGCTGTCCCTCGGTGTAGTAGGCATAACTGGAGCAGAGGTGAAACAAATCATCGTCGGGGTTTAGCAAATGGAATGTTCCCTGAGCTATGTTGAACCTATGGGCGATGTTGGTGAGCAGTTGCTCGCCCTGTTTCTCTATGCTTGAGCCCCCCTGCGGCATCAATTCGCTGATTATCTGATTTATATCCTCGCCCTGTTCTTTCTCAACCTCCCCTTTATCGTTTTGACCTTTGCGCTGCGCGTTCTGGGTTTGGTCGAGCATGGCGTGCAGCTGCTCTACCTTTTCATTCAACTTGACGATTCTATCGTTGTTGACACTAATTAGGTAGAAAAAAGCGATGCCTATGAACATAACAAGTAGCATGAGCAAAGCGATGGGAAGGCCTATCCCCGCATTAAGAGCCTGCAACCTATTGTAGACCAGCGCATAAGCTATCACGCAGGTAACCAGCAACAGTATGAGCAGTGCAATGGCTATTCTAAACGTATGATACTGCTTGTTCATTTAGGTGTTATTTGACTTTCTGTAAATACTTAATTATATCGTTGGTGTTGAAGATGTGATCCACAGGAGTCATCTTCAGCGAGGTTTCGGTCATGGTTTTCACCTGGCACTCAGCAGGGTTCTGCACAATGGCTATGCCACCGTGGTCTTTCACCTTTTTCAGGCCATAGGCTCCATCGCGATTGGCTCCCGATAGGATTATGCCGATCAGTTTTTCGCGATAGATTTGAGCGGCGGTTATGAACGATAGATCGATGCTGGGTCGCGAATGATTTACCACCTCTTCAGTTGATAGGGCTATTTTGTTGCCCAGTTCAACGTACATGTGATAGTTAGCGGGAGCCAAATAGGCTCTCCCGGGTTTTATCTGCTCCTTGTCCATGGGTTCGATAACCGGGAGCGTTGATTTTATGGAAAGGGCTTCAACAAATCCGCTGCGCACGTGTTTAAGGCGGTGTAGGCAGAGGAGCACCGGGAGCGGAAAATTTGGGGGCATAGAACTGAGTATTCGGGTGATTACCTGAAAACTACCTGCCGAGCCTCCTATTATAACTGCCTTATACATAATTGATTACATAGTTTTTCGTTTGTATAACTTCTCATTCTCATTAAATACGATAAACTTATTGCTTGTGTTCGTATTTTCCAACGTTTCTTTAATTCCTAGAGCCAAAAAACCGCCAGGCACTAGACTATTGGTCAGCGTCTGCAGGTTTCGCTCCTGTAGGAAATGGTTTTGATAGATTGTGCGATTGCGAAACAGTATGAGTTTGGCGGCACCCGTGGTTTCGGTTATGGCCGTTTTTTGCTTCAAGAAAGTAACATTCTGAATCAGTTCGGGGTCGAACACCACCGCGTGCCCCTTGGTGGTGTAGTACGAACCAAACGAATTGTGGCCGCTCATGCGGAGATAGTTGGCTTCATTGTTCTCCATGTTGCGGGGGTCGAGCAATCCTGCCTTTATCTGCGCCAAACGTTTGTCGGAGTTATAGTTAGCAAATATTTGCACCTGATTGAGCAAATCGTGCTCCTTGAGGGCAATAGCAATGGAAAATAGCTCCTCGCCCGAATCGAGGGCGGCTAACCAAATCTTGGGTCGTACGCTTTTCATCACCTCTGGCAGCACCTCATCGCGCAAAGCACGCCAAAACGATGGGTCGCGGAACATCTCGGTGGTAGCGGGTATAACATCATATAGGAACTGGTCCACGAAATCGGGCGAACTGAGCAGCTTGGCGATAAGCCCATCGGCATTTTTAAGCGCATGTAGCGATATTACATGCTCTAGCCTATGCTTAAATGCGGTTAGAGCATAGTCTCTAAAATCGTAGCCTATGCCGCTGAGGGCTTTAATAACCGCCCTGGTATCAACTATGCCTATTTCGTATTTGCTGTTGCTCATATATGTTGTTAGGGGTTATTCCCCTTTGCTATCGCTGTTTGATATGGTTTGCGTTACGTCGAAGCCGATGTTAATGATTAGTGTAAGCGTATCATTATTGTCCATTATCGGCGTATAGTACTCCTGTATCACCACCATTTGCTCATCTACCATCAGCTTGAGGAAACGCTGGTGTGGGATGCCCAACCGTAGGTCGTTCCACATCTTGTGGAACACCTCTGGCTCGCGTCGAGCAGTATAGTCGATGTCCTGAATGAAACGACCCTCTATTGCAGTTTTGGCACCGCCCAGCGTATCCACATTTTTCTGATTGATGTAGCGTATTTTGCCCGATGGCTCAATTAGCGATATGAGGCAATCCTTGTCGAGCGCATAGAGCAAATGCTGATGCTCCTGCGATAGGGGCGACACAACGGGACTACTGCTGGGTATAGGAGCAGCCGACATCATGGGTACAGCAGCCACGCCATGCCCGATCATGTAGATTTTAGACAAAGCCCCTGCATCGTCGAATCCTGGGGCAATGGTGAATGCAATGGGAACATCGTTTGCGTTGAGCGTGAGCGATGTTTCGATGGTTTCGCCCAATAGCACCTGCTTCCACTGGCTACGGAAGTCAGTCAATTGCTCCGAGTCAATGAGATCGAAGAGCAACTGGCCGTCCACCTCGTCGATGCTTTTTCCAATAAGCGCAAGCAGATTATGGTTGGGGTTCATGATTAGACCATCGTCGTTGAGCTGGGCAAAGGCGAATCCAGCATTGATGGCATTGGTCATGCCCTCTAGTTCGGTTTGCTTTCGAGCCATCTCCTCTTGGGTGGCCTGCATTTCCTCCATGTTCTGCCGCATCTCCTCCTCCTGCGCCGACATTTGTTCGCGTTGCTGCTGCGACTGTTCGAGCAAACGCTTGGTACGCAGGTTCTCCTGGGTGGAGTTGATGGTGGTGGCGATATTCACCCCAATCTTCTCTACAAAATCAATCTCGTGAGGTTTCATGGGTGTTAGCGATGCCAACTCCACAACACCCAACACATTATTGTTGATTTTTAGGGGTACAAGGAGCAAGCACGACGGCGTGGTTTCGCCCAAGCCTGAGGTAATGCTGATGTAGTCCTGCGGAATTTCAGTGAGATAGATGGTTTGACGCTCGATTGCACAAGTGCCAACCAGCCCTTCTCCCAACTCAATGGTGTTGTGGATGTACTTTTTGCGATTATAGGCAAATGCGGCCAGCAGTTCGAGCCGCTGCGAACCGTCCTCAGCTTGCACGATGGTAAACAAACCGCCCTGATTGATGTTGAGATACGACACCAAATTTTGGATGATGTCGTCGCCAAGAGCGACCACGTCATCGCTATTGCGCTGGAGAATTTCGGCAAATTTGGCCACGCCGATATTGGTCCATGTGCGTATCTCGTCGTCGAGTTTGCGCTGCACCTCGGCTTCATGCTGCTTGGCTAAGCTTGAGTACAAGTCGATTAGGGCATGGCCAAGGGTGTCGTTGGGCCCCATGGGTTGATAGTCGGTGGTGGCGTTGCTTCCGGTGCCTATAGATGCGCTAAACTCAGCCGTTTTGGCCAACTGCTCTGCATGTAGATTTATGGCCTCTGCAATGCGGTCGGTAACATCGTTCACCATAGGGAGCGGCTCGGGAATGCTGCCCTGCGCAAACTGGTCGAACGCATGGGTTATGCCTTGAATACGCTGTTTTAGGGGGAATATGATGCTATACAGAATGAAAGCCAAAAAGATGGCAACCGCCAGCGCAGCAACTATGATGAGCACTACAAGGCGTTTGTGCTGCGGCTGCTGCTCGGTTGGGAGTATAGATATACCTATATAAGCATCGTAGGGGTCGTAGTAGCGATAATATGTAACCCGCTGTTCCACCTTGCTCCCATGACGCTCGGTGTGGGTGAATGCACCGCGCAGCTGACGGGTGGTTTTGAAGGCGGCCTGCAGTTCGAGTGGCAGCATCTGCCCCTCGCGCAACGTATGAACTAAGTAGGTTCCTTGCTTGGAGGCGATGAATGGGAAATCGGACTGGGCAAATGCTGGACGGCGGAAATAGGGTCGTGCCGACACCTGATCGGCAGCAGTGAAACCGCTATAACCCTCAGTGCGAATTAGGTCGAGGATGGAAGCCAACTGCTCGATGTACACCTCGGCCTGACGGCTGGTGTAGTAGCTGGCCGCATCCTTTTTCATGTTGTGGATTATGAGCCATGGCATGGCAAATAGGGCCACGAGTATGGGGATAGCGGCGAGCCTTATTTTGTTCGTTAGCGATATTCGAAGCGATGCCATAGTTTTGTGGGTTGGGTGTATTGGCTATTTCTTGACGTAGGCATGTCCCAGCCTCTCGAATTTATTTGCCCATGGGCCAAGTATGGACTCATGCATTCCAAGCACAAGCCCGCCCTTGGGGTATAGGTTGGAGTGGAATAGTTCAAACACCTTATTTTGTAGTGCGTAGTTGAAATATATGATTACGTTGCGGCAAAGTATGATGTCGAACTTGCTATAGAATATATTGCCCTCGGTTACAAGGTCGTGTTTGCGGAATATGGGCTTGTCAACCATGAACTGCTTCATGCTCAGCGTGTCGCGCTGCTTGTCGATGTCGAAATACTTCTCATAGGGGACATCGTTGTACTCCTCGAAGTTTAAGGGGTTTTGCTTAATCACCTTGTCGAAGTTGTCGAGATAGTTCAGGTTGAAGCGATACTTATATACGCCGTGCTTAGCCGTTTCTAACACATCGGTGTTGATGTCGGAGGCAAAAATCTTGGCCCGCTCAAGCATGTCCATCTCGTTGAGGAGAATCATCATTGAATACACCTCCTGCCCCGTAGAACATCCTGCGTGCCAAATGTTTATGGTCTTGTTGTTCTTAAACCGTGGTAGTATGCGCGAGCGCAGCAGATGCCACACAGTGGGGTCGCGGAAAAGTTCGGTGGTGTTCACCGTGATGTCGCGGATGGTTTTCTCCACCACAGCGCGATCGCCCATCATGCGGTTGATTAGCGTCATGAGGTTGATGCTATTATCCTCTAAAACCTTTTGTAGCCTACGCTTGAGCGACTTATCGGAGTAGTTACTGAGGTCGTACTTCGATACGCTCTTAATCGAGGAGATAAAGTATTGTAGGTCTAAATCGGTAATCTGCATGATATAAACTATTTGCAGAGTTCGTGGTAGAATTGCTGCAAGTCCTCATTTTTACTGCATAAAGTTAGTAATTGTTCCGTATAGCACCAAAAAGTTTATCCACAATTTTATGCACACCACGGCAACGATTTGTAACAGACGGGGGTAAGGGTTAATGAAGCAAACCTATACGAGATAGTTCTGCGACATTTTAGGGATACATGCGCGGTTTTTTCGTGGCCTTTACCTATATTTGGGGACTATTTGGCAATACAACAATATGCCCCTTTACTTACCATAAAAAGCTGAAAGCCATGACTTTTGGAGTGATTGTATTCCCTGGTTCTAACTGCGATAAGGATACGGTATACGTGCTGGAGCACCTGCTGGAACAGCAGGTTGTGGAGCTTTGGCATAAGGATACCGAACTTCCTGCTGGCCTTGATGCCATTGTGCTTCCGGGCGGTTTTTCCTACGGCGACTATCTGCGCTCGGGCGCATTAGCCAAGTTTTCACCCATCATGGCACGTGTGGTTGAGTTTGCCGAGCGCGGCGGCTATGTGCTGGGCATCTGCAATGGGTTTCAAATTCTGTGCGAATCGGGGTTACTTCCCGGCGCGCTGCTGCACAACAATAACCAAAAATTTGTGTGCCGCAATATCTATCTCACACCCGACAGCCGCACCACTGCGCTAACGCAATATCTGCCCAAAACACGTCCGCTCAAAATTCCCATCGCGCACGGTGAGGGTCGCTACTACGCCGCACAGGAGACCATTGCCGAGATGCGTATCAACGGTCAAATTCTGTTCCGCTACTGCGACGAGAACGGCCAACTATCGGAACGCAGCAATCCCAACGGTTCCATGGAGAATATAGCGGGCGTTTGCAACGCCAATCGCAACGTGTTTGGCATGATGCCACACCCCGAACGTGCCGCCGACGACGAACTGGGTAACACCGATGGGCTGCTAATCCTGGAGTCGTTTGTGCGCTCAATGGCCGAGGCCAAGCGCTAAGTTTGTTTGTTGGATTTATCTCCGCCGCCAAATTTCTGCGCTACCCAGCGCGGGAACACCACTGCCCCAACGAATAGATAGGGATAGTAGGTAACCAATCGCCATAGCAGCGCAAAGGCTACGGCCACAGCACCTAACATGCTGGCCTCGACAGGAATAAACTCCGAAAGGTATTGCTTAAACACATACTCGGCAAAACCGCTACCGCCAGGCGTTGGGCTTACCAGCATCATAATCCACATGTTGAGTTGCCTCCCGAATATGACTAAATGATCGCCCACAGCAAAAAAGGCCAGCAGCAGGGCGTTAACCACACCAAAGCGCGATGTCCACGAGCAGGCTGTGCTACCAAAAGCCTTGAGCCAAAACGACATGGGTTTTCGCCTAAATTCGGCCGAACTTAGCACAATATCGTCGCCTGCACGGTTGGCTCCATTTTGCCAACGACGCAGCAACGGCAGTTTGAAAATGCTGGATATTAACCACTTAACACCCTGCGGGTTGATGAATAAACCGTAGGCCATAAGCATAGTCCAGCCGAATTTGATGCCGTAGCCTGCCCAGCAAAAGGCCTGTAGTTGCCGCGCCATAGCCGAGTCGATGCCGAACAGCTCAGCTTGACCAACCAGCAGCAACACTATGGGAAACACCAGCACAAAATAGAGTTCGTCGAGGAACGACGTGGCCATCACCACTGCGGTGCTCTCGCCCACGCTCAGTCCCTCCTGATTCACATAGACCACGGCCACGCTGGTGCCGCCAACCGCCGAGGGAGTTATGGCCGATGTAAACTCCCAAAGCATAATTACCCTGAAAGCCCTACCAAATCGGATTTTACCGCCCGAAAGTGTCATTAGCCTGAGCGTATAGCCCAAATCGCGACCAAGCATGAGCAGCAAGGCCACAGGAATCCAAATTGCTGCACGCCAGCTGAGATGCACTTGCTCAAAAGCCTCGGGGTTGAACTCCCGATGCAGCATATAGGCAACCACCGCTAAACCAATAAATATGGGAATAAGCGCGTAGCGTACCTTTACACGGCTTGCAGCACTGGTGTCGATGGAGGAATTGCTCATGTTTTGATGTGTTTTGAACTAAGCTAAAATACGCCGAGCCAGGGCTTCCATAATGTCAGCACCACGCTCGATGAGCGCATCGGGGAAATCATAGGTGGAGGTATGGAGTTCGGGATGCTGCTCGCCTGCTCCCAAACCGAACATCAGCGAGGGACATAGACTGCCGAAATGGGCAAAATCTTCGCTCCACCTATTGGATTCGGGCAGATGACCATGCAGCCAACCATGGTCGGAGCAAAGCGTTTCGAGATGCTGCAACAGATGCGGGTCGTTGACCGTAGCGGGAAACTCCTCTACAAAACGGATGCCGTGGGTTAGCCCCTGCTGGGAAGCTATTTGCTGCACGGCATTGGTGCAACGCTGGGTGAGCAACTGCATATCGGCATTGTCGAAAGCGCGTAGGGTGGCCATGATGGTGGCTTCGCCCGCCGATGTGCCGAATGCCACATCGCCCAAACGCACATGCACCAAGGTGCATAGCACAAAATCGGCATAGCCACCCTGCGCTGGCATGTCGAGCAGTTGCTGAAGCAGTTGAGCCGTGGCCGCAGCGGGATTTAGTCCGCGCTCGGGGTGCGCCGCATGTGATTGTCGCCCCCTAAGTTCGATGATTACGCCCTTTGAAGCGGCCGCAAACGCGTCCCTGCGCAGCAAAACCTTGCCCAGCGAATGCTGTGGCTGATTGTGCAGCGCTATGGCATAATCGGGTAGCAATTCGGGGTGGCTGCGCAGATGCTCCACCACAAGCGCAGCCCCCTTGCCCGTTTCCTCGGCTGGCTGAAAGAGCAGCATAACACGTCCACGCTGGAGCGGCGTATGATTGAAACGTTCAGCCAGTCCGGCCACAATAGCCATGTGGCCATCGTGTCCGCAACTATGTGCAACGCCCTTCCGCTGCGAACAATACGCGAAAGCGTTGCCCTCCTGCACAGGCACAGCATCCATATCGCAACGGAAAAGCACAGTGGAACCTGGCTGTAGCCCTTGATATATGGCAATAACACCATGTCCACCCACATTGCGGAGCAACTGATATGGCGCATAGTGTTCCAAAAATTGACATATCCGCTCAGCGGTATCAACCTCACATCCAGAAAGTTCTGGATGCTGATGCAATTGATGTCGAAGTGCTATAAGCTGTTCCATTGGTGCGGACTATTTTGGAAATATTGCGATGTAAAATATAGGCAAAAACAAAAAATCAATGCGTTGGTTGCGGCTGTAAACGCGCCAATTCGTCGCAAAAAATGGCCTCAAAATGCTGCTTGTTGTAGTGGAATGCATCTTCTATAAGGCTGTTAAGACAATGTAGAACCGTATCTCTGTTCACCGATATTTGAGTGCTGCAGGTGTATTTCCCATCGTAGAGTTTAACGGTGCGCTTGTCGCTTGTACGCTCGAGTGCCATGTTGGTAGCAGGGGCCACAAACGGCTCAAAATTCGAAGCCGCATCAGCCTCAACCTCAGTTGAATAGCGAGCAGAGGTGGCTGCTATTATCTGTGCTATATGCTCGCAGAGATGCTGCTTGGCCTGATCGTTGGCTCGAAGTACAGCCACAGCGCGTTCCTGGCTCACACCAATACCTTCGCCCACAAACAACTGCACCTGGGTGGTACAATCACCGCTAACTGTTTCTTCAGTGGCCACAGCACGCTTGGTTGCACCGCAACCATAGGCTGCAAAGCCCACAGCTATGGCGAAAAAACATGAAAAACACCAGCCCGATAAATTGTATTGCGTGAACTTACTGCGTATGCTTGCCATATCGATTAGGATTTACTGCTGCACGGTGTTTATGGGGCATGTATGACACCTGTTGAGTTCGCCATTTAGGCGTTTATGCACCAGTTCGTCGATGCGCTCGCGCAACGGTGCTATACCAATGTGCTGCACCACATCGTGGGCAAAACCGAACATCATGAGCAGTTTGGCCTGACGCTCGCTAATGCCACGTGAACGTAGGTAGAACATGGCCTCGGCGTCTAACTGTCCCACGGTGGCTCCGTGCGAGCAGCGCACATCATCGGCGTAGATTTCGAGCTGAGGCTTGGCGTTCATGCTGGCGGTATCGGTGAGCAACAGGTTGTTACAATTCTGATAGGCCTCGGTGCGCTGCGCGTTGGGATGCACCACTATGCTACCACAAAAAGCACCAGTGGCATCCTCATCGAGTATTCCCTTATATAGTTCGTGGCTTGTGCAGCCCGGCACAATATGTTCGATGAGGGTGGCGTTGTCGATGTGCTGCTGGCGGTCGGCCAAAAGCAAACCGTAGGCGTTGGCCTCAGCCCCCTCGCCGCTAAGCGCAATGCGCAGATTGTTACGTATGAAACCACCATGGAGCGAGAGCGTATGAGTGTTCACCCGTGCGCCGCTCTGCGCATCGATGTGGGTGTGCGATATATGCGTGGCCTGATTATGCTCGTTCTGCGTTAGCACCAAATTAAGCACGGCATTGGGTGCAGCCACAATCTCGGTAACGGCGTTCGACACAAACGCAGCGGGCGAAAGCGTGTGATTGCAAACTAGCAAATGTGCCTGACTATTCTCCTCAAGCACAATCAGATTACGATATTGCACAAACTGCGGTTCAACGCCCTGCAACATGTTGATAATCTGTATGGGCTGCTCCATCACCACGTTGCGCGGGATATAAACAAAAATGCCATCCTGCACCAAGGCCGTATTGATGGCCACAAGACTGTCGGAAACGTTGGGCGCAAGGATGTTGTAGTGCTTGGCCACCAAATCGGGATACTCGATGGCTGCTTGCGCCAAACTGCCTACAATTACTCCTTGGGGCAACTTTTGCAGGCGTTCGGCGTCAACCGCATAATAAAATCCATTGAGGGTGAGAGCCAAATGTGCATGCAGATTGGGCAGATTGCAGCGAAATATGTCGTCGGTGCTGATGTCGCAAGTGATTGGTGCAAACACTTTCTGACAGCGCATCCACCGCTCAGCTGGGAACAGCGAATATCGGTAGGCCTCCGACTTTACATCAGGCGACGGCAACTGCTCAAGCAGTTCCAATGCCTGAGCCCGATGCTGGTTGAGCAGCCGACTGCTGTGCGATTCAATGGTGCTGCTATTACTATGGAAAAGGCCTATCGCTTCGCGATTTATGTTAGAATTGATATTCATCGGTGCAGCCTCCTATTGCCTATCGGCCTGTTCCTTAATCCAATCGTAGCCCTTTTCCTCGAGTTCTAAGGCCAACTCCTTGCCCGCACTTTTCACTATGCGCCCCTTATATAATATGTGCACAAAATCGGGGACAATATAGTCGAGCAGGCGCTGATAGTGAGTAATCACAATGGTGGCGTTTTGAGGCGTTTTGAGCTTATTAACTCCATTGGCCACGATGCGCAACGCATCGATGTCGAGGCCAGAGTCGGTCTCATCGAGGATGGACAGCTTGGGCTCAAGCATAGCCATTTGGAAAATCTCGTTTTTCTTCTTCTCGCCGCCAGAAAAACCCTCGTTTACCGAGCGGTTGGTGAGCGCAGCATCAATTTCGACCAATTCTTTACGCTCACGCATCATCTTCAGAAAATCCGAAGCTGATAGCGGCTCCTGTCCACGATGCTTACGATGCTCGTTCACAGCAGCTTTCATGAAGTTTACCATGCTCACGCCAGGAATCTCCACTGGATATTGAAAACTCAGAAATAGCCCCTCGCGGGCACGCACCTCGGCAGGCATGGCCAGCAGATTTTTCCCATTGAACGTTACATCGCCATGGGTTACATCGAATATTTCACGTCCGGCAAGCACCGATGACAGTGTGCTTTTGCCAGAGCCATTGGGTCCCATGATGGCATGAACCTCGCCGGCTTTAATCTCAAGGTTGATACCCTTTAGTATCTCTTTATCGCCAATCTTGGCGTGTAAATCGGTTATCTTTAGCATTGCAGTGAGTTGTAAACTAGTAGTGTTTTGTGTTGATTTATAGAGATTTACCCCACGCTTCCCTCCAAGCTGATTTGCAGCAGTTTCTGCGCTTCGACGGCAAACTCCATGGGCAGCTTGTTGAGCACCTCCTTGGCGTAGCCGTTAATGATGAGGCCTACCGCTGTTTCGGTGCTCAGCCCGCGTTGGTTGCAATAGAATATTTGGTCCTCGCCAATTTTCGAGGTCGTGGCTTCGTGCTCCACTATGGCGCTGTCGTTGGCCACCTCGAGGTAGGGGAAGGTGTGCGCGCCACAGCGGTCGCCCAGCAGCAGAGAGTCGCACTGCGAGTAGTTGCGGGCATTGGTAGCTTTGGGCATCACCTTAACCAAGCCGCGATAGCTGTTTTGGCTCAGGCCAGCCGATATACCCTTGGAGATGATGTGGCTGCGGGTATTTCGGCCTAGGTGTATCATCTTAGTGCCAGTGTCGGCCTGTTGGTGGTGGTTGGTAACGGCCACGGAGTAGAATTCGCAGTATGAGTCATCGCCCTGTAGTATACAGCTGGGGTATTTCCAGGTGATGGCAGAGCCAGTTTCAACCTGTGTCCATGACATTTTGCTACCCTGCCCCTTGCATATTGCGCGTTTGGTTACAAAGTTGTAGATGCCGCCTTTGCCATCCTTATCGCCTGGATACCAGTTCTGTACGGTTGAGTATTTTACTTCGGCCTGTTCTTCAACAACGATTTCGACCACAGCGGCATGTAGCTGATTTTCATCGCGCATTGGGGCGGTGCAGCCCTCAAGGTAGCTCACATAGCTCCCCTCATCGGCAACGATTAAGGTGCGCTCGAATTGGCCGGTGTTGGCCGCGTTGATGCGGAAGTAGGTGCTCAGCTCCATGGGGCAGCGTACGCCCTTGGGGATGTAGCAGAACGAGCCATCGCTAAACACCGCCGAATTTAGGGCGGCATAGAAGTTGTCGCCCACGGGCACCACCGAGGCCAAGTAGCGGCGTACCAAATCAGGGTGCTCGCGGATGGCCTCGCTCATGGAGCAAAAAATGATGCCCAATTCGGCCAAATGCTCGCGGAAGGTTGTTTTCACCGAGGTGCTATCCATCACGGCATCAACGGCCACGCCGCCCGACAGCAATTTTTGTTCGTCAAGGGGAATACCCAGTTTGTCAAACGTGGCCTTTAGTTCTGGGTCGATTTCGCCATCGGCATTGGCCGCTTGCTTGCGCGGTGCTGCATAGTAACTTATGGCCTGAAAATCGATTTCGGGGATTTTAAGGTGCGCCCACGTTGGAGGTTTCATCTGAAGCCAACGGCGATAGGCCTTCAGCCGGAATTCGAGCATCCACTCGGGCTCTTGCTTTTTGGCCGAAATAAGGCGAACCACATCCTCGCTTAAACCGCTGGGTATCACATCGGTATCAATGTCAGAGGTGAAGCCATACTTATATTCAGCCTCGGTAACCTCGTCGATTATGTCTCTTTGGTCGTCTATCATTGTGCTGTTTGTCAATGCGTTGATAATGTAAACATCTGCCCGTAGGGCTGTATATTTAGAATAAATCTAAACTGCAAAGATAGGGAGTTTGTGCGAAATCTGCTAATGGGTACTGGTGAATAATTGCCTCAAAGGGGCAAAAAATTTTTTATGCAAATGTCATGGTGCTATTTGATGTTTTTAGACTACTTTTGCGCCCTTAAATTTTTTTACTAATTGTTATAGTTATGTCGTTCGTAACCAAAGAGAAACTATTCTCCAAAGATTTTTTCATCACCTACGCCTGGTTGCTGGGTGGGTGCTTCGTGTTCTCTCTGGGTTCGGTGCTGTTCGCCGAGCCCTACGGCTTTGCCCCGGGCGGGGTGTATGGCCTGGCCATAGTGTTCCACAACCTATGGGGCTGGAGCACCGAGTGGGCTGGCTGGTGCATGGACATCCCGTTGCTGCTGCTGGGCATCTACTTCCTTGGCCCCAAGTTCGGCATCAAGACGGTGGTCAGCATATGTGCCCTTCCCTTATTCATGGGGCTCATACATCAGTTCTATGGATACATCCCGCTGGTGGAGTCAGCTGAAGTAAAAGCCCAGCTCAATGCCTTGGCTGCTGGTCTCGACCTATCGAAGGCTGCCGATATGGAACAGTTCACGCAGGCCATGCGTCCGCTGCTGCAAGAGCACCTCCTGGCCTCGATATTCGGCGGCATAGTGTACGGAGTGGGCATAGGCATGGTGTTCAAGTCGAGAGCTACATCGGGCGGTTCCGACATCATCGCTATGATTCTGAACAAGTACACTCGCATGTCGCTTGGCAAGCTGGTGATTATCGTAGACTGCACCATCACGCTGACCACCGTTGTGGCCTTCGGTGACTGGCGTCTGCCCATGTACTCGTGGATTATTGTGTTCATAGAGGGTAAGCTAATCGACCTGATAATAGAGGGCGCCAAGGTGAACCGCACGCTGATGATCGTGAGCGACAAGTACGACGAGATTCGTTCCGTTATCATCGACGACCTGAAGAGGGGCGGCACAGTGCTGCACGGTCAAGGCATGTACAAGGGCGACAACCGCTCCATCATCTACACCATCGTAACCCGTCGCGAGTACAGCATTCTGCTTAAGCGCATCAGCCAAATCGACCCTGCCGCTTTTATCAACACCATCGACAGCAACGAGATTATGGGCAAGGGCTTCAAGGATTTAGCCGAGGCTTAGTCCCATACAAGCATACTGCGGACAAAAGCATAGATTGGCACGACTTTGGTTATGGTGATGTTTTTTGCTATAGTTGCATAATCTCATCAAACAAACTATCAATGAGAAACCTAAACATCATCATAGCCATTGCCGTGCTAATGCTTTACCCCAAGGCCAACAGCCAGGCGCAGATGTGGAAAAAGGTGATGAAGGGCATGGACAAGTCCATTCAAATGGGCATTGAACGCGGCCTAACCAAGGCCACCGAACGCGTGGTGGAGAACGCCACCTGCCTCCCACACGACAAACTGCTGCCCAACGAGGTGCTTGCCCAATCGCTCGAAGAACGTATGCTAAAAGCTATCGGTGCCGACAACGTGCCGCACCTACAGGCCTACACCTACTCGGCCACAATGCATATCGAAATTGAACGCACCGATGCCCCAAACACCAACACCCGCATGGCCTACCGCGTACACCTCAGCAAAAACGATGGGGGCTACGCTTTTAACTTTATTGATCCCACCCGCAAAAACACCAACCGCTTGGTTATCTACGATTCGCAAAACCAAGCGATGCTGGTGCTTAGCGAAACCGAAAACACAAAACAGGGTATAGCCACCCGCCTTTCGCAGTCAGACTCGCTGCTGGCATCCATTGGCCACCGTCCCGCTGCCAACTACCAACCCACTGGCCGCTCAAAAAAAATTGCTGGCCACAAATGCAAAGAGTTTATCTACGAAAACGACACCGTGCATTCGCTCATCTGGGTGACTCCAAGAGTAAAAACCAACCTCGCACACGCCTACACCTACGTTGGTGGACTGCAAGTGCTTTCGCTAGCCGCACCCGCTGCACCCACCGGCATGGTGATGGAACAGCACCTCACCCACAAGCAAAGCGGCTCGACCATTCACCTCACAGCGAAAAAAATCGACCAAAAGGAGAACATCATCAACCTGTCGAACTACAAGATATACGGCGTTGAACAAGTACCGACGGAGTAAAGCCATTGATGCATACCAACTTAATAAGGTGTTGGGCTACAGCCTGACACCTTTTTAGTTGTCCACAAAAATCAACCCACACCACAATCCAAAACCGCTTGGTAGCATAACAAAAAAGTACTACCTTTGTGGTGCTTAAAAAACAGAAACTTAGATGGCCGTAAGCAAACAGCCTAAATCGACCCCAACAGCAGCACAAACCCTAAGCTGCATTGTTGCCGCCATACAGGAAAAAAAGGGCAAGCAAGTAGTATCAATGGAGTTAGACACGCTCCCAAACGCCGTGTGCAGCCACTTTGTGGTATGCAATGCCGACTCCACCACCCAGGTGGACGCCATTGCCCAAAACATAGAACACCGCATGGAAACCGACCTGCACGAACGCGCCTACCGCACCGCTGGCTACGAAAACGCCCTTTGGATTGTACTCGACTACATAGACGTGGTGGTGCACGTGTTCCAAACCGAGCAACGCGAATTCTACCAGCTCGAATCGCTATGGGCCGATGCCCAAACAACCAAATACAACGACCCCGATGAATAGTCCAAATAGGCACTAATCATACCCCAAAAAACATGAGCAAAACCGAGCCTGATAACGTCCCAAACGGGATTAATCCAATGCCCCAAAAAGAAAAGCGTAAAGCCCCAAAATTCAATATCTATTGGATATTTGCAGCTATACTTGGCGGCATATTCGTCATGCAGTTCCTGATGAACGATGGCGGAGCCGTAATCACCTCGTGGCAAGAGGTGAAAAACCAAATGCTAGCCAACGGCGAGGTGAAAAAGCTGGTGGTGGTTCGCAACACGGGCCGCGTTGAGGTATTCCTCAAAGAGGATAAAGTCGAAAAATACGCCAAACGCATAGGCGGCGGCAAGGGCATAGCCACCACCCCGTCGAAGTTGGGTCCACACTTCTACTTCGAGATAGGCTCAATCGACACCTTTGAAAAACAATTGGCCGATGCCCAAACACAACTCCCCGAATCCGACAAACTCTACCCCGAATATACCGAACGCACCAACTACTGGAACGAAATCTCGTGGGTGCTCCCGCTGGCCATAATCATCGCAATTTGGGTTTACTTTATCCGCCGCATGAGCCGAGGCGGCGGCATGGGGCCAACAAGCGGCATCTTCAACGTGGGCAAGTCAAAAGCCCAGCTATTCGACCGCGAAAGCACCACTCAGAAAATCGACTTCAAAGACGTGGCTGGACTTGCAGGTGCCAAGGAAGAGGTGATGGAAATTGTCGATTTTCTCAAAAACCCCAAAAAATACACCAATCTGGGCGGAAAAATACCCAAAGGCGCACTGCTTGTTGGTCCTCCGGGGACAGGAAAAACCCTATTAGCCAAAGCCGTAGCAGGTGAAGCCAATGTGCCGTTCTTTAGCATGTCGGGGTCCGACTTTGTGGAGATGTTTGTGGGCGTGGGTGCATCGCGGGTGCGCGACCTCTTCCGCCAAGCCAAAGAAAAATCGCCCTGCATCATATTCA